>NCBI01000001.1:0-300000 GCA_002255365.1 Chromatiales bacterium 21-64-14
CAGCAGGTCCCCCACCGGGGCCAGAAACTCCAGCCCGCACGCCAGTCGTGCGTAACCCCTGCGTACCGCCACCAGTCCACTCATCCCTACACCCTCCGCGTTGCCGATTACCGCCCCCTCAGTGGCCTACCCTCTCCAGGTTCGTTCTGAAATTCACCATGTTAGTCGAAGGCCCCGTTAGGAATCTTACAGTACCGGCGCAGTACGGGCGTGGCACACGGCGAGACACGCCATACCCGAGCAACCGCGGACCACTTCCCCCTAGTGCGGCGGGACCTCAGGCGCCATGACGCCAAGACCGCGCCCGCTCGACCGACGCCACCTCGGGGTCTGAGTGTAATATTCCATGTTTGGGGGCCCATCCAACGACCCGCGGGCCGGATGTCGATGGCGCAGATCACCATCGGCGCGCGCACAGGGCGACACCCTTTCCCAGCAAGGGTGGCGGTGGCCTCCACGGGAGACCGGTAAGAACTACGGTCCAGGAGTGGCCTAACTTGTATAAGTGTTTGCCGCGAGGCACATGGGAACTCGAGGGCCGCGTGCCTAAATATAAGCGTCTCAGGGCCGATAGCTTGTAGGTCTAATCATGATATCATCATGCCATCTACGGAATTTCCAAGTCCACCAGGAGCGGACACGGGCGTCGCGCGGCAGGTTGCCGCTCCGGCATGTCGGCTACGCGGTGACTAAGTCAGCTGATTAAAATCAATCCATGTCTCGTTCCAGCGACAAACGTGAACGCCTAGTGGAGGCCGCCCGTACCCTAATCCATCGTCAGGGCTTCCGGCCCACGACCCTGGCGGACATCGCCTCGGAGTCCGGAGTACCCCTGGGCAACGTGTACTATTATTTCAAGACTAAGGATGAACTGGCGGCCGCGGTCATCGAGGAACGGGGCGAGGAGTTCCGTCGGCAGTTTGATGCTTGGGAACAGGAACTCCAGGACCCGCGCCAGCGGATCCACCGGTTCATCGATCTGATCCATAGCTATCGGGACATCTTGACCCGCCACGGTTGCCCCATAGGCAGTCTGTGTCAGGAATTGGACAAAGGCCGGATCGCTTTGTCCGACAAGGCAGATGCGGTACTGCGAGACCAGATCGCATGGATCACCGGGCAGTTCCGCCAGATGGGCGCCCCGGGAGCGGAGGAATTGGGGATCTACTTCGTTTCGACGCTGCAGGGGATGGCCCTGGTGGCCAATGCCCTCGGGGACCACACCGTCGTGGAGCAACAGACCACCCGGCTCCGTAACTGGCTGGATACCCTGTGAGAATACGTTTCTTGAAAACGTGCGAGAAAATTAGTTAAATAACTAACTTATACTTCATTGATCCCAGCAGCGGGCGCAACCCGGAGTCGGGTCCGCCCAACCCTACGGCTACGGAGGCACCCTGCATGAACACATCACCCGAGCTCGACAGCCAGACCACCGCCCTGGCGGCGGAGATGAATCAGGTCAAACAGCAGTTTCTCGCCGGCCTGCCGGATGCGGTGAAACAGACCATGATGCAGGCGGCGCAAAAACTGGCCGCATCGGGGGTCGGGGAGCGGGCCGTGAATACCGGGCGGCCGGCGCCGGATTTTGCGCTGCCCAATCTGCGCGGCGCATCCATCCGCCTATCCCGGCAATGGACCCGCGGGCCGGTGGTACTGAGTTTCTACCGTGGCGGATGGTGCCCGTTCTGCAACCTGGAACTGGCGGCGCTGCAACGGCATCTGCCCGATATCCGCTCCCTAGGCGCAGCCCTGGTCGCCGTATCCCCGGAAACCCCGGACCACTCCCTCTCCACGGCACAGAAGCACGGCCTCGAATTCGAGGTCTTGAGTGACGTGGGGGATCAGGCGGCGCGCGCGTATGGTCTGGTCTTTGTTTTGCCCGAGGCATTGCGCGCCCTGTACCAGGAATGGGGAATCGACCTGCCCGCGTGGAACGGGGACGACTCCTTCGAACTGCCAATCCCGGCCACCTACGTCATCGACACTGGGGGCATGGTGCGGGCGGCCCATGTGAGCATGGACTACACCACCCGGATGGAGCCGACCGCCATCCTCGCGGCGTTGCGCGATATCCGCGCCTGAGCGGTGCGCAACACGCGCTCGCTGTCGTAGCGGTGAATGGCGGGGCACGGTCGCCTGCACCCGGGCGGGTTGCAAGCCACCGGCCATCGCCCGGGGAGACACACAGGCGGCCCGATCGGTGCCGCCACAACGCGCCGGCCGCGGAGCTCGTAGCCCCGCAAAGGGCCATCTTGGGCCCTAACACACATTAATTCTGAGTGGCGAATGGATCGGTGATCCGGCCGCAAAGATAGGCCGAGTCACGCCGCGCACCGCTGCGGACCGGAGCGGTCCTCAGCGCAGGTCATCCAGGATCTTGCGCAAGTCTTTCGCATCCGGCGCCCCCTCCACCAACCGGGGGCCCTGGCGTCGATCCAGCACGACCATCGCAGGGACGCCACTTGAGCCGGTCGACATGAGCAGCCGGTAGTTTTTGTCGAGCGCGGCGATGGTCTTATCGGACGGCAGGGTTTCATCGATACCGCCCCCGGGCGCAGTGCGTCCGAAATTCCGCTCGTTGTACCGCAGCGCCGCCAGCGGATCCTTCGCGGCCAGGATCGCGCCCGCCTTGCCCTGGCTGGTGGAAGTAAGATACCCCACGACAATAAAGCGCACCTGCAAGTCCCGAGGCTTGATCTCCGGTTGCAATGCGTCGAACAGGTTGCGGCAATACGGACAGTTGGGATCCACAAAAACATAGAGGATCCGCTTACCGCTACCCTCGGCGATCCAGTGGGCGGCTGCGAACTTTGCCATCACCCGATCCGCGGACGCTGGCTTCGCCTGGGCGGTCTGCGCATAAACAACCGCCACAGGACTCGCCAACACGGCCACTAGTGCGATCCACCCCAGCCATCGACTGCAATTCTTCATCCGTCCATTCCCCTCGTGATTCGGTCTTTATCCGCCCGATCCGGACGCCGTTCCGCGTCCCGGGACACGCCCACGAAACAACCCCTGCGTCGCGGCGATTGGGATCGTAGCGGCCGCTCGTGTCACCACCGCAGGGTCAGTCGCTACCCTGGGCAAAATCTTACGTTTTGTGGACTGATCCGCCACCATCCCTTAGCGTACCTTAAAACGTACAGAGAGAGACGGTGAACATGCCCGTGGCATTCCAACACCCGCAAGGTCACCACGGAAATTCCGGCCTCTGGTACCACTCTAGGAGCCTGTCGGACTTAGGCGATCGTAGCGAGCAAGGTGGGAGAGTGAGGACCGTTTTTCGATCGTTTGAGGAGAATAGCCGTAGCTATTGGACGAAAAGGATCGGAAAAATGGACCGCTCTCCCACCGGCGCAGTAGATCAGTCCTAAGTCCGACCGACGCCTAGTGCGGTGAAATTCAAAACGGCCACCACCAAGACCCGCTCTTCAATTCATCCTGGCAGGCCTTGATCTGCGCCTGGTAACGGCGCGCGTTGGCCGCCACCCGTCGTGCGACACGCATCAGCCACGGTTTGTTCCGGTAGGTGTGCCGCCGATACCCACCGGGGCCCTCATGGTAGGCGAGGTACTGGTGATAGGCGTCCCACCTGGAGACACCCAAGGTCCGGTGCACCATGTTCACGTACCAGCCGATAAAATCCGTCACATCGCCGAAATCGTCCCGGTCGGCGCCGTAATGGCCGGTGGCGCGCTGGTACCACTTCCATGTCCCGCTCTGGATCTGGGCGTAGCCATAGGCCGAGGACACGCGGCCCCAGGGGATCACCCACAACAATCGGCCGCGCGGCGGCTTGGCGTCATGACGAAAACGGGACTCCTGATAAATGATGGCCAGTTGGATATGGACTGGCACCCCCCAGCGCTTGTAGGCGTGCTCCGCATCCCGATACCAACCGGACTTCTCCTGGAAGATCGCACAGGCATTGCGGGTATTGGTCGGTGGGGTGGCGCATCCGGACATCCCAAGGACCGCCGCTGCAAGCACCAGCGCGGCAATCCCATGCTTGAGTTGTCTGGTTGCCGCCATGCTGCGATAACGGTACTCGATTCGCTCCTGCCATCACCGGCCGGCCGGCACCCGGCACCCGGCACCCGGCACCCGGCACCCGGCACCCGGCATACAGCACCCGGCATACAGCTTAACGGGTTTCGGCACAGAGATGAATTCGCGCACTGCCCTGCCGGACCCGCGGGTGGACTGCTACACTGCTGGCGCGCGCCGTGTCGCCCCCGCTGGGAACCCGATGTCAGCCCTCAACCCCTTTTCCAAGCTGCCCCGGAACACGCGGCGGCTGATCGCTGCCCGTGCGGCACGCAGCGTCGGCCAGGGCGCGCTGGTAGTGGATTTCTCCCTTTATCTTCATGCCTTGCACTGGTCCGCCGCGGTGATCGGCGCGGTGTTGAGCGGCGCGCTGCTGGTGGGAGCGGTGCTCACGCTGGTGACCGGACCCTTGAGTGACCGGATCGGCCGCAGGGCTTTCCTGCTGGCTTATGAAGGAAGCCAGCTGGTAGCCGCGTTGTTGGCGCTGCTCAGCAGCCGCCCGGAGGTATTGGTGCCAGCCGCCCTTCTGGGGGGCTTCGGACGTGGCGCAGGCGGGGGGGCGGGGCCCTTCGCCCCGGTCGAACAGGCGTGGCTGGCCGCACCCCTGGAAGACCGCGATCGGGGCCGAGTCTACAGCCTGAACACCGCGGTGGGCTTTTTTGGAATGGGGATGGGCGCATTGCTCGCGGCCCTACCCGACATGTTGACCCAGGGGCCACCCGGACCGGGCGCCTACCGGCCGCTGTTCGGACTGGTACTGCTGGGGGCGCTCGCCTCGATCCTGGCGTTGCGCGGGGCGGCGGAGTCACCCTCCGCCACCCCGCCCTCAGCGGCGGCGCAACCGGACACGCGGGCCGAGAACGGCCGCCTGCTCCGCCTCGCGGCGATCAACGCCCTGAACGGGACCGGCATCGGATTGGTGGGCCCCCTTATGGCCTATTGGTTCATGCTGCGCTTTGGAAAGGGAGCCGCAGCCATCGCGCCGGTGATGGCCTTCGCGTTCGTGATAACCGCCCTCGCGTCTTTGTTCGGCGGATGGCTCAGCACTCGCCTGGGCGTCGTGCGTACGGTAGTCTGGATGCGCATGGTCGGACTCGGGCTACTGGTCCTCATGCCATTGGCACCGACCTTTGCCTGGGCCGCCACCTTCTACGTGTTGCGGGGCGCCTTCAATCTGGGTACCGCCGGTGCCCGTCAGGCCTTGAACATGGGGCTGGTGCACCCCAACCGGCGCGGACTCGCCGCCAGCCTGAGCAGCGTGTCCATACAGGTCCCCCGGGCCATAGGTCCGGCGGTGGCCGGGGTCCTGTTCCAGGCCGGCTGGCTGGCCTTGCCGTTCCTGCTGGCGGCCTCGTTCCAGGGTGCCTACGTGTTCTTTTACCGGCGCGTGTTCCATCGCTACGACCCGGCGGTCCAAGCCAGAGTGCCCCTGACCTGAGTCCCGCGCCACACCGCTGGCGTGGCCGTCTGGTATTTTCCACCGACCACCTGCCGTAACCGCCGCCGCGCTTGCCGGGATTGGGGGGGTACGTCCCAGAGGTCGGCAGAGCACCGCAGCCCCAGCACGGCGAACACCAGTAAGAAATGCGGGCCGGACCGTCCGCCATGCTAGAATGCACCCAAAGGCTCCGGAGCGCCCACCGCGTACCGGTGGAACTGATAATGGTCCGGGCCGGCGGAGCGCGGCTCGGCGGGGAGAAGCAAACATGCACTTCGGCTTCAAAGAGCTGCTGTTGATCCTGCTGATCACCTTGGTACTGTTCGGCGGAAAACGCGTCAAGAACCTCGGGTCCGACCTCGGAAACGCCATCCGCGGATTCCGCAAGGCGATGAAAGACGGTGAGGGTGAGCACGCCGAACCCGGCAGTCTGGGCCCGGGGCAAGTCAACGCAGCGGAGACCCAGAAGACCGGCAAGCACCAAGCCTGAATATCCGCCATCTCGACCCGCCGATCGTACACCAGGTGACCCGACCGACCGCCGCACCAGCGTACCCCGGGTGCGGGGTTCATCGGCTCAGCCCGGTCCTGCGCCCCGGTTCTCGCCCCAATCACAGGAACACCCCGCGGTTAATCAAGTAGTGTGCCCAGCGACATCAAATGGCGGCGCACACGGCCTCTCCCATCCCCATCCGGCGTGGTGATATAATCGTTCCTGAACACTCCGGGTGCGTTTCCCGCGCCGGTACGGCACCGTACACGCTGGACCGAACGCGGGCTAAGTGGCCGCTGCCCGGATCGAGGAGAACCCCCATGGAATTCGGCTTCAAAGAACTGCTGGTCATCCTGCTGATCACACTGGTCCTGTTCGGCGGCAAACGCGTCAAGACCATCGGCTCCGATCTCGGAAACGCCATCCGCGGATTCCGCAAGGCAATGAAAGAGGGCGAGGAGGAACCCGGTCAAACTCAGACTCAGACCGCCCAACCCAAGACCTTGAACCACGGCCAAGTCGTAGAGTCCACGGCCGAGAAGACGGATCGGAATCAGGTCTGAATCCGCCGGTGCGGTAACGCACCGGCACCGCTTCAGGTCCGTTTCCATCGCTCCAGGCGTGGCACCCGCCACGCCCAGTACTCGGCCACAAACCAAGGCATTCCCTGCTTACGTACCACCTTGCGAACGGTCTGCTGCATCTCGCTTACCGTCAGGCCGGGTTTCATGAACTGGCCGTCCTGATAACAGTACCCACAGTACTTGGCGCTCTTGCGGCCATCCGCCTCGGTCCCTCCGCCGGACTTGTCCTTGACGAGAGGCATACCACAACTCTGACATCTTCCAGATCTTCCCTCCATGCCTGCATTCCACCTCGTACCCATGTTGTCGTCAGCTTCGGTATCGGCCGGCGCGCTGCGCAACAGCGATCAGCGCGGCGATATCCGACTCCCCCGGGGCGCGGCCCCGACACCCCGACACATGTTACCGTGCGGGCACCACAAGCTCCAACTACCTGCACTACACCGGCCGATAGACCCACGAACGGTAACCCAACCGCGAATCAACGCCGCGGCTCAAGCGCCGCGTCGACCAGACGCAACCCGGGCGCATGACGACCCGAACCTCATGCACCGCGACACGGGCCAGCGCGACCTAAATCCGGTTTGTGAAGCGCGACGGCCAGAAACGCGCCCCAGGGGAGCCCCCGGGGGATCACCCGCTCGAGCCAGCGGGCGAAAGGCGACGCGCCGGGCACGAATACCCCCGATGCCCAAACGAGTCGCGGCGCGGGATCCAGTCGCGCAGCCCACTCCCGGACGTGCGCCAAGTCGTCCCAGCGCGCACCGCGGTAACCACCCCGGCCTCGTTTGCGGTGATGAAGCAGGCTCCACCGGTTGAGCAGACCCAGGAACATCCCGCACCGGACCACCCGCCACATCTCTGCCAATGCCACTGCCGGTTCGGAGACGAAGCACAGGCTGGTCACGGCGGTACAGTAGTCGACGCTCCGGTCCGCGAACGGAAGCCGTTGCGCGTCGCCGAGTACACACGGAATCTGCCGGTCCCTCTGCCGCGCGAACCGGAGTGCGGCGTGATCAGCGTCCACGGCTACCACCGATCGGCCCGCGGCGGCGAGCCGGCGGCTGAAATATCCAGTTCCGGAACCTACGTCCAGGACCGAGGCACCCGGGCTGGCGTTCAGGAGTTCCAACATCAGCCGCGATTCGGTCGCGCCGATCCAGGAACCGCGCTCGGTGTGATACCAGGCATCATAGATATCCGGTCGCATCCTCTCCGCCCCAACCCTACGCCGGCCGCCGGCTCCAAGCTCAGGGCCCGCCGGTCAACACGGTAGGCCCGATACGCGCGGGCACCTCCGGCGATCAAGCGCCGCCGTGTAACCGCCGCGGCCAAGGATACGGGCGGCCCGAACAGAACGTTTGTCGGAACGGCACACGATACCCAGTGCCGTTCCGCGCAAGGCCTCCAGATCCAGGTGCCGGGGCGGGAATTCCGCCACGGGGATGCGGATAATACCCTGCAGTGGCCCGCGGGGCCGTGGTATTCGTCCCCATCGCGCACGTCCAACAGCGCCACACCCTCCTGACGCAAGCGTCACTGCAACCCCACAACATCGGCCATCGGAACGCCGCGCAGGCGGGAGACTACTCGCGGCACGAACATCGCCGCAGCCAACAGCTCCAGCAAGCCCTTGCGTATCGAGCCCGCGTCCCCCACTGCCGCCGCGCGGCCGGCATAGCCGAGGTAGGCGTACGCCAACACTCCCAGGATCATTGGAAGACCAGGAACTCTGCGCGAAACTGGCCACTGGGATACGACCAATGCCAAGAGCGTAGTTGAACAAATTGAAAGGGGACAGCGGCACCAAGGGCCAGGAGCAGCAAACTACGGGCGATCGTCCGTGCGTTCACCTGGCGGCTCCCAGCTGCGGCGGTTGATGGCGTAGGCGGTGATGCGCCCGACAAAGGGCATCGCCAGCATGCCGCGCAACCCCGTGCATTGTCTTACATCCGGAAAGGTCGTGATCCCGATCGTCATGGCCGTGTGGCCAAGCCGCGGCTGATCCCGGTAGGTGCCGAACAACCGGTCCCACCACGGCAGGTTGAAACCGAAATTGCTGTTGGTCTCATCCTCGGCCACGGAATGATGCACGCGATGCATGTCCGGGGTGACCACCAGCCAGCGCAGCACGCGGTCGAGCCGTGCCGGCATGCGCACGTTGCTGTGGTTGAACATGGAAGTGGCGTTCAGCAGGACCTCGAACAACACCACTCCCACCACCGGAGGGCCCAGAGCCACGATTACCGCGAACTTGATCAGCATGGACAGCACGATCTCCACCGGATGGAAACGCGCGCCGGTGGTCACGTCGATGTCCGGATCCGCGTGGTGTACCCGATGCAAACGCCACAGGGCCGGGATCGCGTGGAATATGACGTGTTGGAGATAGATCGCGAGATCCAGCACCACCACCGCCAGCGCCACCGCCACGATGTAAGGCAGCTGCAGGTAATCGAACACGCCCCAGCCCCGGGCCTGCGCGAAGACCGCCACCCCCACGGCAGCGGCCGGAAACAGGACGCGCAGCAACACGCTGTTGAGCACCACCAGGACCAGGTTGCTGGTCCAACGCCGCGCCTTGGAGGCGGTCAGCGTGCGCCGCGGCGCCGCCAGCTCCCAGGCCGCCATGGCCACGAACACGCCGAGAAACGCCCCCAACCGGATGCCGGTGGCGTGGGCCAGTACGAAGGACTCGAACGGCATGGCGTGAACCTCCTCAGTGCCCCCGGTTGCGCGCCGCCACCGGGGGCCGTATGATCTGTTCTATCAACTATTCTTAAGAATACTTGAATAGTAAACACCGTGGGGGCCTGACATGTCAATCACTGCGCCGCCGGCACCATTCAAACGCGAGCTATTCGCCCAGTTCGCCCGGATCGGAAAGGCCCTGAGTAACGGCAACCGACTTGAATTATTGGAGTTTTTGGCCCAGGGTGAACGGGATGTGGAAGCCCTCGCACGAGCCGCGGGCCTGCCGGTGGCCAACACCTCCCATCACCTGCAACAGCTGCGGCGGGCGGGTCTGGTGGCCACCCGCCGGGCCGGTCAGCGCGTCTACTACCGGCTCGCCGGTGATGACGTGGTGGGCCTAACCCACGCCCTGCGCGTAGTGGGCGAGGCTCACCTCGCGGAAATCGACCGCCTGGTGGCCACCTTCCTTACTTCGAAGGACGCACTGGAGCCGGTGCCGGCGCAAGACCTCCTGCGACGTGCCCGCACGGGACTGGTGACCGTCCTGGATGTACGGCCCCGTGAGGAGTTCGAGGCGGGACATCTGCCTGGGGCCATCAACGTGCCCCTGGCGGAACTGGAAGAGCGCCTCGGCCAGCTGCCCCGGGATCAGGACGTGGTGGCCTATTGCCGTGGACCCTACTGCGTGTTGGCCTACGATGCCGTCCAGCTATTGCGCAAGGCGGGGTTCCGGGCGCGCCGCCTGAAGGATGGCTACCCGGAATGGAAGAGCGCCGGGCTGCCGACCGAATCGAGCTGACCCGGATTGTACACCGCCGCTCGTGAGGCGGGGATTGACGCGACGGGGCGCGTGGATCGTCGAGCGCAAGCGGGTACCCCGTTACGGTGGATGGAAGAGCTACGCCTGACCCGGTCGTTGGCACCGGCGGCAACAGCCACAGGCCGACAAATGCTGGCCCGCGACTCGCCATCGCCGGACATGGTCCCCAAAATCGAGATCATCATGTACGCCGATGTCGCGGCTGATGGAGTCTGCTGGGCGAACGCGCCACGCCCCAGCCAAGTGGCCCCACAAGCCTAATTGACCAGCTTGACCGCCGGTATATAATAACAGCTGTTCACATGTTCATGTTTTATAGGTCGACAGATCCCTGGCCCGGCGGCGTCATGGTCACCAGCCGAACAAACAAGTCTCTGCGGCCTCCGGGCCGGTCCGAGCTCTCGCCCGAACAGGCCGAAGAGCTGGCGGACATGTTCCATCTCCTGGGAGACGTGAACCGTCTGCGGCTGATCCACGCCTGCATGGACGAGGCGGTCTGCGTGCAGGATCTGGCCCAGCGCTTCGGTCTTTCGGCCTCGCTCGTGAGTCATCATCTGCGGCTATTGAGGGCCGCGCGGCTGATGCGCGCGGAACGGCGCGGGAAGCAGGTGTTCTACGCCGCGGCCGACGAACACGTGCGCTGCGTCCTGCGTGACATGACCACCCACGTCGCGGAACCCGGCCGCGGCGGCGACTGACATCAGGAATCCCATAGGATGACCGCGACCCATTCACATCACCACCACGACCACGGCGGCGCGCACGCCCAGCCCTCGGAAAACCGCCGGCGCCTGCTCCTGGCGATGAGCCTGACCGCCGGCTTCATGGTGGTGGAGGCCGCGGGGGGGCTGATCGCCCATTCACTCGCGCTGCTCGCCGACGCGGGCCACATGTTCGCCGACGCCGGCTCCCTGCTGCTCGCCTGGCTGGCGGTGGGCGCCGCCCAGCGTCCCGCGGACGATCACCGCTCCTACGGGTACGAGCGTTTCCAGGTGCTAGCCGCGTTCGTAAACGGGGTGACACTGCTGGCACTCAGTCTGTGGATCGTGGTGGAAGCCATCCAGCGCATGCTCGCGCCGCCGCAGGTGGCCGGCGGCCTGATGCTGGTCATCGCGACCTTCGGGCTGCTGGTGAACGCAGGCATGTTCTGGCTCCTGCATCACGGTGACCGCGAGGACCTGAACCTGCGCGCGGCGGTACTGCACGTGGTGGGCGATCTGCTCGGCTCCGGCGCCGCCATCGCGGCGGCACTGGTAATCCTCACCACCGGCTGGATGCCGATCGATCCCCTGCTTTCGATCCTGGTCGCGCTGCTCATCCTGCGCAGCGCCTGGCGCCTGACCCGCGAATCGACCCATATCCTCCTGGAAGGCACACCGGACCATATCCGCCCGGCCGACCTCAGCGCCGCGGTAGTGGAAACGATTCCCGGAGTCCAGGACGTGCACCACGTCCATGCATGGTCATTGACCGGCCGCGGAGCCATGGTGACGCTGCATGTACGTCTGGATCGCGACGCCGACGCGGAATCCACGCTGCGCGCCATTCATCGGACCCTGGCGCAACGGTTCGGCGTGCACCCCCGGCCCACCCCGGGGCCTGACCGATCTTCGACCACCGGTCCATCCCCGACATACTTTAAGGATCGGGGCATCAGGGTCTCCACGGCGACCACCTCTCCGCGGGCAAGCACACCGGGCAGCGGTCCCGCAGTTCTGTATTGCTGGCTAATAGATAGTCTGCTATCTTTAATCGCCAATTGACGTATTGCCGGCCAGCCGCCAACCCGTTAACGTGATCCGTCCGCGCTGCCGACGGCGCGACGGACGTGGGTATTCCGGTCCGCCACCGAAGGAACCCCAGACGGTGAACATCCCTGCAGCGCTACCGGATCCCGGCCCCGGCCTGCGACGCGATACGGTCGCGTGGCCCAAGGCACCGGCGCGGATGAGGGCGCGTTCCGTCGTCGCGGCCGTGACGTGCGCCCTGCTGGCCACGGCCTGCACCATCGGCCCACGGTACGTCGCGCCCGCGGCACCATCGGTCGACCGTTATACGGCCGGACCCGCACCCCAGCATACCGTGACGAGCGCCGGCGCAAGCCAGCGGTTCGACTACGGCGCAAGACTCAATGCCCAGTGGTGGACCCTGTTCCGCTCGCCGGCCCTGGACGCGCTGCTGCGCGCGAGCCTGCAACACAACCCGACCCTGGACGCGGCACAGGCTACGCTGCGCCAGGCGCAGGCCACCCTGGAAGCCGACGCTGGCCTGTTCTACCCCCAGGTCACCGGCCAACTGGGCACGCAACGCGAGCGGTTCTCCGGCGCCACCTTCGGCGGGTCCGTGCCACCGCGACTGTTCACGCTCTATACCGGCAGCCTCAACGTCACCTACTATCCAGACTTTTTCGGTGCCAACCGCCTGGTGTATCGCCAACAGAAGGCGCAGGTGGACTATCAGCAGTTTCAACTGCAGGCGGCCTACCTGACGCTAGAGGCCAACGTGGTATCCCAAGGGATCACCGCGGCGGAGCTCACCGAGGAGATCCGCACCACCCGCGCGATCATCGCCGCTGAGGCGCAACTGCTCACCCTCACCGAGAACCGCTACCGGCTCGGCGCCGCGCCCTATCTGGATGTACTGAACCAGCGCAACCAACTGGCCACCAGCCGCGCCGCACTTCCGCCTCTCGAACAGCGGCTGGCACAGACACGCCATCAGTTGGCCATCCTCGCCGGGGAATACCCCGCCCAATGGAAGGAGCCGGATTGGACCGATGGCGAAATCCGCCTACCCCGGGACCTGCCGGTAAGCTTGCCCTCAACCCTGGTACAGCAACGTCCGGACATCCGTGCCGCGGAGGCGCAGATGCGCGCCGCAAATGCGCAGGTAGGCATCGACAGCGCCAAGATGTATCCGATCCTCGCCTTGACCGGAAGTTTCGGGCAACAGAGCGGACTGCCCCAGGCCTTTTTCAACTCAGGAGGCAACGTATGGAGCCTCGCTGCGGGTTTAACCCAGCCCTTGTTCCAAGGTGGAACCCTGCGCGCCCAGCGCCGTGCGGCCCAGGCGGCATATGAGGCAACGGCTGCCGAATACCGCAAGACGGTACTCGGGGCCTTTGCCCAGGTGGCGGACGCGCTGCGCGCGGTACAACACGACGCAGAAGCCTTGCATGCGCAGCAGCAGGCACTCCAAACGGCGCGGGAGGCCCTGGATCTTGCCAAGGCCCAATATACGGACGGCGCCATCGACTACCTGACGCTGCTCACCACCCAGGTCAGCTACCACAACGCCAGTATTCTGGTCCTCCAGACCCAGGCCCACCGCCTGCGGGACACAGCCGCGTTGTTTGCGGCGGTCGGTGGCGGCTGGTGGTCGGAGCAACCCACGCCACCGGGCAGCGCACCCGCCGCTGCGGCCCGCACGGTGACGGAACCGACGGCAAAGACGACCATCGCGCCGGCATCCGCGGCCAACCGGAGGACCCCATGAAGAAACGTCTGGCGCTCACGCTGCTCGTCCTTGCCGTGGTCTTCGGCGGCATTTTCGGGTGGAAGGCCTTCGTGGGCCACATGATGCGCGAGATGCTCGCGCACCGCGCCATGCCGCCGGCATCGGTATCTGCGGCTACCGTGCGGCAGGTCCAGTGGGCGCCGGAATTGGGTTCAGTAGGAACCCTGACGGCGGTCCAGGGCGTGGAGGTCTCCAGCCCGCTGGCCGGCAAGATCACCGGGATGCTGTTCAAGTCCGGACAACCAGCGCGCAAAGGCCAGCTCCTGGTACAAATCGACAACAGCAGCCAGCGCGCACAGTTGGAACACGACGAGGCCGCGGAACGCCTGGCACGCATCAACATGGACCGCGCCAAGCGGCTGCTCCGCAGCAAAGCGGCCAGCCAATCCGACGTGGACACTGCGGGCGCCAATTACGATGGCGCGGTGGCGCAAGTAAAGAACGACCGCGCAACCCTGGCCAAACTTGCAGTCCGCGCCCCCTTTGACGGGGTGCTGGGCATCCGCCACGTGGATCTCGGGCAGTACGTCACCGCCGGGCAGGCCCTGGTGGGCCTGCAGTCCTGGAACCCGTTGTACGTCGATTTCAGCCTGCCCCAGCAGTATCTGGGCGACCTCAAGAGCGGCGAGACCGTGGAACTGCGGGTAGACGCATACCCCGGCACGGTATTCCGGGGCACGGTGCGCGCGCTCGACTCCCGGGTAGACCCGGCAACCCGCAACTTCCGCACCCGCGCCGAGGTGGACAACGCGGATCACCGGCTGCGCCCCGGCATGTTCGGTACCGTCAAGGTCATCCGGTCAGCGGCGCGAAAGGTCCTGGTGGTGCCGGTCACTGCCATCGCCTACAACACCTTCGGAGACTATGTGTTTGTGATCCACCAGGAGAGCAAGCAGGGGAAGGCCGAGCTCACCGTGCAGCAGCAGCTGGTCCAGGTCGGCTCCCAGCGCGATGGCATGGTGGAAATTACCCGTGGACTCAAGGTCGGAGTTCGGGTGGTCAGCGCGGGCCAGCTCAAGCTCCACAACGGATCGGTCGTGGTGATCGGCGGCCAACCCAAGGGCGGCGCGGAGAGGGATCATGGGGTTCACTGATCTTTTCATCCGGCGGCCGGTACTCGCCACCGCCCTCAACCTGGTCATTCTGCTGTTGGGCCTGCGTGCGTACTTGGGCATGACGGTGCGCGAATACCCGAAGATGACCAACACCGTGATCTCCGTGACCACCTCTTATCCGGGGGCCAGCCCCAGCACCGTACAGGGCTTTATCACCACGATCCTGGAAAAGGCCATCGCCAGCGCCCCGGACATCGACTACATGACCTCGACCAGTTCTCAGGGGGTCTCCGCGGTCCAGGTGTACATGAAGCTGAACTCGGACCCCAATGCGGCATTGACCCAGGTTATCGCGAAGGTCAACCAGGTCCGTAACCAGCTGCCCCCGGAGAGTGAATCCCCGGTGGTAAACGAGACCGAGGGAGACGCCACCGCACTCATGTACCTGGCGTTCTACAGCACCAGCATGAGTTCGCAGCAGATCGCCGATTACCTGAATCGGGTGATACAGCCCAAGATCCAGAGTGTCGCGGGAGTGGGACAGGCGCAGATCCTGCCGGCGGGTTCCGGCAACGGCAATACCTTCGCGCTGCGCGCGTGGCTCAATCCGGAGAAGATGGCGGCCCTCGGGATCACGCCGTCTCAGGTGGCAACCGCGCTCGCGTCCAACGATTTCGTCTCCGCCGTCGGGCGCACCAAGGGCAAAAACGTAGCGATAACCATCCGCGCAACCACCGGTCTGCACTCGGTGGCAGAGTTCCGGCACCTGGTGATAGCCGACATCAACGGCACCCAGATTCACCTCGGCGACGTCGCGCGGGTCGAACTGGGCGCGGAGGACTACGACCAATCGGTATACTTCAAGGGCGAACCCGCCACGTTCATCGGGGTCACACCCACGCCGACCGCGAATGCGTTATCAGTGGCCGACGGCGTACACAAGGTGTTCGGGGAAATCCAGAAGGACTTCCCCCCGGGCCTCCACGCCGGCATACCCTACGACGGCAGCGTATTCATCCGTGCGTCGATCCATGAGGTAATCGCCACCATTGCCATGACGCTCGGCGTCGTGGTGCTGGTGATCTTCCTATTCCTGGGCTCGTTCCGATCCCTGCTGATACCGGCGGTCGCCATTCCGCTGTCCATCGTGGGCACCGGACTCCTCATGCTCGCCCTGCATTTCACCCTCAACCTGATGACCCTGCTGGCCATCGTGCTGGCCATCGGGCTAGTGGTGGACGACGCCATCATCGTTGTTGAGAACATCCACCGCCACATCGAAGAGGGAAAATCGCCACTGGATGCCGCCATACAAAGCGCCCGCGAGCTCACCCTGCCCATCGTGGTGATGTCCACCACCCTGGTGGCGGTGTTCGCGCCGATCGGCTTCATGGGCGGACTCACCGGCAGCCTGTTCAGCGAATTTGCGTTCACGCTAGCGTCCAGTGTGCTGATCTCCATGGTGGTCGCCCTCACCCTCTCACCGGTGATGGGCTCGCGGGTCCTGCGTCACACCCCACCGCAGGGTCTCGCGCACTTTTTGGACCAGGTCTTCGACCGGCTGCGCGCGCGCTACAACCGATCCCTGCACGGGGTGCTGAACTACCGGCCCGTGGTGGTAGTGTTCTCCGCGGTGATTCTGGTCAGCATCGTGTTCCTGTTCACCAGCACCCGCCAGGAGCTGGCCCCTACCGAGGACCAGGGGATTCTGTTCGTGCAAGGCAAGGGGCCGCCCACCGCGACCCTGCATTATCTCGAACGCTACTCGAAACAGATCCTCAAGATCTTCGGTACATTTCCCGAGGAACACATGACGTTCCTGGTAAACGGGATCGCGCCCGGGGGCGGCGCGGGGAACAACAGCTCGTTCGGCGGCATGCTGCTCAAGCCCTGGGGAGATCGCAGCCGCTCACAGATGGAGATCCAGCCGCTGCTGCAAGCCAAGCTCACTCACATCACCGGGCTGCAGACCGTGGCCTTTGGACGCCCGGCGGTTCCCGGCTCGGCCGGTGGCCTGCCGATCCAGTTCGTGGTCAAAGCCAGCGCCGACTACCAGCAAATCAACCAGGTGTCGGACCACCTGATCGAGGCTGCCATGCACAGCGGGCTGTTCATGTTTTTGGATAAGGACCTCAAATACGACAGCCCGGAATTGGTGTTGTCCATCAACCGGAATATGGCGGCGACCCTCGGCATCACCATGAGCGCCATCGCCCAAGACCTGCAGCCCCTGCTCGGAGGCAATTACATCAACCGCTTCAGTATGGCGGGGCAGAGCTATAAGGTCATTCCGCAGGTACCGGACCGGTTCCGGGCAAACCCGGAACTGCTCAAACAGTATTACATCCGCACCGGCTCCGGGACACTGGTGCCGCTGTCCACCGTGGCGTCAGTGCACACCGTGGTGCAACCCGACTATCTGCCCCAATTCCAGCAGCTCAATTCGGCCACTGTCCAGGGAGTGATGGCACCGGGTATCACCATGGGCCAAGCGCTGACCTACCTCAAGGACACCGCGGCGAAGCTGTTCCCCCCCGGGTTCGAGGTGGATTACGCCAGCCAGTCGCGCCAGTACACCCAGCAAGGCGGCGGTGCATTGGTCAGCTTCGCGCTGGCGATCATACTGGTCTATCTGCTGCTCGCCGCGCAGTTCGAGAGCTTCCGCGATCCGCTGATCGTGATGACCACGGTGCCTATGTCCATCTGCGGCGCCCTGATCTTCCTGAGCCTGGGGCTGGCTACCCTCAACATTTACACCGAGGTGGGACTAATCACCCTGATCGGCCTGATCACCAAACAGGGTATTCTGATCGTGCAGTTCGCGCGGGATCTCCAACGCCACGAGGGCCTCAGCAAGCGCGACGCGGTGGAACGCGCCTCGAGCGTGCGTCTGCGCCCGATCCTCATGACTACGGGCGCCATGGTCGTGGGCGTGATGCCCCTGCTACTGGCCACCGGCCCGGGGGCCGTGAGCCGCCACGACATGGGTCTGGTAATCGCCACCGGCTTATCTATCGGCGCATTGTTTTCGCTCTACGTAGTGCCGACGTTCTATGTTTATCTGGCGCGCGATCACGCCAAGGAGTCGCTGAGCGCGGGCTAGTGTAGTGTTGCACGCTTGGCGCTTTCAGCCGCTATCGGAGCGCGTCAATTCGCGCCCCAACCACTTGGTCACCGGAAATGCGCCGCGGCCATCGGTGGCTATCGCGCGACGGCGGATCCGTCAGCGGGTATTCCCACCCGCACGCGCAGGAGCCCCGCGGCCCGCACCATGTTGGCAAGCGCCGCCTCCACTTCGGGCCACGCGCGCGTCTTCAGCCCACAATCCGGATTGACCCACAGCCGTTCCACGGGAACCCGTTGAACGGCCTGTTCCAACAACCCGCCTATCTCCTCCACGGGCGGCACCCGCGGCGAATGGATGTCGAACACCCCGGGACCGATCCCGTTGGGATAGTGAAAGGTCTGGAACGCCTCCAGGAGTTCCATGCGCGAGCGGGAAGTCTCGATGGTGATCACATCGGCATCCAGGGCGGCGATCGCTTCCAGGATATCGTTGAACTCGGCATAGCACATGTGGGTGTGGATCTGAGTCTCGTCGCGCACGCCGCAAGCGGCGACGCGGAAACAGCGCGCGGCCCAGTCCAGATACGCGGGCCACTCGGAGCGGCGCAGGGGCAGCCCCTCCCGGAATGCCGGCTCGTCGATCTGGATGATGGCGATCCCGGCGGACTCCAGGTCGGCCACTTCGTCGCGCAGGGCGAGGGCGAGCTGCACGCAGGTATCGGCGCGCGGCTGATCATCGCGCACGAAAGACCATTGCAAAACGGTGACCGGACCGGTGAGCATGCCCTTCATCGGACGCGTGGTCAGGGATTGGGCGTAGCCGGTCCAATCCACGGTCATGGGCCGAATACGGCGCACGTCGCCGTATAGGATCGGCGGTTTTACGCACCGGGATCCGTAGCTTTGTACCCACCCGTTTGCGGTGATCGCAAAGCCGTCCAGGAGTTCCCCGAAGTATTCCACCATGTCGGTGCGCTCGGGCTCCCCGTGCACCAGCACGTCAAGGCCCAGGGCCTCCTGGCGCGCGACGGTCTGCGCGATCTCGGCCTGTAGCCGCTCCCGGTAGACCGCTTCACTGATCCCCCCGCCGCGGTAGTCGCGGCGCAGGCGGCGGATCTCCGTAGTCTGGGGGAACGAGCCGATGGTGGTGGTGGGCAGGATCGGCAAACCCAAACGTTGCTGCTGTGCGACACAGCGCCGCGGATAGTGACTGGCGCGTTGCGCCATGGCGTTGGTCACCGCGGTGGCCCGCGCCACGACCTCCGGGCAGTGGATGCGCGGCGAGCCGCGCCGCTCCGCCAACGCCTCCCGAGCCCGCTGCAATCCTCCGGAGACCGCGGCCTCCCCTTCGGCAAGTGCGCGGCGCAGCAGGACCACCTCCTCCAATTTCTGGACCGCGAAGGCCAGCCAACCACGCAGCTCCGGGTCCAATGTCTCCTCCAGGTCCAAATCCACCGGTACGTGGAGCAAGGAACAGGAGGGCGCGAGCCACAGCCGCTCACCCAGCCGTTCGTAGGCTGGACGCAGACGCGCCAGTAGGACATCAAGGTCGGAACGCCACACATTACGCCCGTCCACGATACCTGCGGACAGGACCTTGTAGGGCGGCAGGCGATCGAGCACCGCCTCGAGTTGTTCCGGCGCGCGCACCAAGTCCACATGCAAACCATCCACCGGCAGGTGGCAGACGAGGCCCAGGTGTTCGTTCAAACCGCCGAAGTAAGTGGCCACCATGAGCCGCAGGCCAGGAACCTGGAGCCGGGCATAGGCGTATTCGAATGCGTCCCGCCAGGGGTGCGGGAGGTCCAACACGAGGATCGGCTCGTCGAGCTGCACCCATTCCACCCCCTGCTCCCGCAACCCCACCAAGATCTCTCCGTAGGCAGGCAACAGGCGCTCCAGCAGTGCGAGGCGGTCGAAACTGGCCCCCGCGGCCTTGCCCTGCCACAGGTAGGTCAGGGGTCCTGGCAATACCGCCTTGACGCGGTGCCCCGCGGAACGCGCGTCCGCGACCTGCTCGAACAGCCCCGAAGCCGAAAGCCGGAATTCCTGGTCCGCGCTGAACTCCGGCACGATGTAGTGGTAGTTGGTATCGAACCACTTGGTCATCTCGCAGGCCGGTACGTCCGCGCCATCACGGCCGCGGCCCCGGGCCATCCGGAAGTAGGTGTCCAGCGTCACCGGTCCGGTAACCGGTCCGAACCGCGCCGGCACCACCCCCAACAGGGCAGACAAATCCAGGATCGAGTCGTACCAGGAGAAGTCCCCAACAGTCACCAGATCGAGGCCCGCCTCCTGCTGGTGGCGCCAATGCCTGAGCCGGAGGCTGCGCCCCATGTCGTGCAGAGCGGCCTCGTCCAGATCGCCGCGCCAGTAGGCTTCCACGGCCCGCTTGAGTTCCCGCCGCGCGCCGATGCGGGGGAATCCGAGGGTATGGGCAATACTCATCTGTGTCTCTCCATCGGGTCCCCAGGGGTGCCGGCTGGGACCCACGGGCCGGGATTCGGGATCGCCGGGATTCCGAGATCGATGGAAGTTTGAGCTAGGCTATAAAATGAGACAAATTCTTTATTTTCAGGTTATACATGAAATATACTCACGTTAATGATCGAAATCCGCCATCTCCGCACTCTGATGGCCATCCGGGAAGTCGGCACCCTGGCGGGGGCCGCGTCCCGTCTGCATCTCACCCAGTCGGCCCTGTCCCACCAGCTCCGGATCCTGGAGGAACGGCTGGGGATTCCCCTATTACATCGGAAACACCGGCCACTCCGCTTCACCGCGGCCGGGGAGCGCGTCCTGGCCCTGGCGGAACGGGTGTTGGGGGAATTGGAGGACGCCGGCCGGGAGTTGAGCCGGATGGCAGCGGGGCGGGCGGGACGACTGCACTTGGCCATCGAGTGCCACAGTTGCTTCGACTGGCTAATGCCGGCGATGGACGCCTACCGGCCGCGCTGGCCGGAGGTGGAGATCGACCTGTCGCTTGCGTTCGGCTTCGAACCCCTTCCGGCCCTGGCCCGCGGGGACCTGGACTTGGTGATTACCGCGGATCCGGAGGTCCGTGCCGACCTGCGTTTTATTCCTCTATTCCGCCATCAGGGGGTCCTCATCCTCGCGCCCGGGCATCCTCTCGCGGCACGCCCCTGGATCCAGCCTCGGGACTTGGCCGGCGAGACCCTGATCACCTACCCGGTACCCCCGGAGCGGCTGGATATCTATCGCCACTTCCTGTCCCCCGCCGGGGTCGAACCGGCGGCGCGACGCACCGCGGAACTCACTGCGGTGCTATTGCAACTGGTGGCCAGCGGCCGCGGCGTTGCGGCCCTCCCGCGCTGGGCCGCCGCCGCCTTTCTGGCCCGCGGCTCCGTGGTCGCACGGCCCTTGGGCAGTGAGCGCGGGATGTGGGCCACCCTCTATGCCGCGCTGCGCACCCGTCAGATGGAAGCCGTGTATATCCAGGACTTCGTGGACACCGCCCGGATCACCGCCTTCCGACACCTGGAGGAGATCCAGCCGACCCCGTGACGGCGACTTGCATTCCCTCGATAATCACACTATCTTGTGTTCCATCTCCGGTGCACACCCAACATATTGAGTGTGCCGAAAAAGGGAACCCGGTGTAATTCCGGGACTGACGCGCAGCGGTAAGGGGGAACAAGGCGCGCACGGGGCCGCCACCATGGGGTCCCAGGCACTGTCCCGCAGGGGATGGGAAGCCGCGCACCGAGGCCCGCCGTGAACTACGGCCCGCCCCCAAGTCCGAAGACCTGCCGGAGAGAACCCGGGCCACGGCCCGGGTTCGGAAATCACCCAGGCCTTCGCGATACAGGCTCCGGGAGTGAAGCGGGATTCCACGCCACAGCCCGGCGCGCGTTGCCCCCTTTTCCCCACCCGTCCGCGCAGGCGCCCACTCCAACGAACGTGATTCTGGAGGCGCCATGGAAACCGACACCGCACCTGTTCCCAACCGATCCCCGACTGGCCCCGCGACCCGCAGGCCGGCCGCCACCCTAGCGACGCTCGGCGTCGACCCGGACCACTGCCGGGTCATCCGCCGCAACGGCTCGGTCACCGCCTTCGATCCGGCCAAGATCTCCGTGGCCCTGACCAAGGCCTTTCTAGCCGTGGAAGGCGGCACTGCCGCCGCCAGCCGCCGCATCCATGAAACCGTGGAGCGCTTGACCGGGCAGGTAGCCACTGCGCTCACCCGCCACCTGCCCACCGGGGGCACGGTCCACATCGAGGATATCCAGGACCAAGTGGAACTGGCCCTGATGCGCGACGGCCATCACCGGATCGCGCGCGCCTACGTGCTGTACCGCGAAGAACATACCCGCCAGCGCCAGACTCGCGCCGCCCGATCCCCCGAGACCACGGCACCGATCCTCCATGTACGCCGGCCGGACGGCACCAGCCAGCCCCTGGAGCCGGCGTGGCTTAGCTCGCTTGCGGAAGAGGCGTGCGCCGGCGTTGAGGACGTAAACGGCGCGCGGATCGTGCAGGAGGCGCTGCGCAACCTGTTCGACGGGATTCCCGAGGCGGAAGTGGTGCCCGCGCTCACCATCGGCGCGCGCTCCCTCATCGAACGGGAGCCCAACTACGGTTACGCGGCGGCGCGCCTGCTGCTGCATACGCTGCGTCGGGAGGCCCTGTCGTTCCTCGCTGGACGACCCGATACCGCGAGTCACGAGGCGATGACGGCCCGCTATCCGGAGTACTTCGACCAGTATGTACACCGGGGGATCACCCTGGGCCTGCTGAACGAGGAGCTCGCCCGTTTCAACCTGGCACGGCTCGGCGCGGCACTGCAACCGGAACGCGACCGGCAGTTCGGCTACCTCGGGCTGCAGACCCTATACGACCGCTATTTCCTGCATCACGGCGGGGTACGCTTCGAGCTGCCCCAGGCGTTTTTCATGCGCGTGGCCATGGGGCTCGCCCTGCCTGAGATCGACCGCGAGAGACGCGCCATCGAGTTCTACGAACTGCTATCAAGCTTCGATTTCATGAGCTCCACCCCCACCCTGTTCAATGCCGGCACCCGGCGCCCGCAGCTCTCATCCTGCTACCTCACCACGATCCCCGATGACCTGGACGGCATCTTCGGCGCGATCCGCGCCAACGCGTTGCTGTCCAAATACGCCGGTGGCCTGGGCAACGATTGGACCCGGGTGCGGGGCATGGGCGCCCACATCCGCGGCACCAACGGCAGCAGCCAGGGGGTGGTGCCGTTCCTGAAGGTCGCCAACGACACCGCAGTCGCCGTGAACCAGGGCGGGAAACGCCGCGGGGCGGTGTGCGCCTACTTGGAGACCTGGCACATCGACATCGAGGAATTCCTGGAGCTGCGCAAGAACACCGGCGACGAGCGCCGCCGCACCCACGATATGAATACCGCCAACTGGGTACCGGACCTGTTCATGAAACGGGTGACAGAAGAAGGCGACTGGACGCTGTTTTCCCCGGACGAGGTGCCTGATCTGCATGACCTGTCGGGGCGCGCCTTCGAGGAACGCTACCACGAATACGAAACCCAGGCGGCGCGCGGGAAACTGAAGGTTACCCGCACCGTGAAGGCGGTGGAGCTGTGGCGCAAGATGCTTTCCATGCTGTTCGAGACCGGCCACCCCTGGATCACCTTCAAAGATCCGTGCAATCTGCGTTCGCCACAGCGCCACGCGGGCGTCGTGCACAGCTCCAACCTGTGCACGGAGATCACGCTGAACAGCTCCGACGCGGAGATCGCGGTGTGCAATCTGGGCAGCGTAAACCTCGCGCGCCATACCGGCGCCAACGGTCTCGACGACGTTAAACTTGAGCGCACGGTACGTACCGCCATGCGTATGCTGGACAACGTCATCGACATCAACTACTACTCGGTGCCCGAGGCGCGGCGTTCCAACCTGCGTCACCGCCCGGTGGGCCTCGGGATCATGGGGTTCCAGGACGCCCTCTACCAGTTGCGGATCCCCTACGCGGCGGAAGCGGCCGCGGAATTCGCCGACCGCTCCGCGGAGGCCCTGGCCTATCACGCGATCCGCGCCAGCACCGACCTGGCCGAGGAGCGCGGCCGCTACGCGAGCTTCGAGGGCTCGCTCTGGAGCCAGGGCGTACTGCCGCTGGACTCCCTGGACCTGCTCGAACAGGAGCGCGGCGGCTACCTTCAGGTGGACCGCTCCCGCACCTTGGATTGGGACACGCTGCGCGAGCGGGTCCGGACCGTGGGCATGCGCAATTCCAACTGCCTGGCGATCGCGCCGACCGCGACCATCTCCAACATCTGCGGGGTCTCCCAGTCCATCGAACCCACCTACCAGAACCTGTTCGTGAAGTCGAACCTCTCGGGCGAGTTCACGGCCGTGAACCCCTATCTGGTGGCAGACCTGAAGGCGCGCGGCCTGTGGGACGAGGTCATGGTCAACGACCTCAAATACTACGACGGCAGCATCCTCGCCATCGACCGCGTCCCCGAAGAGCTAAAGGCGCTGTACGCGAGCGCGTTCGAAATCGATCCACGCTGGCTGGTGGAGGCCGCCAGCCGCCGTCAGAAGTGGCTCGACCAGGCCCAGTCCTTGAACCTATACATGGCGGAACCCTCCGGGAAGCGTCTTGACAACCTGTACAGGCTGGCCTGGACGCGCGGACTCAAGACCACGTACTACCTGCGCTCCATGGGGGCCACGCACATGGAGAAGGGCGGCGTGCGGCAGCCGTCAGGCGACCAAGCGACCCAAGGCGACACCGGGACCATCCCGTCGTGCTCGATCCTGGACCCCAACTGCGATGCCTGCCAGTAGGCACGCCGCACCGGCGACGGCCGGCACACCACGGATGCATTCGACGAGAGGTACCAAGACATGATGAACTGGGAAGATCCGCTCACCGCCAGCGCGCACACCGCGCCCCTTCCACCCCTCGCCGCTGACAGCGCGCCGCGCACCGGCCCGTCATTGTGCAACGACACACCGGAGTCTGCCATGAGCCCGGTCGATCCAAAAGACAAGCGGGTCGTGAATGGTCTGACCGACGTTAACCAGCTGGCGCCGTTCCGCTATCCGTGGGCATGGAAGTATTTCCTGAACGCCAACCGGAACCACTGGACGCCGCTGGACATCAGCATGGGTCAGGACGTTCACGATTACTTCCACCGACTCACCGTGGAGGAACGTCACGTATACACCAACGTGCTGTCCTATCTCACCACCTCGGACATCATGGCCATGCGCAACATTGGGCTCGCCGTAATGGAGAAAATGACGGCGCCGGAGCTGCAGATCTATCAGGCCCGCCAGGTCTATGAGGAGTCCCTGCATACCTGGACCTATCAGCACTGCATCGAGACCATTGGGCTCGACCAGGGAGAGGTCTATAACCGCTACCGGGTGGTGCCGGAAATCAACGCCAAGATCCGCATCGCCAACCGGCGCTTGAACTCCGTGCTGCGCCCGGACATCGACCTGCGGGACCGCGGTGAATTGGGGAACTTTCTCATGGCCTACATCTTCTTCGCGGCGGTATTCGAGGGATGCTGGTTCTACAACGGCTTCAGCCCGATCTTTGCCTTGCAGCGCCGGGGGTTGATGAAAGGCACCGCCGAACAGTTCCAGTACATCCTGCGCGACGAGGTCATGCACTGCGGGTTCGGGATCCGCGTCGTCCGCCAGATCATGTTCGAAGAGAACATCCAGCCGGATCCCAAGGACATGCGCGCCATGTGGGACGAGGCGGAGGCCGCGGAGCGCGCCTACGCGGACTATATTCTGCGCGACCCGATTCTGGGCTATTCTGCGGACCTGCACAGCGAGCAGTTCCGGTTCGTTGCCAACCGCCGCGCCCACCAGCTCGGCCTGGAGGAACCGTTTCCGGGTGCCCGCGACGTGCTGCCCTGGCTCGACGAGCAGGCCAATCTGCGCAAGGAAAAAAACTTCTTCGAGACCCGGGTCACCGAGTACCAGACCGGTGGTGCGTTGACCTGGGATTGAGCGCGCGACGCTAGGGTACCCGGCCGCCGCTGCGACCCCGCGTGTCAACCTGAGTCCAGACACTTCCTGTTTGGGATAACATCGATTCCTGGGTAATGATGCAGGGCTTGGGTATCGCTCGAACAGCCCGGCCGGCGGCACTCGGACAAGGGGTGGTTCGTTCGGTTCGGCTTTGTCCTTCAGGTGATCGAGGATTTTCTTGGCCACCAACGGGTCCTCAATGCAGGCGCTGACGTTGACGGCGCCGCCGCGTTCTCGGTACGTTGCGATGTTGATGTGGAATACCCGTTTGAGGCTTTGCGCCCACGTCATCGTGGCGGACGTTCTGCGGGCGTCGGCTCCCACCCGTCGCCAGTGGCTTTGCCTCGCTTCGCGGGCGGGGGGGCACCAAGGCACGATGTTTGCTCGATGTTTGCTGTTGGGTGCGAACACGCGGTGGAATCGCGTCAGGTTGACCCTGCGCTTCGGTACCAGGGCCGCCAATCTTACAATGATCCAGTGGCTCGAAGATGACATGGGTGGTGCTATCGCGCTACGGTGTCTTGAGCTGGCAACGGATATGGCCGTTCAGCGTTAGCGACGGCCGCTTTTCCGAGACCGCCGGGCGGCCGATGTATCGGCCCAGCCGTTCGAGCTTGTTGCGTTCACGCGGCCTTGGCTGCCACCCCGGTGTGCAGCGAGAAGGCGGCCACCTTGCCCACCGTCTCGCCGAACGGATCTTCTGGTTCACAAACGGGCAAGAGCCGAAACGGTAAACACCTTGTGCCCCGCCTGTGGACCCACCGCGATGCGGTCGGTTATGGAGCGACCCAGTAGTTGCATCATGGGGTCGTCGTCCACCGCATCGCCAGCGAGGCAACCATTCTCGGCATCACGATCTGACAGCCCCCGCCGCTCCAGATAGCGGCCGAATCGCGCGGCGATGGTGTACGCCAGTTGGGTGAGCTCGGTGCTGGTCGGCGCCTCGACCCAGTGAAACCGGGTCCACCCGGCATTGGCGCCATCGACATAGACGCCGTCGAGGAACAGCATGTAGAAATGGATATCGAGGTTGAGCACCGATCCAAACCGCTGGATCAACGTGACGGCACGGTATGGGCCGTCTTGGGCGCGTGGCCCGCCTTCCCTATCCGGTGGGCGGCGAACGCTCGGTAGACGATCCCCAGCGCTCGGCCGATGACCGCCGGGCGGCTGGCAACCAGGAAACGCAAGGGATACGGAAAGCTCAGCACCCATTGACGCACCGGCTGTTCGGGCACGATCTCATCCACCAACAGCGCGGCGCAGCTTAAATCATTTGCTATTATCCTGTCAGATTGCTCATGAGGCATTGTCTCTATGTTTATCAGCGTATTAGAGCTATTTAAGATCGGGATTGGTCCATCGAGCTCACACACGCACGGACCAATGGTCGCCGCAAATGATTTCGTTGGTCGCATAAAAAATCAGAAAGTCATTGATGCAAGTGCGAAAAACGCATTTATACGCTGTACGCTCAAGGGTTCCCTGGCTTTTACGGGCAAGGGACATTCCACGGATCACGCGGTCGCATTAGGGTTAAATGGCCATCAGCCGGCGAGTCTCGCCGATAAGGATATTGCTGACCTGGTTACAACTATCTGGAAAAGCGATCATCTTTGTCTCGACAACAACATCCGTGTTTCGTTTAACCCAACGGAACACATCATTTTTGACAAAGGGGAGCCGTCACCTGAGCACCCTAATGGGATGATTTTTGATCTCGTCGGCAACGACGGCAAGAAATTATATTCAGAAACGTATTTTTCGATTGGCGGTGGCTTTATAAACACCCTGGCGGAAATTCATCAATTGCAAGCACCACTTAAAATGGAGTCTGCGTCCTCGTGCCAATATCCGTTTGATTCGGCGAATTCCATGTTGCGAATGGCGCAGGACAGCAACATGTCCATCGCACAGATGAAGCAAATTAACGAGCAGCAATATTACTCGGAAAAAGCGCTGTTTGATGGTATGGGCAGGATTTGGCAATCCATGCAAACATGCATTGAAAAAGGCTTGGCAACAGAAGGCACATTGCCTGGTGGTCTGGGTATCTTGCGGCGCGCCAAAAAACTTCATCAGAGCCTGAAAAGTACGCCTGAGAAGGCAAATATTAATGACTGGCTATGCGCGTATGCCATGGCCGTGAATGAAGAAAATGCGGCCGGTAATATGGTGGTGACCGCGCCAACGAACGGTGCGGCAGGCGTCATTCCTGCGGTACTCTATTATGCCAGCGTCCATGAGCATGTCACACAGGAACAGGTGCGGGAGTTTTTGCTTACCGCAAGTGCAATCGGTGGTCTCATTAAGCATCGCAGCTCTATCTCCGGCGCCGAGGTGGGCTGCCAGGGTGAAGTCGGTTCAGCCGCCGCCATGGCAGCCGCGGGTTTGTGTTCGATTCGTGGCGGAACCCCCCAACAAATTGAAAATGCTGCCGAGATCGCGCTCGAACACCACCTCGGTATGACCTGCGATCCCGTTAACGGACTTGTGCAAGTCCCGTGTATCGAACGCAATGGTTTTGGTGCAATCAAGGCCTATACCGCGGCGTCTCTTGCACTTCGAGGTGACGGCACTCACTTTATGCCGCTGGACAGTTGTATTGAAGCCATGAAGAAAACCGGGTTGGAGATGTCGCATAAATATAAAGAAACGGCGCTCGGGGGACTTGCTGTCAGCCTGACCGAATGTTGAAGTGCACTATACGTCAGCCCGGCACGTGGCTGGATAACGATACCAGCATGGAAAATGTAAAAACTTCTTCGGGACCCGGGTTACGGAGTAGCGGACCGGCGGCGCCTTGACCTGGGATTGAGCCCGCGCGCCGTGGTCATCGCGGCCTGCAGCACGCCCACGCCCCGCGCGGCTCAACCCTCCGCGAGCAGCGCCTTCAGGTCGTGGGCGAGATCGGCGGTCCGGTTGGGGCGCTGCGCGAGCAGGCGGACATGGCCATTGCGGTCGAAAACGTACACCGCGCTGCTGTGGGAAACCACGTAGTTACCGTGGACGTCGGGCTTTTCGTAGCCGTAGGTCACCCGGTAGCGCTTGGTGAGTCGCCGGAGCTGCTCCTGGTCACCGCGCAAACCCACCACCTGGGGACCGAAGGCCTCCGCATACCGCTTGAGCACTGGTATCGTGTCGCGGGCCGGGTCCACGCTCACGAATAAGATGCGTACTTGGTCAGCACGGGCCCCCAGGGTACGCACCGCCGCCGCCAGATCCGCCAGCGTCATGGGGCAAACATCCGGGCAATGGGTGTAGCCGAAATACAGCAACACCACCTTGCCCTTGAAGTGCGCCGCATCCATGCTCGCGCCAGTGGCCGCGTCGGTCAGGGTGAACTTCAGCACCGGCATAAGACCGGTGATGTTCGTCATCCGCCAGCCACGGCCCCCGCCGCAGCCGGCGACGGCCAGTGCCATCAGGGCCGGCAAGACCCAGCGGGTAATGCGGCACCCGGCGTCGCAGGCCCGGACCATCACTGCATGTCCGGAGGCTGGACGAGGAACGGGAAGGTCACGGTACCCCCATCGGCGAACCGGAACTCGACGGTGACGTGTTCCCCCACCTGCAGCGTGCGCGCACGATGCATCATCATCAGATGGTAACCACCAGGGGAAAATGCGATCGCGCCGTGCGGCGGCACTGGGATCTCCGACACCGGGACCATGTCCCCGGACGGGAGACTGCGGTGCATCTCCACCCGGGCAAAGGCGGGACTGGCGACCCCCACCAGCCGCAGGGTCTGTGAACCCCGGTTCTCCAGCTTGAAGTAACCACCCAAGGGCAAATCGCCGGGCAGCCAGCGGATGCGCGCGGCGGTGACGGTGACCGGCGGCGGCTGGGCCAGGGCGAGGCCCGGCGCCAACACCAGCCATGCGATGACAAACGCCCTACGCACCCGTGTGTCCGCCCAGTGACGCTGGGACCCGCGCCGTGCGCCAAGTGCCGGAGCGGAACGAAGCGCCACGCCGGTTGCGCTCGCGCAAGGCGCGCACCGCGACGCGGTCCGCACGGGTCCAGAGCCGCAACACCACCAGAATTCCCAGCACGCTCATCATGGCCGCTGGTATCCAGGTAATGAGCCCACCGATATCCTGGTCCGTCATCGGACTGATCGGCCAGACGCGGCCACAGATACTGTACACGTTGTAGAGATCGTGCCCACTGAGGGAAATGAAGGCCCCGAGGATAATTTGGGGCAACATCACCAGCCACAGCATGACGATACGCGTGGTATATGAAGGCGTGCCGTGTTCCTGCGGTGAACGCGGATCCACCACCAGCCACCAGAACAGCAGTCCGTCCACCGCCATACTCCAGTTCATCAGTTTGTAAAGCCAGGCGCTGAGCATGACATACAAATGAATGGCTGGAGTGAGCCACAGGTAGATCAGGCCTACGAATAGGAACGCGGCGACCCATGGCCTCTGCAGGAACCGGTAGGTTCCGTGCACCGGCCGGCTGTACCAAATGGGCAACAGCACCGACTCCCGTAAGCGGTCCGGGATCCCGCGCCCGATCACCTCGTGGGGCACCGCGAGCATCACCAGAAAGGGACCCAGATGATGGAGGATGAGATGCTGGAGGCGATGGACCCAGAACATGTGCTGGGACACATAATCGAAATAGGACTGGAGCACCCCATAGATCAGGATCAGGCCGGTAAAGAACGACAGGGTCCGCCATGGGCTGATGGATTTTCCCTCGCGGCGGCAACGCCGCAGGCCGCGCAGGAACAGCCCCGCCGCCAGGAGGCAGGTCACTAGCACCGTCGGGGAGAATTCCCAGGGCGTGATCAGGGTAAGCAGCGTATCCATCGGGCCAGCCAGCAAAGGATCAGGTCCTCCGCGTTCCTGGCGGGGATGCGGGACAACGAATACCGAGCATGGAACCCAACAGGGATCGAGGGGATGGTATGTGGCCGGTGATGATACTGCTGAGGATCAACCCGCACAAGCGTCACGCCTACTCAGCGCGGCCGCCATTTCTCCACGCGGTCGTTGCGGAAATCCGCCACGAACACCATCCCGTCCGGGGCCACCGCCACGGCGATCGGGAGATGGAACTCGCCGGGACCGCTGCCAGGCCGGCCGAAGGTCGTCAGCAGCACGCCGCCGCGCGTGAACTTCTGGATCCGGTTGTTATGGAAATCCGCGGCGAACACGTCCCCGCGGGGACCCACGGCCACCGAGGTCACGGTGGAGAACCAGCCGGGAAACGGTCCGTACAGGTGCAAGGCAAAAGGGCCGCCCCACTTACGGAGAAATTCTCCGTCCGGTGCGAATGCCTGGATCCGGTTATTGTAGCCATCGGCCACATACAACGTGCCTTTGGGACCGAGGGCCACGTCCGTTGGATAGCTGAACTCGTCGGCGCGGATCCCGGTCTGTCCGGTGGTGCCCCATTGGCGCACAAAGGTCCCGTCCGCGCGCAGTTCCTGCACCCGTTGATTGTAAAAATCCGCCACGTACAGGTTTCCGTCCGGCGCCACCGCCACACCCCCCGGCGAGTTGAATTCCCCGGGTCCGCGGCCGCTGTGTCCGAGGTTGCGCACGAACGTTCCGTTCAGGGTAAAAACAGCAATACGGTCGTTCCAGTAGTCGGCGACATACAGCTGGTCCTTGGCGATGGCGAGGTTCATGGGCCGGCCGAGTTGCCCCGGTCCGTCGCCGCGGGTACCGAACTGGCGCAGGAAATGTCCAAAGTGGTCGAAGACCTGGATCCAAGCGTTGCGGGCATCGGACACGTACACCGCGCTCGCGGTGACCGCGACACCGGTGGGGTCGTGGAACTGGCCGGGACCACTGCCCGAACTGCCCCACGCCCGCACAAACCCGTATCCGCTTCCCGTCGGGTACGGAACAAAGGCCAGCCATCCGGCGGCGGTCAACCCGAACAGGGTCAAGCCGGTCCACCCCAGCCACGCGCTCCACTTGGCCCGCGCCATCGCCCCCGTCCCCCGTTCAGAAATTGATCCGGAACCCAGCGTTCACCACGTAGTCGTTCATAAGACCGCTGCCATTGAGATTCTGGGCCACCGGCACCTGCACCGCAGCCTCTAGGATCCAGGTACGGGTCACGTACTGCAAGCCGGGGGCCAGCGACAGGGTGGTCCCCCCCGAATTGGGATCCGCTACCCCATTGATCTCGTTGCGGTCCTGATGGACCAGATTGAACTCCATGACCCCGTAGACGAACGCCGGCAACCCACTGCCCAGGCGCCGCGGCCAGAGCCGGTACTGGAGCGATCCGTCCAGCTCGGCACTGTTGCCGAACCGGAATCCGCCAGCCGCGGTGGTCGCCTTGTAGCTGAACTGACCATCCACCTCATAGGGAAGCGTCTGGTAGGTGGCCACCAAACCCACTATCGGATCCCATGCACCAGAACCCGGCTGCAGCGGGCGCGGCAGCAGACCAAGCGCATCGCGGACATCGTCGCTGCCAGTGGGCGCCTGCACCCCGGCATAGGGCGCCACCCGCAGGTTCACGCCCGGCCCATCATATCGGTAGGCGGTGTAACGTCCCAACAAGGTGACGTCACCGAGACCCCCGCCGGTGCTGCGCGCGATGCGCCCGCCGCCCATGTTCAGCTCCAAGCGCTTGTCAAACCAGGGCGCGATCCCGAACAGCGCGAAGTCCGGCGTCACCCCGTAAGCAAGCACCGAGATCGCGCCGCTGGCCGTGAGATCCCGGTTGGCGGGGGTAACATCGCCGGTGGAGTGTACGCGCACGAACCGCTCCCGGAAAACAAACTGTTGGGTGGCGACCGGCAGGGCGGTGTTGAAGGTAATCGGCGCGGCCACCGCCCGGGAACCCCAGGCGGCGGCCCACAGCAGACCGAGGGCCGCAACGCAGCAGCCAGTGCCGTGGAACCTCCCACGGCACCCACGCACCTGCCTCAAGGGGAACCCTCCACCGGCGCAAAACCTTTCAGCGTGAAGCCCGCATCCCGTACCGCCTTGCGGGCCGCCGGTTCGCGCAGTACGCGATCTTTCTGCATGGTGACGGTCACGATCTCGGACTTGATGTCGGTGCGCACGCCGTCGACGCCGGGGATCTGGCTGAGTTTCTTCTCGATGCCATAGGCGCAGAACGGACAGGCGAGTCCCTCCACGTGAATCCGGTATTGGGGACCGGCGACCGGGGCCGCCAGCAGCGGCGCGCCGATCCACAAGCTCGCCGCAAGCACGGCCCCCAGCAGTACCTTTGTCGATTTCATCGGCGTTTCTCCTGAACCTTCCCCGTCGCGGCGCCGCGCAGGTGCGGGGTGCGCCTGCGCCGGCCCACGACGGCATTCGAGAGGCACGATACCTCTGGAGTGCACTCCAGAGGCAAGGCCTCCTGAATCGTGGGACACTGGCACCAGGGATTATGCGGCCCGATACGGTGGCGGGCGCAACTCACCCCCGCGGTTGGCAATCGTTATCCCAGCCGTGCACGGCGCGCTACGCCATGTTCCGCGCCCACGGTTTGAGGAATTTCCCCAGCACTCGCGGGCCTGGAAAATAATACGTCCGCTTCCCGCGCCACGTGGCAGGACGTTTATCAGTGGCCCGGAATCTAACCCTTGCGAGCACGGCGTCGGCGTACGCCGTGCCATACACGCGCGGCCCCGGAACCGGAGCCCATGTCCCGCTCGACCTGCTCCATGCCCTCGATCACCGGACAACCCTGTTCGCTCGCCGCGCACAGGGTCAACAACAGGCGCAGTTCCTTGCGCAGGTAGGCCAGTTCCTCCAGCCGCGCCTCCACCTCTGCGAGCTTCTGGCCGGTGAGTTCGCGCACTTCGCGCCGGGCTCCGGTAGGATCCTCGCGGAAACGCAGCAGGGCGGCGATCTCCGCAAGCGTGAAGTTCATGCCCTGGGCCCGGCGGATGAACCGCAACCGCGCAAGGTCCCGTTCCCGGTAGCGGCGCAGACCCGAGGCGCGGCGTTCCACCGGGGGCAGCAGGCCGATCTTCTCATAGTAGCGCAGGGTGTCGGCGCTGATCCCGAGGAGCCGGGTGACCGCGCCGATGGACAGCGCGTCTGCGGAGGATGTGGATTTCATGGCGTGCCCCGCTGCGTGCGCCGGCCGCGGCCGGGTACCGCCAGCCACCCGTCCACCAGGGTCCGCAGGCGGGCCGGCGTAGGGGATCCGGTAAACGCCAGCACCCCGTTGACCACCAGGGCGGGCGTCGCCCGCACCCCGAGCACCACGGCGCGATCCAGCTCCGCCACCACGTCCACCGCCTGCCAGTGCAGGGCATCCCCATAGACGTCCGCGAGGGCATCCAGCGCCGCCAGCAGGCCCGCGCAGCGGCGGCACCCGGGGGCGGTAAACACCTCCACCTCCAACGTCATCCTGCACCTCCGCGCGCCATGGAAGGCGATCGGGTGGATCGGATTGCGGTTGGGCCCGGCACGCGACCGCAGAGCCCGTCGGATCCGTCCGGCCCGGTACCGCCGGAGGCGAACCCAAGGCCCGTGCGGGCGCGGGATTACCGCTCCAGGGAGTAGCATAGACCTGGAGTGTGCTCCAGGGTCAAGGTGCGCTGCCGGCATCGGCTACCGGGACCCGCGCCGACCCGATATAGTCCCCCATGGGTGTTGCCGCGGCCATGCGCGGCATGGCCGCGCGCGGACCGATCCGGAATAATCCCAGCGCCGGGTTGGTCCTACCGATACATGCATGGTTTGAATACGCGCCGCCGTGTGCGGCGCTCCGGGAGGCCTTATGAAACGCACACTGTCAATCCTGTTGCTCCTGCTGGGTACCACCGTCCTCGCGGCGGCCGACGCCCCGCCCGGTGCGGTGCCCCAGTTCCCGGGGATCGAGTCGATTCCGCTCCCGAAGGCCATGGGATACGGAGGCTTCTTCAAGGATCACCAGCCCGCCAAGGTGGTGTTCGGCGTGAGCGACCCCACGGGTCAGCTCAAGGAATCGCTGACCAACGCGTCGCTCATCATCCGCTATCTCAAGCACAAGGGTTACCGCTACGAGATTCAGTTCGTGCTGTACGGCAAAGCGGTCTTAGCGGCGGACATGTGGAACCAGCGCTACAGCGGTTACGGTGACCTGATGAAGGCGCTGCACAAACAAGGGGTGGAGTTCCGGGTGTGCTACAACTCCATGCACTCCCTGGGTGTAAAGAAGGACGATGTCTTTCCCTATATGAAGGTGATCCCGGCAGGGATTCTGCAGCTGATCAAGAAGCAGATGCAGGGGTACGCCTATATCAGCAACCGGTGACCACGCGCCCGGGGATGGGAACGGCCACCGTCGGGCGGGCGGCATCAGCGGCCGAGTAGTGCCTCGATCCTGGGCCGCTGATCGATAAACGTTCCGTAGAACACCTCAGCGCCGATGACGGTCACCGGCGCGACCCGCACGCCATAGCGGCGCTTGGCCTCATCCGCCACCCCGGGTTGGCTCAGATCCCGCTCCCCAAAGGCCAGGCCCCGCTTCGCCAGCCACTGCTTCAGGGCCGCACAATCCGGGCAGCCAGGCGTGGTATAGATCAGGATGTCATCCATTGGTGATCCCTCCGCAATTCCGTGCGCCGCGCAGTCGCGGCGCCACCCATCGCTCCCGGGGCCGGGCCGCCCGGCCCCGCTGTCGGTGGGCAGCGCCCGCCGATCTACCGGTCAGCGCTGCACCTCGGCCCCGTAGCCCTCGCCCGTCACCGCCCGGACCAGGGCCTGTGCATCGGCGGATCCCTTCACCACCGCCTGCTTCTTCTCGAGGCTCACATCGGCGGACTCCACACCGGGCACGCCCTTAAGCGCCTTGGTCACTGCCGATACACAATGTCCACAGGTCATTCCGCTTACCTTCAAAGTCGTCTCTGACATAGCCGTTCTCCTCTGATGATTGATTCCTTCATCGGGCTTCCTTCGGCAGCCCGCGCGGTCCCACCCCTCAGTGGGCATGCACCGCGGTGGTGGATACGGCCGGCGCGACGGTGTCACCGGCCCCCTCGATGCGTGCGGCGCGCAATCGGCGCAGGCGCAGGCTGTTGGTTACGACAAACACGCTGGACAACCCCATGGCCACGCCGGCGAACATCGGGTTCAGATGGATACCGAAGTTGGGATAGAGCACGCCGGCCGCGAGGGGAATCAGCAGGATGTTGTAGAAGAATGCCCAGAACAGGTTGCCGCGGATCGTGCTCATGGTACGCCGCGCCACGTTCAACGCGGTCAGCACGCCGCTCAGATCGTCACGCGTGAGGGTCACGTCGGCCGCCTCGATGGCAATGTCGGTACCGCTGCCCACCGCGATCCCCACCTGGGCTTGCGCCAGGGCCGGCGCATCGTTGATGCCGTCCCCCACGAAGGCCACCTTGCGGCCCTCGGCCTGGAGCTGTTCCACCGCCGCCGCCTTGCCATCGGGCAGCACCTCGGCCTGATAGTGGTCGATGCCGGCCTGGGCGGCGATGGCCGCGGCCGTACCCTGAGCATCCCCGGTGATCATGACCACGCGCAGGCCCTGGGCCTGTAGCGCGGCGATCACCGGCGCGGACTCCGCCTTGAGCGGATCGGCCACCGCGAGGATGCCGTGCACCGTGCCGTCCAGCGCCAGATAGATCGGGGTCTTGCCCTGCTCGGCCAGGGCGTCGGCGCGCGCGGACAGGGAAGATACGTCGATGCCTTCCCGGTCCATGAGCCGCGCGGCGCCGAGCAACACCGCGCGCCCCATCACCCGCGCACCCACCCCGTAACCGGGGATGGCTTTGAAATCCTCCGCCGCGGGCGGATCGATCTCCGCCTCCCGCGCGGCGGCGACGACCGCCATGGCGAGCGGGTGTTCGCTGTCCGCTTCCACCGCGGCCGCGAACGCGAGGGCCTGCTGGCGGTCTATGCCCACCGGCTCCAGGTCAGTGAGCCGCGGGTGGCCTTCGGTCAGCGTGCCGGTCTTGTCGAACACCACGGTGTCGACATGGCTCAGGGCCTCCAGCGCCTCGCCCTTGCGGAACAGCACGCCCAGTTCCGCGGCACGCCCGGTGCCCACCATAATGGCCGCGGGGGTCGCGAGCCCCATCGCGCAGGGGCACGCCACCACCAGTACCGCCACCGCACTGACCAGGGCCAGGGTGATCGCGGGCGGCGGACCGAACAGCAGCCACACCCCGAAGGTGAGCGCGGCGATCAACAGGACGATGGGCGTGAATACCTTCACTACCCGGTCCGCCAGCCCCTGGATCGGCAACTTCGATCCCTGCGCGCGTTCCACCAAACGGATGATCTGCGCGAGCACCGTCTGCCTGCCCACCTGAGTCGCCTCGACGCGCAGCACGCCGTGCTGGTTGACGGTACCGCCCACCACCGGATCACCGGCGCGCTTCGCCACCGGGGCCGGCTCGCCGGTGAGCATGGACTCATCGACGTAGCTCTCGCCTTCATGCACTTTGCCGTCCACCGGCAGGCGCTCGCCGGGGCGCACCACGATCACGTCGCCCGGTTGTACGCTACGGATCGGGATCTCCTCTTCATGTCCGTCGCGTAGTACGCGCGCGGTCTTGGCCTGTAGCCCAACGAGCTTCTTGATCGCCTCGCTGGTACGCCCCTTGGCCAGTTCCTCCAGAAACTTGCCGAACAGGATGACGGTGATCACCACCGCCGCCGAGTCGAAATAGAGGTTGCGCGCCAGAACCGGGAACAGCCCGGGTGCCAACACCACCACCAAGCTGTAGAGCCACGCGGCACCGGTACCGGTCATCACCAGGGAATTCATGTCCGGCGATCCATGGCGATAGGCGATCCAGCCGGGGCGGAAAAAGCGCCGTCCGGGTCCGAACAAGACCACGCTGGCAAGCATGAGTTGGACCCAGTCCCAGAGCGGCGGCCACGGCGTCAGCGCCGCCAGCGCCCGCGCCATCTCCGGAGAGAACGCGCTACCCATGGACAGGATCAGGATCGGCACGGTCAGCACCGCGGCGAGCACGATATCCCGGCGCAGGGCACGCAGCGACGCGCGGCGCGCCGCCTGCTCCCGGTCTTCGTTCGCCTCATCCATGGCGCGCGCCTCGTAACCGGCCGCCTCGATGGCACGGGCTACGTCGTCAGCGTTCAACGCCGCCGGCACGTAACGTACCGTGGCCCGCTCCGTAGCCAAGTTCACCGACGCCTCCAACACCCCGGGCAACTGGTTCAGGGCCCGTTCCACCCGCCCCACACAGGACGCGCAGGTCATGCCCCCGACGCCCATCTCCAACTCCGCCGCCACCGGCGTGTAACCCACCTCGCGCACGGCCTCCAAAATCTGCGCCGGTGTCAGGCGTGCCTCGTCGTAGGCGACACTGGCACGTTCGGTGGCCAAGTTCACGGACGCCTCCTGCACCCCGGCCAGCTTGCCCAGGGCCCGTTCCACGCGCGCCGCGCACGAGGCGCAGGTCATGCCTTCGATTCCCAGTTCAATGTTCTGCATGGCGTGCTCCTTCAATCATCCGTAGCAAATGCCGGCGCAGGGCGCGAACCCTGCGTCCGGGGCGACCCATCAGCCATCATCCTGGTTAAGCGCGGCGAGGATCGGGCAGTCGGCGGTCGACCCCCGGCCGCTGCAATGGCCGGCCAGGGTCTCGAGACCGCGCCTCATGCGATCCAGGTCGCGGATGCGCGACTCGATGTCGGCGATCTTCTCCTTGGTCAGGCGCTTCACGTCGCGCGCGCTGGCCCCGGGGTTTTCGCTCATCCCCAACAGGGCGGCAATCTCCTCCAGGGAGAAGCCCAACTCCTGAGCGCGCCGGATAAACCGCAGCCGACGCGCGGCAGCCGGCTGGTAAACGCGATAGCCGGCGGCGGTACGCTGCGGCGGCGCGAGCAGACCGAGCCGCTCGTAATAGCGCAGGGTTCCGGCACCCACGCCCGCCTGTTTCGCCAATGTCCCGATGGTCATGGTCTGCATGGTCCGTCCCTCCCAGCCCGGTTGAAGCTTAATGCTTACAGTATGGTTTAAGGTCAAGCCCCCGGGGGAACGCGCCGGGTCCCGCGGCTTCCATCGTGCATAGTATAAACCTTATAGTAAGCTTTAATGTCAAGGGTGGCGTATCCGGCGCCGATGGGCACGGCCCCGGCCCTTTATCCGGCGCCGGACACACCACCACACTGGCCCCGGTATGGGATGCTCCGGTTAGGCAGCGCGGCATCCGCGCTGCTCCTCAAGAATCCATCCGTGTCCGCCGACCCCGGGCGAGGCCCGGCGCTCGCGCGGCCGGGCTGCCCGAACTCCCGCCGAACCGAATACAATGCGTTGGCACCGGATCGCCGATCCACCCCACTGCCAACGGTTCTTCAAGGGAGATCACACATGATGCGCCACTGGCTCCTCAGCATCTTCGCTCTCGTCCTGTTCATCCCTGCCGCCCATGCCGCAGACAACGGTCTGGTCACGATCAAGAGCGCCCACAGCGTTCCCGTCACCATCAACCGTCTGGAGGCCATGCTCCGGAAAAAGGGAATGACCATCTTCGCGCGCGTGGATCACCAGCGCGGGGCCAAAAAGGTCAAACTCAGCCTGCGGCCGACCACACTGCTGATCTTCGGCAACCCGCGGCTGGGAACCCCGCTGATGCAGTGCAAGCAGACTGTGGGCATCGACCTGCCCCAGAAGATACTCGCCTGGGAGGACGCCAAGGGCCAGGTCTGGCTCACCTACAATGACCCGCAGTACTTGGCCGAGCGTCACGGTTTGGGAACCTGCGGTGCGGCAGTGGTCCGGAAGATGAGCATGGCGCTGCACCACTTCGCCGAAGCGGCCGCTGGGCACTAGCCAGTCGCGCAGCCCGGCTAGCGGAACGCGCGGTCCGCCACACCCATCACCCGGGGCCGCACGGACAGCAACCTCCTCATGACAGGTACCGGGACCGTGGCACACGTCCTTCCTATGACCATCGGGCGGCTCGCCCGCGCCGCGGGCGTCCACGTGGAGACGGTGCGCTACTATCAGCGTATCGGGTTGGTACCGGCGCCGCCGCGTCCCACGGGCGGCATCCGCCACTACCCCCCGGAAACCGTGGACAGGATCCGTTTCATCCGCCGCGCCCAGCGGCTTGGCTTCACCCTGCAGGAGGTGGCTGAACTGCTCACGCTCGGGACGGGTCGCTGCCAGGACGTGCGCCGCCGCGCCGCGGCGCGCCGCGATCAGATCGACGCTCAAATCCAAGACCTGCGCGGGATGTGCGATGCCCTGGATGCGCTGATCCGCGCCTGCCGGTCCGGGCGTCGTCGGCACTGCCCCATCGTGGAGGCCCTGACCGGACACCGGGACCGATAGCCATCCCCGGCGCCGCCGGCCGCTCCGATCCCCCAGCCCGCCCCCCATGGGGCACCCCCAGGTTTCATTCCCAGGGCTTGACTCCGTACTCTGGTACGGAATGTAAGCTGTCTTCATCGTAAATCCCGATGAGGGCACACCCATGGCCAATGAGTCCACTGCAACCCGGTCCCTGGTGGCGGGTACCATTGCCGCCGTAGTCGGTTCCTTGTGCTGCGTCGGACCCCTGGTACTGCTGGGCCTCGGGGTCAGCGGAGCCTGGATCGGGCATCTCACGGTCCTGGAACCCTACCGACCGATCTTCATCGGAATCACCCTGCTGTTCCTGGGACTCGCATTTCGCAAACTCTATCGGGCACCGCAGGTCTGCACCCCCGGTACGCCCTGCGCGGACCCCCGCACGCGGCGCAATCAGCGCATCGTGTTCTGGGTAGTCAGCGTGACGTTGCTGGGGATGTTGATCTCCCCCTGGGTCGCCCAGTGGTTCCTCACCCGATGAATGCCGTTCTTCCGGTTGCCCAGCCCACCCCCGTTCTGGAGGACTACTCATGCGCTACGCACTGCTGTTGATGACGACACTCGCCGTTGCGGTCCTGGGCCCGTCCAGCGTTTCCGCCGCACCGGCCGCGACCACCAAGCCGATTCCGCTCAAGACCATCACCCTGTCGGTGCCGGGGATGACCTGTGGCCTGTGCCCGATCACCATCCGTACCGCCCTGGAGCAGGTTCCCGGCGTGGCGAAGGCGAAGACCGACTTCGTCACCCGTACCGCCACGGTGAGCTACGACCCGGCGCGAACCAATGTCGCGGCCCTGACCAAAGCCACCACCGACGCCGGTTACCCCTCGACGCCGCAACCGTGAACTCAGCGCAGGAGCACGTACCCATGGAGACTCAAGAACTGGAAATCGTCGGGATGACCTGCGAGCACTGTGCCCGCACCGTCGAGGAGGCCCTCAACGGGGTGGGTGGGGTGACCGCACGGGTCTCCTACGCGGACGCCCACGCGCGGGTGGAAGCGGACCGGGCCGTGGACACCGAGCGGCTGATCCAGGCGGTACAGGCCAAAGGTTACGGCGCCCGTGCCCTGGATGGATCCGGAAAATCCTCGCACGGCAACGGCACGGGCTTGCAAGTCGCCGTCCTGGGCTCCGGCTCCGCCGCCTTCGCCTGTGCGATCCGCGCCGCGGAGGCGGGTGCCCAGGTCACGATGATCGAATCCGGGACCGTGGGGGGCACCTGCGTAAACGTGGGCTGCGTACCCTCCAAGATCACCATCCGTGCCGCGCACATCGCGCACCTGGAACGCCACAACCCGTTCGCGGGCATCGCCGATACCGAACCGACGATCGACCGCGGCCGTCTGGTGGCGCAGCAACAGGCCCGGGTCGAGGAGTTGCGCCACGCGAAGTACGAAAGCATCGTGGAACAGAACCCGTCCATCCACCTGATCCACGGGCGCGCGCGTTTCCAGGACGCACGCACCCTTCAGATCCGCGCCGCCGACGGCACGGAGCAGACCCTTCATGCGGACCGCATCCTCATCGCCACCGGTGCCGCACCCGCGGTGCCACCAATTCCCGGACTAAAGGACACCCCCTACTGGACCTCCACCGAGGCCCTGGTGGCGGAACGGCTGCCCGAACACCTGATCGTACTCGGCGGGTCGGTGGTCGCCGTGGAACTTGCGCAGGCGTTCCGGCGCCTGGGGGCGCAGGTGACGGTACTCGCGCGCAGCACGCTGCTCTCCCGCGAAGACCCGGCGCTGGGCGCCGGTCTCAAAGAGGCGTTCGAGGCGGAGGGTATCGAGGTGCGGTTGCACACGGTGCCCGAGCGTGTGCAGTATGCGGACGGCCTCTACACGCTGCAGATCGGCACCGAGCGCCTGCGCGGTGACGCACTGCTGGTAGCCACCGGGCGGCGGCCCAACACCGCCGGCCTCGGGCTGGAGGCCGCCGGCGTCACGACCGACACCCATGGCGCCGTGGTCATCGATGCGCGCCTGCGCACCTCCGCCGAATCGATCTACGCCGCCGGGGACTGCACCGACCAACCGCAGTTCGTGTATGTGGCGGCGGCGGCCGGCACGCGCGCGGCGATCAACATGACCGGCGGCGCAGCGGCACTGGATCTCTCGTCAATGCCGGCGGTGGTGTTCACCGATCCCCAGGTGGCCACCGTGGGCCTCAGCGAGGCGCAGGCCGAACGCGAAGGCATCGAGACCGACAGCCGGGTCCTGACGCTGGACAACGTGCCGCGGGCGCTCGCGAACTTCGACATCACCGGCTTCATCAAACTGGTGGCCGAGCGCGCCACCGGGCGCCTGCTCGGGGCCCAGTTGCTGGCCGCCGAAGGCGGCGAGATCATCCAAAGCGCGGCGCTGGCACTGCGCAACCGCATGACGATCCAAGAACTGGCGGATCAGCTGTTCCCCTACCTCACGATGGTGGAAGGGCTCAAGCTGTGCGCCCAGACCTTCACCCGCGACGTCAAGCAGCTCTCCTGCTGCGCGGGCTAACGAACCGGTGGCCCGCGCGGCGCGTACCGGTGGCACCGGGATCGTCGCGTGCGGCCCGCGTCCCGGTCCGGCAGCGGGCCCAATGATCGTCACAGCATCCGATGTGCATCGCGAGGGCGCCGCATGAAAGACTTCTTCGGGCAATTCTCGGGACTGCTGGGCGCGGGTATCTCGGCGGCCTGCTGCCTGGGCATCCCCGCGGTCCTGACCGCGGTGGGCGCCGTGGGGCTCGGCTTCGTGGTCCACGATGCCTACCTGTTCCCGATCTTCGTGGGGTTCCTCAGTCTCAGCACCTGGCTGCTGTTCCGCGCGGCACGGGGCCGCGGACGACTCGCGCCGTTCTGGTTGGGTCTCGCCGGTGCGCTCGTGGGTAGCGCCGGCATGTGGTTCCTGGTCACCGGCCGCTATCCGCACAGCGCGCCGGTGTATCTCGGGCTGGGGCTGCTGGTCGCGGCCAGCCTCTGGGACCTGCTCAACGCCCGGTCCACCGCCGCCTGCGCAAGCGAGCCCGCCTGCGAGCCCCCGCGGGCACGAGCCCATAGCCCCGGGCGGCGCATGGCCACCGGCGCGGCCCTGAGCGTCGCGGCGGCGGCCGCGTTTTATGGCCTCTACAAGTCCGTGGAGACCTTCGCGCCCCCGGCGCAAGCCGGGGACATCGCCTGTTACGGGATCAACAACTGCAAAGGGACCACCGCGTGCAGCACCGCCTTCAACGCGTGCCGCGGGCAGAACCAGTGCAAGGGGAAGGGCTACGAGAACGTCCCCAAAAAGGCGTGCTACGCCAGGGGCGGCGTCCCGCTCAAAGGCTCTCCCGCGGATCCGCAGGCCCACTGAGCCGGCGTCGCCGGCAATTCCCCCGCCCGCCACATCGCCGGTACCAGGATCTGGTGCCGACGCCGGTCAGTCCGCGGGCCGGACACCACCCAGCAGGTCCGGGTAACGCACACCGTTTACCGCGCGGGCCAGACCGAACCCGTCCTCGAGCGTCATCAGATACGTCCCCTCGTGGTGCTCCATCCAGCCCTGCCCCGCCGCCGCCGAGGCGAAGAAGTGGACGTAGTGGCAGAAGCGGCTGATGGTGTGCAGGCGCAGATCCTCCGCGCCGGGCACCAGAAACGAGAGCACCGTGCGCGCCGGCGCCACCGCCTCCACCCGTTGCGGCCCCACGGTGAGCCGGATCGGCTGCCCCGTGGCGGGGCAGGAGGACTCCACCTGCGCCGTGGCCCCCAGCAGTTCCGGCAGAAACAACGCATCCCACGCGCACCAGGTGTAGAGGGTCGTCCCGCCGACCCGGAAACGATGGGCGGTTTCACCGATCGCGAGACCCAGGAACCCGATCACTGCGCCCTGCGCGTCGCGCAATACGCCCGGCCAGTCCTCCAGACGCCTCCGCACCCCGGAGGCCTCCTGGCCCAGCGTATCCGCAAGCCGCTCAGCGGATACCGGGCGGCCCTGCGCCAGCAACCCGTAGAGCGCAAGCGACAGACGCTGTTCCTCCACGCTCAGCCGCGGGAATGCGTTGCGAAACCGGTCCACCAGCCCGCGCGGGTCTGGCGGCTCCCCGGAGCGGCCGCTTCCATTGCCCGCGGTGCACTCCCCCGCACCTGACATCCACTCGTCCTCCTCGTCCGTGTTGGTCGAACCCTGCTCACCCCGGGGCGAGCACCGCCCCGGCAAGCCATTCTGGCAACCTGCCACCCGGGGTACAAGCATGCGTTGGCCCGCTACGCACCGTGCCCGGTGCCCGGCACCCGGGCGCAGCCGGGACGTCCCCGTACCGCAGCTTCCTTGCGGTGCCGCCGGCTTCGTCGCTACACTCCACTGGCCCCAACGCCAGGGAATACCGCATGTTCCGCATCCGCAAGATCTACGACGACACCTCCCCCGCGAATCGCGACGCGATTGAGCAGGTGCAGACGATCATGCGCCGCCAGTTTCCGCGCGCGCGGCCTGGTGACGTGGACAAGCTCCCCCTGCAACTTCACGACCCCATGCAATACCGTTACCGGTCGATCCTGTTCGTCGCGGAAAATGCCTCCGGAAAGGTCAAGGGCTTCGCGGTACTGTTGCACATGTCGGACGTGCACATCGCCTACCTGGAACTAATTTCCGCGGCCCCGGGTAAGACCGGCGGCGGCATCGGTAGCGTGCTCTACGAGCGCGCACGCGAAGAGGCGCTTTCACTGGGCGCCCACGGCCTGTTCTTCGAATGCTCGGTGGATGAACCGGAACGGATATCGGATCCCGAAATCCTGAAACAGAACGTAATCCGGATGCGGTTTTACGAACGTTATGGTGTACGGCCGATCATCCAGAACGAATACGCCAGCCCCGCGCATCCCGGAGACGAGGATCTGTATTTCCTGATGTACGACTCGCTCGGAAAGGAAACCCCTTTGCGCCTGACGACGGTCCGCGCCACGGTCCGCGCCATCCTGGAGCGCAAATACGGCGACCTGTTCGATTCCAAGCACATTGAGCTGGTCGCCGGATCCTTCAAGGACGACCCCGTGGTCCTGCGCGCGCCGCGCTACCGGGTGCGCAGCGCGGTGCAGCCGGTCCCGCGCGGGACCACCACCGGGATCGCACTGATCGTCAACGAGGCCCACAGCATCCACCACGTGCGCGACCGCGGCTACGTCGAAGCGCCGGTGCGCGTTTCCGCCATCCTCCAGGAGTTGGACAAGACGCGTCTGTTCACGCGCATCAAACCGGTGCGCACACCGGAACGCCTCATCCGGCGCGTGCATGACGGACACTACGTCGATTACCTGCGCCGCGCCTGCGGCCAACTTCCGGAAGGGAAGTCCATCTACCCGATCATCTTTCCAATCCGCAACGTGCTGCGCCCGCCGAAGGACATCGAACTCCAGGTGGGCTACTACTGCATGGACACCTTCACGCCCCTGAACCGCAATGCCTACCTGGCGGCGCGCGGGGCCGTGGACTGCGCGGTGACCGGCGCCACCGCATTGCTCGGAGATTACGAACTGGCCTACGCGCTGGTGCGCCCGCCAGGCCATCACGCCGAGCGGCGCGCCTTCGGTGGTTTCTGCTATTTCAATTCCGCCGCGGTGGCCGCCGACCACCTGAGCCAGTACGGGCGGGTAGCGATCCTCGACGTGGATTTTCACCATGGCAACGGGACCCAGGATATCTTCTATGAGCGCGCCGACGTCCTGACCGTCTCCATCCACGGACATCCGCACTTCGCCTATCCTCATTTCGCGGGCTTCGAGGATGAACGCGGCAGCGGCGGCGGAGAGGGCTTCAACCTGAACATCCCCCTGCCGGAAACCATCACCGCCGAGCGCTACGTGAGTGCGCTCGGAAAGGCGCTCCGGCATATTCGGGAATTCCGGCCGGACTTTCTGGTGTTGTGCCTCGGACTCGACACGGCCAAGGCCGACCCCACGGGCACCTGGGCCCTTCGCGCCGAGGACTTCCGCAACAACGGACGTCTGATCGGCGCGCTGGGACTTCCCACGCTGGTGGTACAGGAAGGCGGCTACCGGACCCGTACCCTCGGCGTGAATGCACGGCATTTCTTCGAGGGCCTGTGGACGGCACGATCGGAAGGCGCCACCACCCCGAAACCAGCCACGCGCAAGGCCCGCCCCGCGTCTTGACTGGGCCCATTGAGGAAACGCCGATGGACCTCCCAGCGTGAAAAGCCACGCAGGCGCCGGTTACACAACGGGCATACCGGCGAACTCACTGCAAAGCCAGACCAGACCAATCCGACGACGCGAGCCCCCGTGCACCACTGGAGCGGTCAGCCACCCGCATGAATAACGCGGTCTAGAGCGTGATGACTTGGTCCGGAGGATTACCAGCCAGCGCCGCGTAGAGGTTCGGAAAACACCCGATGGTCGCCCCATCCACCAGCTTGCCATCGATGTTCCGTTCATAGCAACACTGGTCGCAACCCATCAACAGGATGTTCTCGCGTTTCGCGACCCGCGCCAGGCGCTCGCCGATAGGATCACCTTTGACCAGCACATAGTTGTTGTCCTCGAAAAAAAACATCCCGACCACCGCAACGCCATGGGCCCCCTCTTCAAGCTGGGGCAGAATCATCTTGCCGAGCTTATAGGAGACCGTATGGCCTTGAGTCGAAAATATATATGCCACTTTCATTGCACCACCTCCCATTGAAATCCGCGCTGAATTCTATTGAAGATCCCTCGTTGGGCTAACAGCCAATGCGGCAGCAGCACCTACCCCAGTCATCGTCATTCGGACCCGCTCCGAAGTATCCTGGAACCTATCTCAAAATCGCAGATCGGGCGTTCAGGCAAGGCGCGGGCCCTGCAAGGAGCGCAGTTTACACCCAGTAAATGAGCACCGCAGCAGGGGCCGCAACACCGCATTGGCAACCGAGATGCATTTTGAGATAGGTTCTAGTCAACACCCCGGAAAAATGCACCTGTACATTTCCCCGCCGCACCGAGTCAGATCCGGCAGCAACTGCCCGATTGGAAACATACCGCCGTGATCATCGCCTACGACGACTCCCACGGCTGGTACGACCATGTGCCCAGCCCGATCGTCAGCCAGTCCAACGACTCCGCCTATGACGGGTCCACCGGTCCGGGCCGTTGCGGCACGGCATCCGCCGGACCCTACCTGGACCGCTGCGGCTACGGGCCCCGTCTGCCGCTGATGGTCATCTCGCCGTGGGCACGGGAAAATTTCGTGGACTACCACGTCACCGAGCAGTCATCGATTCTGCGATTTATCGAGGATAACTCGCGTCTGGGCAGGATCGGCGACGAGTCCCTCGACGCGAAGGCGGGTAGTTTGCACAACATGTTCGACTTTACCGACTGGCCGCGGATGAAACAGATCCTGCTGGATCCCACTACCGGCATCCGCGCTACCCGCCCGGCCACGCGGGCCCCGCATTCAGCCGCGGGTCACAATCTCTGCCAATTGTGGGCAACATACCTCATAGGACACCACACCGGAGCGCGCTTCGTACCAACCTTGGGTACGATTCACGACCGCCACCGCCGCCAGCATGACCGGCACTTCGACCAGCACCCCCACCACCGTGGCCAGGGCGGCCCCGGAATCAAATCCGAACAACGCGATCGCGGTGGCCACGGCGAGCTCGAAGAAGTTGCTGGCGCCGATCAGGGCGGATGGACCCGCCACGCAATGGGGCGAGCACGCCGCGCGGTTGAGCAGGTAGGCCAGCCCTGAATTGAAAAACACCTGGACCAGGATCGGCACCGCCAGGAGCAGAATGACGAGCGGCTGTCCGATGATACGTTCGCCCTGGAATCCGAACAGCAATACCAAGGTTGCCAACAGCGCCAACAACGCCAGCGGATGCAACGTCCGCACCACCCGGGCCAGCCGCTCCGCCCCGCCGTTCCCACGCAACAACCAGTGCCGTGCCAGATTGGCAGCGACGAGCGGGATCACGATATAGAGCACTACCGACAGGACCAGGGTATCCCAGGGCACGTGGATAGCGGAGAGCCCGAGCAGCAGACCCACCACCGGCGCGAACGCAAAGACCATGATGACGTCGTTGAGGGCCACCTGGGAAAGGGTGAAGTGCGGCTCGCCCCGGGACAAGTGGCTCCAGACAAACACCATGGCCGTACAGGGCGCTGCAGCCAGCAGGATCAGCCCGGCAATGTAGGAATCGATCTGGCCGGCGGGCAGCCAGGGACGAAACAGCACGCCGATGAACAACCAGCCCAACAGGGCCATGGAAAAGGGCTTCACACCCCAGTTGACCAGCAAGGTCACCGCCACGCCACGCCAATGCCGGCGTACCTCCTTGAGCGCCCGAAGATCGATCTTCAGCAGCATTGGAATGATCATCAGCCAGACCAGCACCGCTACTGGCAAGTTGACCTGCGCAAACTCGAGGCGCCCCACTACCTGAAACGACGCCGGGAACCAATGCCCGAGCGCGATCCCCGCGACGATGCACAGAAGCACCCACACGGTCAGATAACGCTCGAAAACGCCCATGCCCGCGCCGGCCGCACGCCGGCCGGTCTTCTCGCACGCTGCGCTCATCCTGCCACCTCCGAGTACTCACCGGCTTGGGCGCGCCGGAGTAGCGCCTGCACGCGCCGCTCCACGTCCTGACGCGTGGCGCGGAATTGATCCATCACCTGTTCCTCCGTACCGGTCGCCTTCGCCGGGTCTGTGAGGGGCCAGTGTTCCTTGCGGGTGCCGGGCGGGAGCAGCGGGCACTGTTCATCCGCGTGTCCGCATACGGTCACGACCACGTCCGCCCAACGGAACATCCCGTCGGTGAGCCGGGTGGATTCCTGCCGCGATATATCCACGCCGGCCTCGGCCATCACGGCGATAGCACGGGGGTTCTTGCCGTGCGCCTCGATACCGGCGGAGCGTGCGTCGATGAGCCCGCCGCCCAAGGTACGCGCCCAGCCCTCGGCCATCTGCGACCGGCAAGAGTTCCCGGTACACAGGAACAACACCTTCAGCGCCGCCACCTCAATGCGCCCCGGGCAGGGATGGGACGCAACAGGCCGAACCGCCCTCGGCGGATCCGGACTGCGCACCGAAGGTCGGTACCGTATCCAGGCTGTGGAAGGTCTCCCAGGGGATCCCCTGGGGATCGATGGTCCAATACTTGTCGGATCGCGCATAGCAGCAGGTGGTGTTGGGCTGGGCCACCCCGGGCAGGCCCGCCGCGTCCAGGCGCCCGCGCAAGGCCGCCAGCGCCGCATCAGATTCGGCCTGGATGCCTACGTGATCGAGTCCGGGCCGGCGGCCGCGGGTAGAGACGGCAAAGTTCACCTTGGGGTCGCCCAGTTCCCACTTGGCGTAGTCGTCCTTCATGACATCGGGGGCACTACCGAACAGGATCGAATAGAAACGAATGCTCTCCGCCAGATCGCTAACCGACATGTGCATATGAAACCGCGCCACGGAATGCCTCCTATCTCGAAAGGGCTGACGCCTACCCATGAACTCCGGGGGCACAGCAGGATGGCTCACCCGGGCGGTTAGGCATCGCAGCCAGGGCACGCCGATCGGAACTAAACGGGGCCAAGCCCGCCAGCCCCCGGTTCGTCTCCCGAATGGCGTCCTGGGCCCACGCGGGAAGGTCCGGATGGATCCGGTAGTGGACCCAGAACCCGTCCCGGCGGTCCTGCACCACGCCACTGGCGCGCAGGAGCGCCAGATGCCGGGAGATCTTGGGCTGGATGAGACCCAGGGCGTGGGTCAGCTCGCAAACGCAGAGTTCGCCCTCCGCTTGCAACAACACCACGCAGCGCAGCCGAGTGGGATCTGCCAGGGCCTTGAAAAACTGCGTGGGATTGATATTCACAATTCCATATATATCGTTATCCATATATTATGTCAATATGCCAGGAACTCCGCCAGCGCCGTACCCCCGGGATCCGATCCCGGCGGATGCCCCACGCGGCTGCGCGGATGTGGCGCGTCCGCAGCAGGAGACCATAGTGAATACCTTGCTCGGGTCGAACCCCTCACCGTTGATGGTCACACGATCTATGCGGCCTGCGTGATGGCACGGGGGGGGAAATCGCTGTTGATCTCCACATCCATACACATGTTGTGCATGACACCAAGGAACCAGCCACCGTGCTGGCGATACGGGTTTGGATCGAACACGTTGACACCAAACGTGGCACAGAAAAAGTCGGCCCCCGCCACGAAGGTCTTACAGGCGTCGGGAAGTGCCCCCTGCTGACATGCCAATCTGCGTATGCGGCGCTCGTGATGCAAGCCGGGACGCGAAAGCGTCTCTCTACCGGCCAGTGCACGCCGTAGAACAGACCGCAGCGTCCTGGGGCCGACTACAAAGACGCACGCTGTGCCCGTAGGCCGCGGCAAACGGCAAGAAACTGCGCGTACAATTGCGGCCCCGGGGCTACACAGCCCACACTCGGCCTACTATCGCGATCGGCCAGCTTGCCGCTCCGGCAGCACCTGATTACACTCCTGTAAAATCCGTAAATTCATGCCCTCTACGCTAGCCCCGAATGGGACCCGCGGCGTAGGTATTTTGCGCACCCGTACCGAGAACCCGAGACGATGCGGATCGCTCTTCTACGTCACACTCGCCCAGCGTCGGCCCACCGACCGGGCGGTACGCTGGAACAGCCCGGTGCTCCGAACACCACCGCCAAGAACGGTTCAATCCTCGAACATGAAACGCGTGCCCGCGTCACACGTACCAAAGAAAGCGGCGTTCGCGCGTATCAAGTGCCGGCGACCGTGACGGGTCGTCAGCCCCGCCCCACGACTGCTCTATGGGCAATGTCATCGTGACCGCTAATCCCTTCCGCCATCCCAGTATGCAGCGCGCGATCCTGGACGTTGGCCTGGACGCTATGATACTGGTCGATATCGACGGTATCGTCCTCCAACATAACGCCGCCGCGGAAACGACTCTGGGATGCACCCCGCAAGCCCTGGCCGGGAAGACGCTGGATTGGGTGACCATCCTGGACGGCGAGCGTTCGACCAGCCTCGCAGCCCTGGTCCGCGCGACGATCGAAAGTGGTCGCACCAACGCAAACGACACCCAAGTCCGACTGGTGTGGCCGGACCGCCCGGATAAGTCCATCCACCTGAGGCTGCTCGCAACCTTTGACCCGGATGGAATCGCGACCGGCGCGTTCCTAGCATTCCGCGATCTCGGCCACCCGGACTCCGACAACGCAGACGAGAATTATCATCGAAACCTCGCACGCATCGCCCGCGTTATCACACAGACCATGGATATCCGCAAGACCGTCCGCGCGGTTGTTCGGGAATTGCTTGTGGTCTTTCAGGCCGACCGCGCATGGCTGATCTATCCATGCGACCCAGACGCGGCGTCATGGGGCGTGCTGGTCGAGGCCACACACCCGGACTATCCGGGCGCGTACGCCGAAGGCCGCCAGATCCCCATGGATACGACAATCTCCGCGGTCATGCGCAAGTCTCTCGCGACACCGCGGGCGGTCACCTACGAGGGCCCAGGCGGTGCGCTGGACCCGAGCATGGCGAGCCACTTCGCCATCCGATCCCAGATCATGACCGCCTTACGACCAAAGCTAGACAGGCCCTGGTTATTGGGGATGCATCAGTGCTCACGCCCGCGACACTGGACCGACGGCGAGAAGCGCTTGGTTCAGGACATAGGAGAACGCCTGACCGACGCATTGACCAACCAGATCCTGGTTCGACGATTGGAACAGGACGTTGCCCGACGCAAGGCAGCGGAAGCCGCGCTAAACCGCGCCTTGCAGGAACATAAAAGCCTCATCGATGCGACCCCCGACATCGTATTCAAGGTCGCTTCGAATGGCCGGCTGGTACGATGGAATCACGCCCTTGAGGCCACCACTGCGCTGCGCCCGGACGAGCTCGAGTCGCTGCCAATCCACGCCCTGTTCCCGGAGGCTGAACGCACGCTCCTGGAACAAGCGATGCGACGCGCCCTCGAATATGGCCAATCCGAGACTGAAATCACCATGATCAACAAGGAAGGGATCGGGGTTCCCTACCACTGGATCACGGTTCCGGTGCGTGACCATGCCGGCAACATTGGTGGACTCACCGGCTTTGGGCGCAACATTGCCGAACGCAAGCGTTCCGAGCAGAAACTCCGCCAAGCCGCCGCGGTATTTGAAACAACCCTGGATGGGGTCGTCATTACCGATGCGGAGACCCGGATCGTGGCCGCGAACACCGCATTTACCGCGATCACCGGATTCGCAGAATCCGAGGTACAGGGACGGCCTCCCGATATGCTCGGTTGGGATGCCGACTGGAGTCATGAAGATTCAATATGGGCGCGAGCGGCACGCGACGGACACTGGATGGGCGAACTCATGGCCCTCGGGAAGACGGGCCGCTCCTACCCCGCGCGCCTCTGCCTGACCCCGGTGCGGGACGAAGAGGGCCGCGTCAACAGCTATGTCGCGGTCTTCGCGGATATCACGGAACTGAAACAATCTCAGAAGCAACTGGAACATATCGCGCATCATGACGCGCTCACCGGCCTACCCAACCGGCTGATGTGCCATACCCATCTGCAGCAGGCCATATCCACCGCCCGGGACGGGAATTTCGAGATCGCAGTGTTGTTCATCGACCTGGACGACTTCAAGAACGTCAATGACAATCATGGTCATGCCTTCGGCGATCGCATCCTGCAGGACGCCGCGGCACGCCTCGCGCGGACGCTGCGTAAGGACGGGAGGGAACACGTGTTCCGTCTGGGAGGCGATGAATTCACCATCGTTCTCAAACAATTTGAACGTCGGGAGGAAATCATCGCGGTTGCACAACGCACGCTGCATATACTGTCCACACCGTTCTCTCTCGGCAAGCAAACGATCGTGCTCGGCGCGAGCATCGGCATCGGTCGATTCCCAGTAGACGCAACCGATGAGACAGAACTGTTGAGTGCCGCCGATACCGCAATGTACCAGGCCAAACAGCTCGGAAAAAACACGTATCAGTTCTATTCCGCCGACACGGGACCACGTCGTTAGCACACCTTGCGCTCAGCCCCGGCGCCGTGTGCAATACCGTCCGGCCAAGTCCTTCCAGACGGCTTCGAGATCCTGACTTCGGCATCTTCAACAACTCTGAATAAAATCTATCTGAAAGTCTAAGATCGGGCGTCCACGCAAGGCGCGGGCCCTGTGGGTGGGGCAGATTACACTAGAAAATGAGCACCGCAGCAGAGTCCGCAACCCGAAATGGGTGACCGAGATGCATTTTGAGATGGGTTATAGCCACCGCGTAAGGGGTTTAGTTCAACGCGTGTTAGACCGAACCCTCATCGGAAAATGTAACCCCTAGCGTCTCGTTGCTCAGGAGCTCTCGTTCCAGCTTCCGCGTTAATGCCACTTGTTCCACGACCAGCTCGTAATAGCGTGCGTGGCTCGCTTCACGGAATACTTCCGCAACGGCGCCAAAATCGGTCAGAACCCTACGGACGAGTTCGACGTCGCGCAGCTGTTCCGCCAATGCTTTTCGCGCCGCGCACAGGTTGGCCATGGTCATCGCCCAGCTCATCGGCGCGCGTTCACGAGTCCATTCCTCGAGCGCACTTTCATAGGATTCGACCGCCGCCTCCAGCGCCTGCGCATCTTGCTCGCGTTCGCCAAGTTTATGCAGCGCGGCACCGAGATTGTTCTGAGTCAAAGCCCATACCTTCGGTACACGCGCACGCGTGCCTTCGGCAAGAGCACTTCTACAAGCGGCAACAGCTTGCTGCAGCGTCCGAGGACCTTTGCGGTGTTCGCCAAGCATCCGCAGTGCGGTGCCAAGATTGTTCATGGTGACCGCCCATTCCAGTGGCATCCGCTCGCGGGTCCACACTTGCAGAACATTTTTATAGGCCTCGGACGCTTGCTTTAATACCGTCTTATCTTTCTTGCGCTGGCCGAGCGCAAGCAGTGCGGCGCCAAGATTATTCTGTGTCACCGCCCAGTCGTGCGGCGAGCGATCTCGGGTGCGTTCCTCCAGCGCGGATTGAAACGCCGCAGCCGATTTTTCCAGCATCTCCGTATCGGCGTGGCGTTGGGCCAGGATTCCGAGCGTATTACCCAGACTGTTCTGCGTCGCTGCCCAGTCCAGCGGCACCCGTCCGCGACTACGCTCCGACAGCGCGCACTCCAAGGTCTCAATCGCCTTTTCCAGCATCCAGGTGCCGCGCTGGCGCTGGCCAAGCGCACCGAGTGCATCCCCGAGATGGTGTTGTGTCGCCGCCCAGTCATCCGGCCGCTGCACCCTCGGCGCCAGTGCAAGCACCCGGGTCTCATAGAGATCGATGGCCTCTTCCAAGGCCGCGTCGTCAATAAGCTCACGGCCCAAGTCTGCAAGGACCAGGGCGTGTTGGGTTTGATACCGCCATTGCAGTGGCACGCTCAGCCCTGCTGTTGTAGCGGCTTCAGCGTACAGGCTGGCAGCCTGTCGGTAGTCCAGTTTGACGGCCGCGATTTGCGCTTGCCCAGCACATATTGCGGCGACGAGATCGGCGGCAGCACCAATCTCAAGGCAACCCCTATAGGCCTGTTCGAATGCCGCGTTGGCATCGTCAAGGGAGAAGGTTTCATCGGGTTGCAGCCAGGCGAAAGCCCGTTCTAACAAACGGGCGATATCAGGATGCTCCGATGCCGGGCCAGAAACGTCAGCATGGCTTTCACGCAGTGCTTCCAGCCGCAACCAGGCCTGCTTAAGAAGACCGGATACCTGTAGTTGGGAAACCTGCATAGCATGAATTGGACCGAGCAAGCGCTCGAGGTCGGATTTATGCGCCGGCAAGTTTTGACAGGCGGCATGCAGTGTGGCGGCGTAAGTGGGATTCGTCTCCGACAAGTCTTGCGACACCCCGCCAGACGTGTGGAGTCCTGTGCTACTCATAACACTTGCTCTGCGGAAAGGCCGCAGCGTGGCTTGATCCACCCTGCGGTCTCGGTTCAGTCAACGATGTGATAGACAGGCGCTTTCTCCATTTCCCATTGGCCTGACTCGGGGTCGCGGCGGGACAGGGTCAAAACATGCCAGTTCTCGTCATCCAACTTCAGGTGGTCACCGCGGTAGTAATAGCCCGGCCAACGCGTTTCCTTACGGAACAATGTATGCTGCGTCACGCATTCCGACGCGATCACACGGTGCTTGAGCTCCCAGGCACGCTGCAGCTGGTGCAAATCCTCGGCGCCGGTATGTTCAAGATCTTCTTGTAGGATCTTCAATTTCTCCAGCCCGAACTTCAATAATGGCTCGTTAGTCATGTAATTGACGCCAATACCGCCAACGTATTCGTCCATGATTTTTTCAAGCCGCTGCAATCCATGCAAGGGCAAGATGTAATGGGGCGACACCGTGCCACCGACGATTTCGTTGCGATAGATCTGATAGGTCTCCATTGGCTTATAGATCACCTTGCGGAGATCTTCGATCTGTCTATCGGAGACCTTGACCTTGTCTTTCGCATGATCCTGGATGTACTTGACCGCGGCCTTGGCCGCGAGACGGCCCTCCGTAAAAGAACCCGATGAGAACGCATGCGCGGTGCCGCCGAGGGCATCGCCGGCGCCGAACAGGCCCTCGACAGTCAGCATACGGTTGTAGCCCCAGTAGTATTCGCTGGGGGAAAGATCCTCCGGCCCGCTGGCCCAGGCGCCCGAGCAGGTCGCGTGGGAACCCATCACATACGGCTCGGAAGTCGTCAGTTCGGGGTTAACGTACTTGGGATCAATGTCCTGCGAGGCCCAGACAATCGCCTGGCTGATCGTCATGCCGAGAAAGTTTTCCCACCCCACGGTTTCCTTGTGCGGATCCTGGAAGGCCTCCTTGGTGACCATGTGGATGGGGCCGCGGCCCGCCGCGACTTCTTGCAGGAAGGCGTGATTACGCAGGCAGGTCGGCGTGGGGTGGTGATCGATATACTCGCCGACCATGGCCTTGGTATGTTCATACCATTTCGATTCGTATTCATCCCCGTAGGCATTCTGGGTATAGGTCTTCAGGTGCAGGAAGTAGGCGCCTACCGGACCATATCCGTCCTTGAAGCGGGCGAGCACGATGCGGTTTTCCATCTGGGTCATTTTCGCGCCCAGCAGGATCGGCAACGCATAGGCCGACGCGCTGCTCCAGGGCGCATACCAGGTACGCCCCATACCTTCACCGACCGAGCGCGGCTTGAAAATGTGAGACGCGCCACCGGCACCGACGATCACCGCCTTGGCCTTGTACACATGCAGATCGCCGGTTCGGACGTTGAAGCCGATCGCCCCGCCGACTCGATTGGGGTGGTTTTCGTCTCTCAGCAGATGGGTCACCATGATCCGGTTGTCGATCTTGTCTGCGGATTTGCGCGCAGCTTCCGCGACGATCGGCTTGTAGCTTTCACCATGGATCATGATCTGCCATTTACCTTCACGCTGATAATGGCCGGTCTTCGGATCCCGCATGATCGGCAAACCCCACTCCTCGAATTTGTGAACCGCGGAATCCACATGGCGCGCCATATCGTACGCGAGGTCTTCGCGGACCATGCCCATCAGGTCGTTGCGCGCATAACGTACATGGTCTTCGGGTTGATTCTCGCCCCACTGCATACCCATATAACAGTTGATCGCGTACAGGCCCTGTGCAACGGCGCCACTGCGGTCGATATTGGCTTTCTCCGCAATGACGATTTTCATGTCGCGCCCCCAATAGCGCGCCTCATAGGCGGCGCCGCAACCACCCATGCCGCCGCCGACAACCAGGATGTCGCAATCTTCGAATACGGTTTTATATGCCATTAGTAGTACACTCCCTGTTTGAACTTATTTTTTGCCATGACTGGCAGACCCGTATTGATGTTAAGCGCGTCCGGTTCGTGGCAAAGCAACTGGGAGTTCATCGCGTTGCCGTCCGGAACCGGAAGGTCCGCAAGCCTTGGGATTGCCTCCCCCCAAGGCTTGGTCGTAATCGGCGAAACGAAATTCTTTTCGCGCCCGTCGCGAAATTTGATTCGCCACGAGATGGTGCCCTTCTCTTCTTCCCGGCGGACGCGAACGCTATGTCCCAGCGGCGCGAAATCCGCATAGCCGCGACAGTCGATGGCGTTTTGCGGACAGGCCTTGACACAGGAATAACATTCCCAGCACATGTTGGGTTCTATATTGACAGCGCGCCGGTACGTTGGGTCGATGTGCATAATGTCGGACGGACAAATATCCACGCAATGTCCGCAGCCGTCGCAACGAGTCATATACACAAATGTAGGCATGTTATTATCTCCCGTGGTTCGGAACCGGTGATCGTTATGTCCCGTACTCGGATAATTCGGCTATCGAAATCTATGTACTAATAGTGCCGAGGTAGTTCGCGGTTGATCCCCAGGCCGAACTGTTTGGGTGCGTCGGCCGGCGGCGGCAGGTTATCCAACGAACCTTCCGCCTCCGCCACACGTCGCTGAAAAGCCGCGGCGGGCTTGAAGAACATATGGGCGAATTTCGACCAGAGCACGGTTCCGAACAATACCGTGCTGGATAGGACGAACAACGCGAAGAACAATGTCGCCCATGCGCCGGCATCAGCCGACTGCAGGAATGACCAAATCAACGCGAAGCTTGTAGTCGCCACAAGCGAGAGGATGAACAGATCCGCTCGCACCAGGCGGTACCAAGGATAGCCTTCTGCGGCCACGTCCACTCGGATAAAAAACCAAAACCAGTAACCACCTATGCAAACCAGCAGGGCACCCAGGTGCCACAACAGAGGCAAGTAATCAGGCGCGATGGTAACTGGGGTTGGGTAGCCAAACACCAGGATCACGGTGGTGACCAGGAAAATGATGAAACCGTACATCGTGAGCAGATGGGCAACGCGGCGCCGCGCATTGCAAAACTCACCAGATGCCATGACATCCACCACGGCGGTTTTCACAGCGATCGATATCTTTTCCCCACCGCCGACTTGACGCTTTGCCATTGCCTTCGAATCTTTCGCGGCAGCAAAAAAATACTTGGCACTCCTCTTGTGGAGGGTATCGAGTATTGTTCCGCCCACAACCAGGATGGCCATTGCAATGACATACAACTGCATCGCGATGGGTGGAATGAAAGCGGAAAGGTCCGCGACGGGATTATGGGTGATCATAAAGTCGGCCTCCTCCTGATGTGACGCTATGGCATAACTACTAATTTGATCATTCATATCTCGCGTTGCGGATCTGGATAGAGCATAAACGTTATTAATTCAGAAAAATAGTTAAAGTGCTGCCGGCATGTAGGATCGTGCGCCATGTTCTCGAAACCTCGTTAAAAGAATAAAATCTTGACGCGAGGTGAACAAATGAAGGCAAAGCAGTAGGTTGGGAAGTGGGCCGGAGGCGTTACAGCACGGGATTCGAGGAACAGGCACTAAGACGTGCGGAGGAGGACGGCGTAGTGGTGGCAACCCGTGATATGGGGTTGGTCGAGGCCAGATTTATAGCTGGCGGCGGAAGCGGCATGTGGGGGCGATGACGATGGAGGAACAAAAGCGCCCTCAGGCCGAGCCGGACCGCTTGAAGCGGGAAGTGGCGCGGCTGGAGGAGAAATGCAGCTTCCTACAAACGGCGTCCGCGTACAGCGCAAAGCAGTCGAAGAGGGGTGCGCCATGATCGAGCGCCACGAAAGAATGCGTGCGATAGCGCTGATGTGCCGGCGTTTGGATGTCTCACGCAGCGGTTACCACGACTGGAGAGACGGCCTGCCTTCGGCACGGGCGCAGGCCAATCAAGGGCTGACGGACGACATCCGGCGGGTGCATGAAAAACACCAAGGCCGTGCCGGCGTGCCGCGCGTCGCCGCGCAGTTTCAAACCGAAGGGTGGAGCGCGAGGAAAAACCACATGGACCAGCTACGAAATCCGGCGTTCCGGCCGTGGACGTTCCACAGCCGCCCGCGCTCCAACCTCGTTCACCACACCGCGGACCCGTCAAGGCATTGGACTTGGAGCAGGGGATGGCCCGACACCCCGCATCGCTATAGACCCTGCGGCAGCCCTGTCAGCGGGTGGCTCTCGGACCCGTCCGGGCAGAAACTCGTGGCAGAAAGACTCGGGCCGGGATTACCTCTACTAGCCGCGGACTGCAAACCGGTAATGCCCATATCCATCCCAGGCGATGACCCCGCATGAGACTAATCGGCAATATCATCTGGTTCGTGCTCGGCGGAGCCGTTATGGGTCTGGCTTGGTGGGCCACGGCCCTGTTGGCCGCCGTCACGATTGTTGGAATTCCATGGGGCATTGCCGCCTTCCGCATCGGGAGTTTCACCTTCTGGCCGTTCGGACGCGCGATCGTCGAACGCCACCGGGGTACTGCTGGCGCGAGCCTGAGCGCGATTGGTAACCTAGTCTGGGCGCTCCTCGCAGGCTGGTGGCTCGCACTGGGGCATCTGGTGTCAGCGCTGCTGTGCGCCATGACGATCATCGGCATCCCGTTCGCGCTCCAGCACGTCAAACTGGCAGCGCTCTCCTTCTTCCCGTTTGGGAAGGTCATCGTGCCGATCAAGTAATCCGCATACCAACTTGACTCTAGGCAGCGGGCTGACGGAGCGGCGTAGTACCGACCCGTGCCGCGGACTCCCACCCGCGGCGGTGCCGTTTCGATTCACACCCACCGTGGTTCAGAGACGGAAGGGCTACGGGTTCGAAGGTGAGACCACTGTTGGGGCCCTCGTGGGCCCCGCTTACCCGCTTATTGGGAATGGCGTCCCCAAGGGGATTTGAACCCCTGTCGCCGCCGTGAAAGGGCGGTGTCCTGGGCCAGCTAGACGATGGGGACGAAAACCACTACTGCCAAAAAAACGGACTGGGAATCCAGCCCCGGATGTCTGGTGGAGCCAGGCGGGATCGAACCGCCGACCTCTTGCATGCCATGCAAGCGCTCTCCCAGCTGAGCTATGGCCCCGTCGAAAACAAGGCGCGCACTTTACGACAGGAGTCTTTCCCTGTCAAGGACTTACCCGGAGCCACCCCTATTCTGGGCATCGATCTGGCGCAACGCCCGATCGATGCGCCGCAGGCTCCGGTCACGGCCCAGCAAGTATACCGTAAGGTCAATTGGGGGCGATACCGTGCCTCCCGTAACCGCCACCCTCAGCGGCTGGGCCACTTTGCCCAATTTCAGGCCTCGGGCCTCCGCCAGAGCGGTGATCACGGCGTGTACCGCCGGCGGCTCCCAGGACTCCAGCGCCGCCAGGGCCTCCCGCAATGCCGCCAGGAGCGGGCGCTGTTCGTCTGTCAGGTTCTTGGCGGCCGCCTGTTCATCGAAGGATTCGAACTCCTGATAGAAGAACACGCTGCCCTGGGCCATTTCCTGCAGCGTCTTGGCGCGGTCCCGCTGGGCGCGGACCACCGCCTCCAGGGCCGGGCCGTCCGACGCGTCTACCCCGATCCGTTCGAGATGCCAGGCTAGGTGACCCGCGACATAGGCCGGGTCCAGGGTCTTGAGGTAATGCTGGTTCAACCAAAGGAGCTTGTCCGGATTGAAGGTCGAAGCGGCCTTGTTCACCGCGTGGACATCAAACAACCGGATCAATTCCTCCAGGGAGAAGACCTCTTGGTCACCATGGGACCAGCCGAGCCGCACCAGGTAATTCAACAGTGCTTCTGGAAGATAGCCATCCTCTCGATACTGGAGGACGCTCACCGCGCCGTGACGCTTCGACAAGCGCTTGCCGTCCGCACCTAGGATCATCGGCACATGCGCGTAGCGGGGCGGCTCCGCCCCCAGCGCGCGGAAGATATTCATCTGTCGCGGGGTATTGTTCAGGTGGTCGTCACCGCGGATCACATGGCTGATCTTCATATCCCAGTCATCCACGACCACCGAGAAGTTGTAGGTGGGTGTGCCGTCGGAGCGGGCGATGATGAGATCGTCCATCTCCCGGTTCTGAAATGTCACCGGTCCGCGGATCAGATCCTCTACCACCACCACGCCATCCGCCGGATTCCGGAACCGCACCACGGGGGAGACCCCCTCCTGTGGCGGGCCGCTGCGCTCGCGGCACAGCCCGTCATAGCGAGGCTTTTCCTTGCGCTCCAACTGCCCTGCGCGCAGGGTCTCCAGGCGTTCCTTGGAACAATAGCAGTGGTAGGCCTTACCCTCCGCCAGCAGCTGTTCAAGCACGGAACGGTAACGGTCAAAGCGCTGAGTCTGGCGGTAGGGTCCTTCGTCCCAACTCAGCCCCAACCACTGCATACCCTCCAGAATGGCGTTGACGGATTCCTCCGTGGAACGCTCGCGGTCGGTATCTTCGATACGGAGTACGAACGCGCCGTCGTGCCGACGCGCATGCAGCCAGGAAAACAGAGCGGTACGCGCCCCGCCAACGTGCAGGTAGCCCGTGGGACTGGGCGCGAAACGGGTCCGGGGAATCATGAGGATAGTCGGGTCGGGGTCATGGGCGATTTGGCTGGCGCGCAATTGTATCAGAGTCTGAAGCACCGCGGGCGAAATTGACCGGGCCCGTGCCAGGGCCCTACAATCACGCCCTGGCACGGGCGATTAGCTCAGCGGGAGAGCACTGCCTTCACACGGCAGGGGTCGCAGGTTCGAACCCTGCATCGCCCACCAAACAAATCAAGCAGTTGGAGACCACTACACCCTCTGTATGGGTTACTAACTGATTATTTGTCACACTGTTGTCACACTCGTTCGCGAATGAACGGGGTGTGGCAGTGGCAACCTTCCGAAAACGCGGCGCTTTCCAGTGGCAGGCACAGGTCAGGAAAAAGGGCCAGCCACTGCGGACCAAGGCCTTTGAAACCCGTACCCTGGCCGAGCGGTGGGCACGCGCCATTGACGTCGAGATGGACAAAGGCGCGTCCATCTCCCGCGCCGAGGCCGAGTCCACCACACTCAAGGAACTGCTGGAACGCTACCTGGCGGAAGTCACGCCTTTGAAGAAAGGTGTCGTACCCGAAACAAACTGCCTGCGCACCCACATGAGACATCCCCTTGCCCAGCGAATTGTCGCCGGCATTCGCGGGATCGACATCATGGCCCGCTATCGGGACAAACGGCTGCAGCAGGTCTCTTCAGCAACCGTCAAAAGAGATCTGATGATTCTTGGCCATGTATTCGAAGTGGCCCGAAAGGAATGGGGTGTCCACGTCCACAACCCGCCTACGTAAACGTGGCGCACCAAACAGTCAAAGACGCCCCGCTGTATGACTCAGCGGTACCCCCGGATCACAATCAGAAAAACCACGGGTGCATCGCCTCTCGTGTCACCGAGAGCACGCGGTTGCTTTGTACGTCAGCGCACCGACTGCACGCTATCGGATGGATAAAATCCCCTCAAACTTAGCCGATCGTGGCATCTAATCTGGCGGCGCATGAGTCAGCCACAGAATTCTTCCGGCTGATGCATATTCGACCGGTTCAACGCTGGCCGTGGTATGGCATGATCTGTCCACCCCGCCACCATGGCTGCCTGGTGCCATGCGATCACCGTTACAGGAGCGACCCCATGTTGAATTACGCAGTAATATTTCTGGTCATCGCGCTGGCCGCCGGGATTCTTGGCTTTACTGGTGTCGCCGGTGCTGCAGTTGGAATTGCCAAGATCCTATTCGTCGTGTTTCTGGTGCTGTTTTTCGTCTCGTTAATTTACAGCCGGACCGGTCGAAATTGACGCTGGCGAGCTTGACGCAAACGCTATTTATGTTCGGCAAGATAGGCTGCGTGCAGATGAAGTCCGGCTCTTCCCCGTACCGCCCAATTTGGAGGAGCACAAATGAATAACGACATCATCAAAGGCAAGTGGTTACAACTGCACGGCAAGCTAAAGACGCAGTGGAGCAAGCTCACCGACGACGACCTTAGCCAGAAGGACGGCCATCGTGAATATTTGGTGGGCAAAGTGCAAGAGCGCTATGGGATCGCCAAGGAGATGGCCGACGCCCAGGTTGCCGCATTCGAGCGCTCGCTGCGGTGAACAGACGCAAGGCGGGTCGATTACAGACCCGCGAACTGGCGAGATTCACCATCGCGTGATCAAAGGGAAACACAATCATGAACCTGCATCTGAGCATTGGGCCACTGGTTTCACTGATTGCTGGTGTACTGATTCTGCTCATGCCGCGACTGCTCAATTACATCGTCGCGATCTATCTGATCACCATTGGGCTCATCGGAATCTTTGGCACGGGCGCTCTGCATGCCTGATCCGCGCACACTGCAGCGACCCCGTTGAATTCCCGTCAATCGATCCGCGCATAGCGGCAGTCCACCTGCGTCACCGCCCATTGCGCATGGAGGAAACCAATGCTAGGCATGATATTACTGATTGTTTTGATTATATTTTTGATCGGTTCAATTCCGAGCTGGCCACACAGCAGAAGCTGGGGCTATGGTCCCAGCGGTGGATTGGGCATTGTTTTGATCATCGTAATCATCCTGCTGCTCATGGGCCGCATCTGAGTCGATGCTGTGCTGCATTGGTCGCAGGAATGCCGCGTAGCACTCGCATACGCGCCGATTAAGTCCGGACCGACCCACTACGGTGATGTGGTCATTCTGGTATTTGATCAACCCAATCAGCCGCGATACGCGCGCAGGTTCGGTCACCGCCTCGCGACGCACACCGAGTATGTCAGTGATCAATTCCTGGGTCATCACCAAGTTGTTGGACTGCAGCCGATCAAGGCCCAACAACAGCTAACGGCATAACTGCTGATCCAGCGAGTGGTGTCGGCTGCATACAGCTGTCTGCCCCATTTGGGTGATCAGCGCCTGCGTGTAACGCAGCAGCAGTGACGCACGGTGGGACCACCACGGCTGACCTCCAGTACCAACAAGGGCGTTGATTCGGAAGCCCACGCCAGCGCTTTGCACGACCCCAGGACGGCAGTCGAGACCCCAGGACGGCAGTCGAATTGCCACCAATGAACGACGAGATTCCGACGACGCCGTCGTCGCCCACCACGGTGATCTCCCCGCTGCGGCGCCGTTCTCCTTAACATACAGCAGCGAGCCAAGCCAGGTGGCCGGCGGATAGACGTGGGTCACGTAACTGCCGGGTTCGTAGGGCACTCGGCCCAGAAGCATCTCGACCGGCTTCAGGCACGGTATTCTAGCGCGCCAATTCTGGTTCAGGCAGCATCGCACGAATCGGATTCCTTTTCAGCGCGGACACTGCGGGCATATACACATTCCTGGTTTTTAACTGGTTAATAAATTTGACCGTTGAATACATTGACAGTTAAGTTCTTGCGCGCCTGCTGTGTTGTCGCCAGCGCTGGGAAAGCCCACTCGACGCTCATTCCCCTAACAGGAGCATGGCTCCCGCAATACACCTTTGAACGCTGACTGCATGGTGGGACCATCGGCGCGACCTGATTGCAGGTTCGCTGCTGCGATCCCGCTAGGCGCAGTCTTGGTGCGTCAGCGCACAGACACGCCATCGCGGCAAGCGTATTCTCCACCAAAGATTTTAGCGACGCGTTAGCACCGACGTAATGACTCGCGGCGATCCGGATTGCTCCACGGTGACGGATTGCGTGTGCGTCAGGAAGCAGGCGACTTCGTGACTATCGGCACGGGGAACGCGCTCCAAACAGTCGTCATGGACATACGACCAGACTTCCTGCAGTGCAGGGGCGACGCAGGAAGTCAGCAGCATTCGCGTGTCGGAGCAGGTCTGGGATGAATGCGCTCCGACAGTTCAAATCCAACGCTCCTCCCAATCCAGAGAACAGTGGGCGCACAAGGGCGCCAACGCTCTGCTGTGAGCATCGTGACTTTTTAAATCCTCTCAACTGAGGGCCACCCTAATGGAGTCAACGCAATTAACATTCAAGCCATAGCGAACCTAAGAAGTCCACCGTCACTACCAAGGAGATAACACCATGGAAAAGCGTCACCTACCGATACTGGGCCTGCTGACCGTGTTTGCTGCCAGCGCGATGATTCCTCAGTACGCATCGGCCTCCGAGGCCAAGATCGACTGCAAAATGCACTTCAACACCACTAGTTGGTCGGCCATCTACAAGCACATGGTGGGCACCGGCTTGGTGACTTGCGCCAACGGAACTTCCATGAATGTGAAGATCACCTCGCAAGGCGTGGGCCTCACCGCTGGCAAGTCACGCATCAATAATGGCGTTGGAACCTTCACCGACGTTCATAACATTAACGACGTATTGGGCTCGTACATACAAGGGGAGGCCAACGCCGGACTAATGGAATCAGGCTCCGCACAAGTCCTGACCAAGGGCACGGTCTCGCTGGCGCTGGCAGGTTCAGGGAAAGGTATTGACCTTGGCATCAGCGTTAGCAAGTTCACCATCAGCAGGGACAAATAGGACCTCCACGGTGAAGCTGCGCCGGTGAGCAATCGCGTCGGTTTTCTGACCTCGCTGGCCGGGCCACAAGTTAGGTCGGGCGCGACCCAGAATCCTGGTGGCGCGGTTCGCACCCACGCTGGCCTCCAGCGAAGTGCAAACTACGAGGCGGGTAGTCCCCGGAAGGCGAACCTGGCGCAACCGCCGATGTGAAGTGGTGGTCGGCGGAACGCAAGCGAGAGGTGGTGCTTCGCCTGCTTCACGGGGAACCGGTCGACGCCATCTCGCTTGAGGTGTCTGTCGGTGTCGGTATTCAAGCTCGAGCGCTGACGCGACCGGGCGCTGGCGGGCATCGACGCGGGCCTCAAGGAACGCGAGAACGATCCGATCGAGCGCCAGCTCGACGACACCAAACGGCGCTTCGGTGAACTGGACACGGATGTCGAGGCTCTGCAAAAGTTACGTTGGGCTAAACGCCGTTTGGCCCGCTGGAGGTCGTCGCGATGGGCCGCAAGACCTCCCCAGGCACGGGCAAGCTCTACGGCCTGGAGCGGGTCTGCAGGGCGCTCGACCTGCCCCGTTCGACGCTCTACGGTCAGCGGTCGCGGGAGGCGGCGGCCCGGGTCGTGCCGTTCTTGCCGCCCCAGCGCGGGCCCAAGCCCAAGACCTCGGATGGCGCTGTCCTAGGTGCCATCCGGGGCGAGCTGGCCCCTCGCCGTTCGCCTGCGAGGGGCACTGCAAGGTCTGGGCGCGACTGCCCATGCCGCACGACCTTCGCGTTGGACCCAGCCGCGTGCTGCGGCTGATGCGCGAGAACCCCTGCTTTCGGCGCATCGCCGGCCGCAGGGCAGCCCAACGCGGCTCGACGGCACGAGCACCACGGATCGCCCTAACGCCATGCGGGGCACCGACGGCATCCGCATCGAGATCAGCGAGCAAGGGCTGGGTCATGGGTGTTTCCGGCCATGAATCATTTCGATGCCTGCCGCATCGGCATCCATGCAGTGAAGATCGGTAACCGCTTTGCGGCCTTGCAGCCCAGGGCCTGCGCACGCCAACGGGCTTCCTGCGGTGTCAAGGGTTGTAGGTTGGCAACAGCGTCGCTGAGCGCTTCAACCGGACCCTGAAGGAACAGGCCATTCACGGTCGCGTCTTCCAGAACGTTGAGGAAGTATGGGCCGCGGTCACCGCGTTCTAAGGATCGCTACAATCGCCATCGGCGTCGTTAGACACTGGGCTTCCTGTCACGCGTCGAAGCCCGTAAGGCGTATGTCATGCTTAAGGCGGCCTGAGGTGTAAAACCGTGTCCAATCAATCCGATCTGGCACACAAATAGCACTAAACGTTTGGTCAGGTTGCTAAAACACATTCGATCTGCTCATCAGTTGCGAGACTTCAAACTCGACCGTGCATTCAATTAACCAGGGGAGATAACCATGTCTGACAACAAATGCCCGTTTGTACACAAAGCCGGGAGCGGGACATCAAACCACGATTGGTGGCCGAACCAGTTGCGCCTTGAAATCCTGCATCAGCATACCCCCGAGTGCAGCCCGATGGACAAAGACTTCAACTACGCCGAGGAATTCAAGACCCTCGACCTCGCTGCGGTGAAGAAGGACCTCACCGCCGTGATGACCGACTCGCAAGAGTGGTGGCCGGCGGACTACGGTCATTATGGACCCTTCTTCATCCGCATGGCTTGGCACAGCGCAGGCACCTACCGCACCGGTGACGGCCGCGGCGGCGCAGGCCACGGCAATCAGCGTTTCGCCCCCATCAACAGTTGGCCCGATAACGTCAACCTCGACAAGGCCCGCCGGCTGCTGTGGCCGATCAAACAAAAATACGGCAAGAAAATTTCCTGGGCCGACCTCATCATTCTCGCGGGCAACGTCGCGATGGAATCCATGGGCTTCAAGACCTTTGGTTTCGCCGGCGGACGCGAGGACATCTGGGCACCGGAGATCGACGTCTACTGGGGCAACGAGAAGAAATGGCTGGACGACAAGGCGCGCTTTTCCGGCGAACGCGACCTCGAAAATCCACTTGCCGCCGTGCAGATGGGTCTGATCTACGTCAACCCGGAAGGCCCCGGCGGCCAACCCGATACGCTCGAAACCGGCCGCCTGGTGCGAGAGACCTTCGCGCGTATGGCGATGAACGACGAAGAGACGGTTGCGCTCACCTGCGGCGGTCATACCTTTGGGAAATGCCACGGTGCTGGGCCTACGACCCACGTGGGGCTCGAACCCGAAGCCGCCCCGATCGAGCAGCAGGGCTTGGGCTGGAAGAGTAGCTTCGGCACGGGCAAGGGCAACGATCAGATCGGCAGCGGCCTCGAAGGCTCGTGGACGCCGACGCCGGCGAAGTGGGACATGAGCTATCTCGACATGCTGTTCGGCTACGACTGGGTGCTCTCCAAGAGCCCCGCGGGCGCGCATCAGTGGACGCCGAAACAGGCGACCGACGACAACACGGCCCCGGCCGCGCACGACGCCTCGAAAAAAGTGCCTATCATCATGACCGAAGCGGACATGGCGATGCGCATGGATCCGATCTATGAACCGATCGCACGGCGCTTCCACCAGAACCCAGACGAATTCGCCGACGCCTTCGCCCGCGCCTGGTTCAAGCTGACCCACCGCGACATGGGTCCTAAATCGCGCTACCTCGGTGCGGAAGTGCCCATGGAAGACTTCCTCTGGCAGGACCCTATCCCCGCCGTCGATCATCCCTTGATAGACGACCAGGACGTCGCCGCGCTCAAGGCTAAAGTATTGGCATCCGGACTGACGGTTTCGGAACTGGTCTCCACCGCCTGGGCCTCGGCGTCCACGTTCCGCGGCACCGACAAGCGTGGCGGCGCCAACGGCGCGCGAATTCGCCTTGCGCCGCAGAAGGACTGGGAAGCCAACCAGCCCAAGTTACTGACCAACGTGCTTGGAAGGCTCGAAGCCATCCAGAGTAAGTTCAACGCTGGCGGCAAGAAGGTCTCAATGGCCGATCTAATCGTGCTGGCCGGCTGCGCCGGTGTCGAAGAGGCGGCAAAGAAAGCGGACTACGCCATGACGGTACCGTTTACGCCGGGCCGCATGGATGCCGCGCAGAAACGGACCGACGTGGACTCCTTCACCGTGCTCGAACCTATCGCCGATGGCTTCCGCAACTACCAGAAGGGCAAGTACTCCGTGTCGGCCGAGGAGCTGCTGCTCGACAAGGCGCAGCTGCTCACGCTCACCGCGCCCGAGATGACGGTGCTGGTCGGCGGTATGCGCGCGCTGAATGCGAATCTCGGTCAGTCCAGACACGGGGTCTTCACCACGCGGCCGGGGACACTCACCAACGACTTCTTCGTCAACCTGCTCGATATGGGTACGGCGTGGGAACCCGCTTCTGACGCCGAGGACGTGTTCGAAGGGCGCGACCGCGAGACTGGCGAAGTCAAATGGACCGGCACCCGCGTCGATCTGATCTTCGGCTCGAACTCCCAACTTCGAGCCATTGCGGAAACCTACGCGTGTAGCGACTCTCAATACGCGTTCGTGTGTGACTTTGTGGCGGCCTGGAACAAGGTGATGAACCTGGATCGCTTCGACCTTGCGTGATCTTGGAAGATAGGTCTTACTCATCAGAGCGTATCGATGTGGTGTGCGGGGACGCCGTCGTGGCGAGCCACCCGCAGCTGTTCGGGCGCGATCAGACCCACTGCGACTGGCGCCATTATATCCTGTTGGCCGAGCGCAAGCCCGGGGTACTGCGCAACGGCGCCCCGTTTGCCGATCTACCGACGCCGCTACGCCAGCTGCAACGCACCCTGCTGCGCCGTGAGGGCGGTGACCGGGTGATGGTGCGGGGGTGCTGGCCGGCTGTACCGGCATTCGGTCTGGAAGCGGTACTGGTAGCCGTCGAGCTGGTGATGGAGTCCGGGACTCCCAGCGTCGAGCGGGTGCTGAAGAGGTGCTGGCGCGCCTGACCCAGGGCAGTGGCCCGCCGCGGGTGGAGACGTCCCGGACCCTCAATGAGGCCCCGACGACCGACACCGCCCACTATGACCGCCTGGCGCAGGAGGTGGATCACGCGTGAGGTGAGCGACGAGCTGGAGGTAACGAAACACTCGATGGCTTCCTGATTCACCATTTTAAGGCCAACGCGATTCCATCGCCTCGATGGGTGCTGGACAAGATTACGGGAGGAAGTCAATGGGGACGTCGGCATCACCGGCGCCGTCCGGCACTTGGAATACCTGCAACTCCTCAAAGCCTGGCACGGCCTCGACGCCCAGCACCGGTGCTATCCACCCAACGCCCTGATAGCTCTATTCAACCAGGTATTTGGTGCCATCCCCCCAACCCATACTGCGCACCGGCCCTTCTGAACACCGCTCTGGCCGGCACCCATGTCGCTGAGACCATTGTGACCGCCGTCGCCCTGGTGCTGAATGGTGGGCTTCATGCTTACCGATGGGATTCGCCGTTCCGCCTAATCGATGCCACGGTATGCTCCGAGGAAGCCGGTCACGCGTTGGGTGCAGCGGTAGCGCGTGCCACCATCCTGTCTAGCCGCGCAGAACTTCTTCAATACAGGGGCAATGATTCTTGAACCCAATCCTACGCTGACAGCCGGCCAGCAGGGCAGGATTTCTGGGCAGTTCGACTGGCGGGATGGCCAGATAGCCGCGCACGAAACAGCTTTTCGTGGGAAACATCCGTATTCTTCCTCACTTATCAGTCTATCGCCCGGCCTTTTCCGGGATGTACGGTACCGAACAGAAAACGTTACTTTCTTCATCGTAACATAGCAATCAGAAAAGCTCTGCCACATAAGCGCAATGAATGAGTGGCCGAGAGATAAGGCCATGATGCCCCCGAACGGAATTACCTTCCACCCGGGACCCAATGGCGAGTACAGCGTGTGCCGTTACTGCTGCCAGCGTCAAATACAGGTAGCCGCCCTGCTAGGCGATTTCATCCACTCGATGGCACAGCTACCCGAAAGATCTTGATGTGCCCGACCCCAGTCGACTTCCATCTCTACCCTACCGGACGGAATACCGAGCCCCAGCCCATATCAAAGGTTTCAGCCACTTCCTTTAGGAGCAAATAAAATGAAAACACTTAAATACTTGCCGGTCCTGCCATTGGCAGCGATCGGAATGCTTTGCGGCGCTCCCCCTGCATTGGCGACGCCAATACTGGGGTCGGCACAAAGTTTCGCGGTACTGGGCGCCTCGACGGTTACCAATACCGGCTCGACCACCATCAATGGAGATCTCGGTCTCTACCCGGGTACTTCGATCACTGGTCCAGGGAGCATCACGCTCACAGGTGCGGTACACCAAACTGATGCGGTCGCACAGCAGGCGCAGATTGATGCACTCACTGCGTATAACACCCTTTCTAGTCTGCCGTTCACTAGCAATTTGACTGGCCAGGATCTGGGCACGGTGGGTACGCTCGTGCCAGGCGTCTATAAGTTTGATTCGTCGGCTCAACTGACTGGCACGCTCACACTCAACGCCCAAAATAATCCAGACGCACTCTTCGTGTTTCAAGTAGGGAGCGCGCTCACGACTGCAAGCAGCTCGGTTGTCAACGTGATCAATGGCGCTGCAAATAACGGTGTGTTTTGGCAGATTGGCAGTTCCGCGACTCTGGGTACCAGCACGCTGTTCGCGGGTAATATCCTCGCGGATCAGAGCATCACCCTGAATACCACCGCAGAAATTCCGTGCGGTAGGGCCATAGCGCTAAATGCCGCGGTTACAATGGATACCAACACCATCTCCAACAATTGCACCGGCGCCGGCAGTATCGGCACTGGGCACACCGATTTCGGCAGCGGCGGCTTCAGCGGTTACAGTGGTAATGGTAATGGTAATGGTAGTGGTAGTGGTAGTGGTAGTGTTCCGACCGTTCCCGAGCCCCCCACATTGGGTCTTCTGGGAATCGGATTCGTCGGACTCGTATTTAGTCGACGTCTGCAGGGTTGAGATAAAACAAGAAGGTAAGAGGTGGGCCCCAGGGCTCAAATAAACTGGGTCTGACCCGAATGGCATTTACTTACTCAGAGATCAGTAATATAGACAACATTCTGTGAGCTTGCTGGTGTGATGCTGACCGAACCTTGCATGAAGCGAGACGGACGCACGCACGCTGGAAAAGACCCGGAAGATGGCGGTGGAGCGCGGTCATTGCCAGCTATGGGTTTCATCGTTGCGGGATCTATCGCTGGTTGAAGGCGGCACGCGGCCGCGTCCGTGGCATCAAAGCGCTGGCGACCCGCAAGCGATCGAACGCTGGTATCGCGAGACCTATCCGGCGCTGGTTGCCCGGGCCAGACGCGAGGGCACGGAGATCCATTTCTGGACGAATCCCGCTTACGCGCCGACCGCGTGCAAGGCACGGCCTGGGCGCCGGTGGGCCAGACGCCGGTGGTCTATGTATCCGGACAACGCCAGAGCATCAATGCGGCCTCGGCAGCCAGCATGAGGGGTCCGTTCTGGTTTGCCATCTACCCGGGGCGCTCAATGGCGAGATGAAATCTCTCATCCGACGCTATGCCAAGAAAGCAATATTAGGGTACTTCGTCGGGTTGTTTTCAACAAACGCCCAGGGCGCGCGGAAATGTCACGGGGCACCAACCACAAATGCATGAATATGCCTGGTCACAGGCAACGCAGATATTCCCTGTAGGGAATTGCGCCGGGCGTTAACCAACCTGCCCTCGATGGGATCCGTCGTCGTCCCGGAGACGCGCCATGGGGTCTTCCATCCGCCCACCGCCAACGCCGCAGAACTCGGCTGGGAACGCCTGCGCGCGCTCGCGTCACCGCTTTTAGGCTCCCTGACTCGCACCTTGAGTGGGTCTCCAGCCTCGTCAAAGCAGTGAGACTGAGGCAGATCAAACTGACCCCGGCAACGACGGCACCCCGTCGCCTATAGTTGGATGTCCGCGACCCGGTAAAATGACCGCCCACTCCCCGGATGTGAAAACCCCCCGCTCCGAACAGGCCGACCAAGCCGATAACAATCAAATATATTGCGACGATGTAGTTCAGCAGGCGCGGCACCGTCAGAATGAGCACGCCAGCGATCAACGAAGCCAGCGGGGCGATGCTTAAGGTCATGTTCATGTTTATCTCCTTGGAACTCAGGGGACTGCGGGAAGCGCCGTTATTCTCACTTCAACCACGTGATCCCGGCGGTCGTCGGTCAGCGGAATCCTCTCGCCGGGGTGTTCGATTCCATCTACTGTCACACCGATTAACTGCTCCGGATTTTCACCGACGCGCTTGACTGTGATATGGTAGACCGTCTCGCGATATCTGTAGTGAATCATATACGTCGCCCAATGGGCCGGTATGCGCGGTGTAATGCGCAGATGGTCCACCTCCAGCTGCAGACCCAGCAGTGTTTCCATGGTCAACCGGTACATCCAGCCTGCCGCCCCGGTGTACCAAGTCCAACCGCCGCGGCTGGTGTGTGGCGGCGCACCGTAGATATCCGCGCACATGACGTAGGGCTCGACCTTGTAGTGCTCTATCTCCGCTGACCCACTACCGTGATGGATGGGATTGAGCATGGCGAACAGTTCCCACGCTCGTTCGCTATCACCCATCATCGCATATGCCATCGCGGCCCAGATCGCCGCGTGGGTATATTGTCCGCCGTTCTCACGCACACCGGGCACGTAGCCCTTGATATAACCTGGCTCGAGGTCTGATGTATCGAATGGCGGAGCAAGCAGTTGGACCAACTGCGCATCGCGTCGCACCAGGTGTTTGTCCACCGCCTCCATCGCGTGGCGGGCTCGTACGGGATCGCCACATCCCGAAATGACCGCCCAACTCTGGCTGAGCGAATCGATTTTGCATTCGTCATTGGCGGATGAACCCAAGGGCGTGCCATCATCAAAATACGCCCGCCGATACCAGCCGCCATCCCAGGCATTGGCCTCGATGTTGTCGTGCAGCAGCGCGGCTTGAGCCGTGCAGAGTTCGGCAAAGGCCTCATCGTCCCGGCCGCGCGCCAGTCCCGCAAATTGTTGAAGGTTCTGGCACAGGAACCACGCCAGCCAAACGCTCTCGCCCTTGCCATGACGGCCTACGAGATTCATGCCATCGTTCCAGTCTCCGCAACCCATCAGTGGCAACTGATGCACGCCAAAGCGTAGGCCATGTTTGATGGCGCGCACACAATGTTCGTAGAGGCTTGCCGCTTCGGTTGAACGTTGCGGCAGGTCGTAGTACGCCTCCTCTTCCGAATTCAGCTCGCGGCCCTCCAGGAAATGGATCACCTCGTCGAGTATGCCCGTATCGCCAGTCGCCAGCACATAACGAAGGGTCGCATATGGCAGCCACAGATAGTCATCGGAGAAATGGGTACGCACGCCTTGTCCATTGGGTGGATGCCACCAGTGCTGCACGTCGCCCTGGAGGAACTGGCGTTCAGCGCAACGAATCAACTGCTCGCGGGCCAGCCACGGCGTCGCATGTATTAGGGCCATGGTGTCCTGCAATTGGTCACGGAAACCGTAGGCGCCGCCGGACTGGTAATAGCCGCTGCGTCCCCACAGCCGGCACGATAGCGTCTGATAGACCAACCAGCCGTTGACCAACACATCCAAAGCGGGATCGGGCGTCTCCACATGTACCGTGCCCAGGGTACGGTTCCAGTGCTCCCACACTGCGTCCAATGCCTGCCGCGCGCGAGCCGGTTCGCCGAAGCGTTGAATGAAATGCTGCGCTTCGTCGCGATTACGACCCGCGCCGAGTACAAACACGATCTCGCGTTCTTGTCCGTCGGCCAGTTCGATCCGGGTCTGTAGCGCGGCGCACGGATCAAGGCCCGCACCGGTCCTTCCCGACAAACGCGTTCGGTGCATGGCCGCGGGGTCGGCCAACGCGCCGTTACGGCCAATGAACTCTGTGCGGCTTCCGGTCACCGTACGCTCGCGCTCGCTGACCTGCACAAAGACGACCCGATTGGCGCATTCACGCCCGTAAGCATTGCGCGCATACAGCGCCCCGCTGTGCGGATCCGTTTCGGTAACGATATGCATCAGATTGGCGTGTCGCCATTCACCGAGCACCAACTCCCAATACCCGGTCACCGATAATCGACGCGGACGCCTGGAATGATTGCGCAGCTTTACAACCACGAACTTCACCGGTGCGTCCATCGCGACGTAGGTGTGCATTTCCGAGGAAATGTCGGATTGATAATGTTCGAACACGCTGTATCCGAACCCGTGCCGGCACACGTAGCCTGATTGGCCGCGGGCCGGCAACGGTGTCGGCGACCAGAATGCGCCCGTTTCCTCGTCACGGATATAGAGTGCTTCGCCGGTGCTATCGCTCAGCGGGTCATTGTGCCAAGTGGTCAGGCGGAACTCATGCGCGTTCTCCACCCAGGTATAGGCACCGCCGCTTTCGCTTATGACGGTGCCGATGTGCGGGCTGGCGATGACATTGGCCCACGGCGCCGGCGTTGTCTGCCCCGGCTCGAGAGTGATGATGTATTCGCGACCGTCGGGCGTGAAGCCGCCCATTCCGTTAGTGAAAATGCGTTCGCGCCCCGGCAAGGGATGCGCCGGCTCCGCTGCCGGTTGCAGCGATGGCTCCAGACGGCCCGGTAGACGCTCCACCGGCACCCGGCGCTCTACCTGCTCGGTCAAGGTCTCGGCCGTATCGGTGAGCACAACGCGGGCGACCGTCTGGAACAGGACCCGATCCTCCTCGGAAAGCTCTTCAGCGCGGCGCACGAAGACCCCACCCGGTTTGTCGATAAATTGCGCTGCAGGGCCGGCGTTGATCAGCCCCATGATCTGGTCTTGTAAAAGTGCCCGATAACCGGAGAAATCCTCGTTCAGGATCACCAGATCCGCAGCCAGACCCTTCACGCGCCAATAGGCATGGGCTTGCAGCGCCTGCCTTACCAGGTCGATGCGGGTCAGATCTCCGATGCGTATCAAAACAATCGGCAGATCGCCCGAGATGGCAAAGCGCCATAACCCGGGCGGACCGAGCTGGTTGCGGGCAATGACGCTGGGCGCGGCACGACGCAAGGCGCTGGCGTACACGACCGAGGTGGCTAGGCGACCATAGACCTGTGCATCGGCTTCGGTTGCGTTGAGGTGGCGTAGCACCTCCTGACTTTGGAACAAAGCCATTTCGAAGGCACGTTCAACGAAGTGCCGGTCACAATACTTCTCCAGCACAGCCAACGCTGCGTCACGCGTATCTGCGACACCGGAGATGATCTGCACGGTCGCCGATTCGTCTGGTGACAAGCTGATGGTGCGCCGGATTGCCACGATGGGATCAAGCACCGGACCATCGGTGTTTGATAACTGCACCGATGACTTACGGGGGCGGTCACCGTTATCCAGCACCAGCGGGTTGGCCGCCGTTCGGCCCCGCCCGATGAATTTTGCGCGATCGGTTTCATAAGTCGGCTCGTCGGCGGTAGCCCCAGGCGCCGCCAACAGGTGAAACATCCACGGCACCAGCTCTCCCGGTGTGCGGCGGCGCCGCGTACAGAGGATCGCCTGCCGATCGGGCAGGATTTCAGTTTGCACGAACAGGTTGCTGAACGCACGATGGGCCAGGTCCGCATTCAACGGCGCCAACACCACCTCCGCATAACTGATTACTTCGATATGACGTATATTGGGCGACAGGTTGGTTAGCGTTACACGGCGGGTCTCGACGTCGTCTTCGGGTGAAACGCTGATCTCGGTGTGCGCTTCGATCGCCCAATCACGTCGCCGGTATTCGGCGCGCCCCTGCACGAAAATCGCCTCGTAGTGATCGGCCTTGCGCAGTGTCGGCTGATACGCGGTTGACCAAACCCGCCCTGTGTCGCGGTCGCGCAAGTAAATGAATGTGCCCGAGCTATCGGAAGTGGCATCCTCGCGCCAGCGCGTCACGGCCAAGTCGCGCCAGCGACTGTAACCGCCACCGGCGCTCGTCACCATGACGTGATACCTGCCGTTGGACAACAGATGAACTTCCGGCATCGGCGTGCTCGGGTCGGTAAACACGCGCATGACCGCACCTGCCTCTGCGACGGGAGGGCGCGCGGCGGCGTTCACTTCTGCGGCGTGCGGATGTAGCGTTGCGCCCATCTTTGGCACCCGTTCCTGCAGCAACAATTCCGTCGCGCGTGCGAGTGGGTCGGACATGAATCGACGTTGCATCGGGCAGTTGAGCAATACATGTGCGAAGGCCAACAGACTCATGCCCTGATGATGCGCCATGAACGCACGCACGATAGAATGACTCTTGCCCCGTGGCACACGCGATGGCGTATAATCGACTGCCTCGTAAAAGCCATACCTGCCAAGAAAACCATCGGCAGCCAACGTTTGCAGGTTGCGACACGCCTCCAGTGGCATCGCCGTAAGCGCCAATGCGCTGGCGTACGGGGCGACAACCAGGTCATCTCCCAACCCGCGCTTGAGGCCCAGTCCGGGCACACCGAACGCCCGATATTGATAGACCTGATGCATATCGATTGCGTTATAACAGGACTCGGAAATGCCCCAGGGCACTGCGCGTTGCCGGCCGTACTCGATCTGGCGGGACACCGCAGCCATACAGGTCTGCTCCAACAGGGTATTCGCGTAACTCGGCATGATCAGCCTTGGCATGAGGTACTCGAACATCGAACCGCTCCACGAAATCAAGCTCACGTGACCGCCATGACTGGTCAACAGGCGGCCAAGTGCAAACCAATGCTTCTGCGGTATCTGGCCCTGCGCGATGAGCAGAAAGCTGGCTAGGCGGGCTTCGGATGCAAGCAGGTCGTAGCACGACGGATCACGCCGACGTTCGCCCACATCGTAGCCGATTCTCAGTAATCCACGCGATGTATCGTAGAGGAACTCGAAATCCATCACCGCAAGTTCGCGGCAACGATCCACCAGATCGTCAATGATCCTGATCCGCTCCACCGCGCCCTTATACCGTGGCCCCACCACCGCGGCCGCCCCGACTGACGACCGCGCTCGCGAGTCAACTGCGCCATCTCTGGCCAATTCCGCCAGTGTCGGGATGCTGTTGAAATGCCACACCCCCGGATCGGATCCAGGCACCAGGAATTCAAGGTCGTCACGCAACGCACGGGATTGCCGGTCGAATGCCTGCGCCCAGTAATACAGTTCGCCGTCGATACCGATATCCGCCGGCAGCCATGCAACCAATCCCCCGCCAGTACGGTGGATCCCCTCCAGCAGGTTTTTCGCTGTCACTAGTGCCGGTGGCTGCCCGTTCAGTGTCAGTGGACGTAGGGTGTCCTGCAGAAGTCTGATCTTGCCCGCAAGATCAGGGACGGGTAACGCGGGCATGTGGTCAGCAAGCACCTGCAAGGTGTCCTGCAACCCCTGAAACGCACACGCGGACAGCACCGGCTGATCTTTCAACTCGACCAGGCCGGCCTGCAAGGTGAGCAAGCTGCCGGCCAGGTTGCCACTATCCACCGAAGAGACATATTGGGGGTGCAGCGGTTGCAGCGTGCGGGTGTCGTACCAATTGTAAAAATGGCCACGATAGCGCTCCAGCTTTTCCATCGTAACCACGGTGTTGCCAATCAGCTGCAGGAATTCACCGGCGCAAATGTACCCGAAATCGTAGGCAGCCAAGTCCGCCAACAGCGCCATGCCTATGTTGGTGGGTGAGGTGCGCGAGGCGATGACCGGAGCCGGGTATTCCTGGAAGTTATCGGGGGGCAACCAATTATCCTGGGGACTCACGAAATCCACGAAGAAACGCCACGTGCGCCTGGCCGACATCCGCAGGAATGTTCGTTGCTCGACATTCAAATCCGCAACGGGCGGCCGTAGTGGCGTACTGATCCACCAGCCCACGACGGGCGACAGCAGCCACAGCAACAGAACCGGCGCCCAGAAGAACCAGCCCGCTGCGCGGGTTTGCTCCAGAGCAATGGCCAGCACAACCGCCAGCACCGGAGCGATCCACATCTCCCGCCAAAAATCGGGCAGCGTACGGCGCGCGTTGCGACGCGCATAGGCGCGCAGCTGCCAGAGTAATAATCCGCGTCGCGTGAACAGCATCCGAACGCCCGAGCGCAGGATCGCATCCAGGCAGATCAGGGTGTCATACGGCAACATGACCAATGTCAAAAAAGCGACCGGGGTTGCACGGCTCGCGGATTTTCCGGTCTGGATCAGGTGCACGATCCAATCGCGTTCTTGGGGCTTGCAGACAAGACTGATCAAGGTTCCCAGCAGGGTGGGCAGGAACACCACACCCGCGACCAGCAGGGACCAGAACCACCCCGGTCCCGGACCCAGCAGCCAACCACCCACGAGCACAGCCAGCAGCGACGGCGGCACGAGGCTGCGCCGAAGGTTGTCGAAGATCTTCCACACCGACAAGGCGCTGAGTGGGTTCTGTTGGCGCCGCGCCTTCCGTCCGTTGGGCCCATTTGCTCGCGTTGGTGCGGCCGGTCCGGGGACGCGCGGGAGCAGCCAGCCGGAAAGCTGCCAATCGCCGCGTATCCACCGGTGTCGCCGGCTCGCTTCCATGGCATAACTAGCCGGATATTCTTCAATGACGTCGACATCAGTCACCAACGCCGCACGCGCATACCCGCTTTCCAGTAGATCGTGACTGAGAATGAGATTCTCCGGAAAGCGTCCATCGACGGCCTGACGAAAGGCGTCCACATCGTAGATGCCCTTGCCGATAAACGAACCCTCCCCGAAAACGTCCTGGTAAACATCCGATATTTCGCGCGTGTACGGATCGATGCCCGACTCGCCTGCAAACAATTGAGTAAACCGTGACTGGCCTGCGCTGGTTAGGCTGATCGACGCGCGTGGTTGCAGGATCGCATAACCTTCGACGATGCGCCCCTGGTTGGAATCGTATACCGGCCGATTGAGCGGGTGCGCGAGGTTACCTATCAGTGTACGTGCGGTGTCGCGCGGCAGTTGCGTGTCGGTATCCAGGGTGATGGCGTACTGGATCGAACCGAGGATGGACACATCACCGACGATATCCGAGAATGCCGTTCGCCCCGCGCCCCGCAACAAGGCATTGAACTGCTCCAGTTTGCCGCGCTTGCGTTCATAACCCATCCACACCCGTTCGACTGGATTCCACACCCGTGGCCTATGAAACAGGTAGAAAATGCACGGGCGGTCATCACGGTAGGTCTCGTTGAGCGCATGGACCGCTGTGCGCGCGCGGGCAAGCAACGCGTCATCGTTCGGTAGGGTTTGCTCGCTCGCGTCACCGAAATCCGTTAGCAAAGCGAAGAACAGATTGGGATCTCGATTCCCGAGATAGCGGATCTCCAGGGCTTCGAAAAGGTCCTCGATCTCTTGCGGCCCGCTCAGCAGGGTCGGGACAATCACCATGGTGCGGTGAACGAATGGAATGCCCTGCGAAAAATCCAATCGTGGTAACGCGCGCGGCGCCAAGACCAGCGTGACCCCCAAGTTCACTAGCGAGACGGCCAGTGCCGATACGGCGATTGTGCCGGTGACCGCGAAAAACCAGTACCGCCAGTCATTCGGGGCGAATCCGCCGAAAGGGGAAAGCACGACCGCTGTCGCTAATGCGGCGAGCAACAGGATGGGGCCGACGTAAAGTAACAAGCGGAAATGCCGGCTCGCCCTAGTGACTAGCGATTTCCACGACAAACGGCAGCCGACCGCACGCTCCAGCAGGTGGCGTCCGCGATCGATCAGGAAATATCCAACGTGCGCGGTCCGGTCGCTGGTACTCAATCGTTCTGCAGCAGTCTGCGCGAGCGCAATGGCTGCGTGCGCCACCGCCAACTCACTGCAGGAACTACGCCGCGCCACGTCTTCGATTACATGCCGGTAGCGGTCGCGGGTAGCGAAATCCTGACCGGAGTGCATCCCCATCGGGTCTTTGCGCAACACCTGTTCGACGACACTGAGCGACTCGACGTAAATCCTCCAATCCATTGCGCCGATGAAACGCAGACTCCCGATACTGTTCGCGATGGAGATCTGGTTAGTCGCGGCCGTGCGACCGGCCGCCTCCGACAACTGCGTTGCGGTCACCCCTTGCTCGAGCAGTTTTTGTTCGACCCAGGTTTGCACGAACGCCAGGGCGGACCCCTGCGTCTGGAGTCTTGTGTAAAATTCCTCCACAAACGGCGCGGTCAGCGGAACGTCGGCGTTGGCGAACTCGGCCAGCAGGCGGATTAGCTGTTTCGGTTCCCGTTCGGCCGTCGCGAGCATGCGGTCTGCCCAGATAATGGCCGTGTCGCGCTCCTCGCGCCGATGGGCGATACGCAAGCCCACGCGGCGCAGATTCTCCAGCAACGCTAACTGCAGCATGATCGGGAATGCCCACAATTCCCCGAGTTTCAGCGGTTCAACGGTCTGGTAGGCGGCGACGAATTGGGTGGCGTTATCGCTGTCGACACGACCGTCCATATGGGAGATCGATTCCAACGCCAGGTCGTAGATACGGGGGAACCCGGCGGACGGGCCATCCGCCAGTCGCGGTAGCTGGCGACTGTACCCACGCGGCAGATGTCGACGCGCCAGACTGATCTGCTGCTCGATCAGATAGAAATTATCGAGCAACCAAGCCTCTGCCGGTACGATCCGTTGCCCCGGCGTCGCGGCAGCCGTCACGACGTTATACGCTGTCAGCAACACGCGCGCATTGTCTGCCAGTCGTGGCAGCAACCGGTCCGGCCCCGGACGTGGATCGATTCTATGCTGGCCGGCCAGCGTTACCGCGTGACGCTTCAATTGCTCGATGCTGAACAGCTCCGAGCGCAGCAACTCCGTATCCCGGTCGGTACGCGGTGCATTCCGCGCGCGCGCCGAAAATGCGAACTCTCTGATTCCTATGACACTTTCCTCGCAGGAACTCGGGGTGGCCCGCGCGGCGCCAGCATCCTGAACGGTATTGAGCGCAAACACATACTTCACCCCTTCCGACTATCGAGCCGTTAGCTGTCGATCACAATGATCTTACGCTGTTTTGACAGGTAGATAGGTCATCTCGACAAAAATGTTCGGTAACATCGCAGTCAGATCCGACGGGGCCTGCCCGATGATGTCCCGGCATTGTCTTGCAAAAAAAAGGGGTTGTCCGTCGCCCACGGAGCATGGAATGGCCCACGATCCGGCAGCCGGAAAATCGCCGCGTGGATCTCATTTTAGCGATTCCCCTGGTCATCCAGGTCATCACAAAGCTATCGGCGATCGTGGCGATCGTGGCGATCGTGGCGATCGTCAACGATGGGCACCTCCTCCGCGGATAGCTGGTTAAGGCACGCGAGCCTGCTCTTCATGGCGTACCGGAGCGGCATAGTCCTGGGTCTGATGGATGCGCTGTCGGTGGCAAGACAGCTCGATGTAGTCAAAAAAATGCCGCCGATCTTGCCGCCTCCCGGTCGGAAGAATCGGCGTCATGCATCAGCTCATCGCTCAAGCGGGTGAAGAATCTCTCCACACAGACGTTGAGGAACGAAGGGAGACGTCAGTCCGACCCAACCTCGATGAGGTGATCCCGTTCGACCGGGTCGCTTGTTTAATGCGGGTCCCTCAGGCACAGCGCCTGCGCCGGGTCGAAATTGAAGGACGCCGCGATGCGCCTCTTGGTCTCCGGAAAGAACAGCGCAGAGCCGCGTCAACAAACTTTAGGGACAATTTTCGGACATTGAGATTGGATTCTGACGGTGCATCGAGCGATATGGTGTTTCACACGGCAGGGGTCGCAGACTCAACCCCTACATCGCCCACCACCTTCCCCCGTCGTAGCCCCCGACGCGGACGGACAGATACCGAGCGCGGCCCCAGCGGGCCTACCGGGCACCCTTCCCGAACAGCACCACCTCCGCGGTCTGCAGCAGAATTACCAAATCCAGCAGCAAGCTGTGGTTCTTCACGTAATACAGGTCGTACTGCAACTTCTCGGTCGCGGCCCGTTCCGATGCCCCATAGGGATAGCAGAGCTGGGCCCATCCGGTGATCCCCGGCTTCACACGGTGTCGTTCCGAATAATATGGCAGCTTTTCGGTAAACTCCGTCACGAACTGCGGGCGTTCAGGCCGCGGCCCCACAAAGCTCATATCGCCACGCAGGACGTTGAGGATCTGAGGAAGTTCGTCGATACGATAGTGCCTCAGGATGGTTCCCACACGCGTGACGCGAGCGTCGTTGGTCTGCGCCCAGCGGGCTCGCCCATCCGCCTCCGCATCCATACGCATGCTGCGGAACTTCAGTACCTGAAACGACCTCCCGTCCTGGCCAACGCGCGCCTGCCGATAGAGTACCGTGCCACGACCCCGACTCTCGATAAGAATGACGGCAGCCGCAAAGGCCATCACCGGCCAAGTGATCGCAAATATGGAAGCGCTCGCCACAATGTCGAATAGCCGCTTGGATATCTCGCGGATCGCGCTTTGCTGGAAGCCATCGGAGAATACCAGCCAGCTCGGATTGAGCAGATCGATGCGTACCTTGCCCGTCTCGCGCTCAAAAAACGTGAGGATGTCGACCACGTCGAGACCGCTGAGCCGACAATCCAGCAGTTCGTGGAGTGGAAAACCTCTACGCCGGTCGTCCACCGCCACGACGATCTCATCCACCTGGTGTTGCGTGGCAAACTCCACCAGCGGCACATCCGGCCGGACCACTTGGTCCGGAGGCACTACATCCTGTTCGCCCTCGACATGGACGAAGCCCACCAGGTTGAAGCCGCGTTTGTCGACCCGACGGCGCAGTCGCGTGATGGAAGCGGCCTTGGACCCCGCCCCCAGCACCAGCACCTGGCGCTTGAGAGCGCCCTGGTCCATCACCGTGGTAAAGAAGAGCCCCCGGGTGACGATGATCCCCGCCAGGGCGATGACGGTACTCAACCCAAGCGCGCCGCGACCGAGAAAGAACCGGTCCGGAAACACATAGAAGAGCAGGATCAGGAGCACCAGCCCAAGCGCGAAGCCGACGAGAATGCGCAGTAGGACACCCAGCAGCCCCTCGCGGAAACGGCCGTGATACAGGCCCACCGCCGAGAGGCTCAACACCATGACCGCCGCATAGATCACCGAGCGGGGGATCAACGAGCCAATGCTGGCATCGATTTCGTTCAGGTTCGGGAAGAAACGGATATAGGCGCCGACATAGACCGACGTCGCGAAGACCACGGCCTCCACCACGCCCAACAGTATGAGCGGCACCCGTACGTAGTGTCTGAACAAACGGATTGAGCCCACGAGCCCCCCGGATCAGCCCATCCCCGCGTTAGGCGACGGTCGGAAACATCTTGGTTGAATTGGGTTGTTCACGGCGTCATGGTCAATACGGAACGACCGAGCTCGCCCCACGCAGCGCAGTATAGATTGCGTTTGAGGTGGTCTCCGGGAACGCCAGGGGCCGGGATTCTGGTTCTTTCGACCCGCCGGGAAGCCTACTATAGGCCGGCGAAACGAGTGTGACAACGTTACCCGGCAGGGGGCGACTATCGCCCCGGCCTCGCGACTCCGGTAGACTACCCGGGTCCCGCGACAGGCGGCGCAACTCGGCGGCCTGCGGCCGCCGACCGCATGGAGAGCCCCGACCGGGGGTCCTCGGGCGCCTTGGCCGGTGCATCCACACCACGGTGAGAACCACTATGTTTGACCTTGAAAACAGTCGTATCGCTGTAATCGGATTGGGATATGTCGGACTGCCGCTGGCCGTGGAGTTCGGGAAACAGTTCCCCACGGTGGGCTTTGATATCAAACCCGACCGGGTGGAAGAGCTGAAGGCCGGCCGAGACCGCACCCTGGAGGCAAATGCCGAGGAACTGGCGTCCGCACGCCACCTTACCTTCACCTCCCTGGGCAAGGATCTCGTCTCCTGCAACGTCTATATCGTCACTGTCCCGACCCCCATCGACCGGCACAAACGCCCCGATCTCAGCCCCTTGGAAGCCGCCAGCCGCACCATCGGCCTAGTGCTTGCCCAAGGCGACGTGGTCGTCTTTGAGTCCACGGTATATCCGGGCGCTACCGAGGAGGTGTGCGTCCCGATCATGGAAGCTGAATCCGGCCTAGTTTATAACCGGGATTTCTTCGTCGGCTACAGCCCCGAGCGGATCAATCCAGGCGACAAGGAGCACCGGGTCACGTCAATCCTGAAGGTCACTTCCGGCTCCACCCCGCAGGCCGCCGACTTTATAGACGCGCTATACCGCCGAATCATTCCCGCCGGAACCCACCGCGCCAGCAGCATCCGCGTGGCAGAGGCCGCCAAGGTAATTGAGAACACCCAACGCGACGTGAATATCGCGCTCATTAACGAGCTTGCACTGATCTGCCACCGGCTCGGCATCGATACACTGGAAGTACTGGAGGCCGCGGGCACCAAGTGGAATTTTCTGCCCTTCCGCCCCGGCTTGGTAGGCGGGCACTGTATCGGCGTGGACCCCTATTACCTCACCCACAAGGCGCAGGAACTGGGGTATCACCCGGAAATCATCCTGGCCGGCCGGCGTATCAACGACGGGATGGGGGCCCACGTGGCGGAGCGTGTGGTGAAACTGCTGACGCACCGGCGGATCCACGTGGTCGGCGCCAACATCCTGGTGTTGGGGCTCGCCTTCAAGGAGAACTGCCCCGATCTGCGCAATACGCGCGTGACCGACATGCTGGAGGAATTCCGCAGCTACCATGCCAACCTGGACGTATACGATCCCTGGGTGGATGCGGCCGAGGCCCGGCACGAATACGCCATCGATCTTGTGACGGCGCCGACTCCCGGCAAGTACGACGCCGTCATTCTCGCCGTGGGGCACCGGCAGTTCCTGGAAATGGGTGTGGAACGGCTGCGCCAATTCGGTAAGCCGGACATGGTTCTGTTCGACGTGAAAGGCATGCTCCCGCGGGATGCAGTCGACGCACGCCTCTAGGCTGGTGTTTCACGCTTGCAGGCCGATCAACGCTCCCATCGCCCGGCCAAAGCGCGGGACGCAAGCAACGACCGGCACCTTGGGCTAGCGCCTGGACCCATACGAAAATCATCCTGGAGTTGAAATGAAAGTACTCGTAACCGGTTCGGCAGGCTTCATCGGCTCGTCCCTCTCCCTGCGCCTGTTGGAACGCGGCGACGAGGTCATTGGGCTCGATAACCTCAACGACTACTACGACGTAAACCTGAAGCTGGCCCGGCTGGCACGCAACAAGGCACATTCCGGTTATACGGAACTCAAGATAGATCTTGCAAACCGGGCCGACGTCGCGGAAGCCTTCGCGCGTCACAAGCCGGATCGTGTGGTCAATTTGGCCGCGCAGGCCGGCGTGCGTTATTCCATCACCAACCCGCACTCCTACATAGAAACGAATGTGGTGGGGTTCACGAATATATTGGAGGGTTGCCGGCACCACGACGTCGAGCACCTGGTCTACGCATCCAGCAGTTCGGTCTACGGCGCCAACACCCGGATGCCGTTCTCGGTCCACCATAACGTGGACCACCCGGTGAGCCTGTACGCGGCGACCAAGAAGGCCAACGAACTGATGGCGCACACCTACAGCCACCTGTACGGGACGCCCACCACCGGCCTGCGCTTTTTCACGGTCTACGGACCTTGGGGACGACCCGATATGGCGTTGTTCCTCTTCACGCGGCACATCCTGGCCGGGGAACCCATCGACGTATTCAATTACGGCAAACATCGCCGGGACTTCACATATATCGACGATATCGTCGAGGGCGTCATACGGGTATTGGACCGGATCCCCTCGGCAAACCCGGACTGGTCCGGGGACGAGCCCGACTCCGCCAGCAGTATGGGCCCCTACCGGCTCTACAACATCGGCAACAATCAGACCGTTGAACTCATGCGCTACATCGGGGTCCTCGAGCAGTGTCTGGGCCGAACCGCGGAGAAGAACCTGCTGCCCTTGCAGCCGGGGGACGTCCCGGATACCTACGCCGACGTGGAGGATCTGGAACGCGACGTAGGCTACCGCCCGGGCACACCGGTCGAGGTGGGGGTGGCCCGCTTCGTCGACTGGTATCGATCCTTTTACAAGGTCTGACGGGATCGCGGGAAGGCCGCCCCTCGGCCCATTCAACCCGCCACGTCGTTACACGGGGGCAGGTCCACTCCCGGCGAGCAGCACATCCAACTCGCCGGCGGACTCCAGCGCGGCGAGATCCGTATAGCCGCCGATGTGTCGTTCTCCGATGAAGATCTGCGGTACGGTACTGCGCCGGGCGCGCTGCACCATCTCATCATAGCGTTCCGGCTCCCGGTCCACCCATATCTTGGTCGCACTGACCCCCTTGGCACTCAACAAGGCGTCGGCAAAACGACAGTAACCGCATCGCGCGGTGCAATACATCACGACTTCCGGCATCGTTACGACCCTCCTGTATCACCGGCGCGGCCGCGCGCTCCGGCCCGATCAGCGGGCCCGGACCAGGCTCGCGACCGGAGCAGCATTATCCAGGACATCTGCCGGACGGGCAAACCGTTGCTGCCGGATACGCGCGCGCAGTGGACCCATAGGCACATCCGTGCAAGAATTCCCCGGTCGGAGCCGCCGCACTGCGCAGGGGAACCGCAATGAACGCTGAATTCATCATGAACCGGCAGCCGGTCACCCTGAACGCCACCGACACCGTGGGCCACGCCACGGACCTGCTGCTGCGCCATCGCCTCCAGGCACTGCCGGTGGTCGGGGACGACGGACACTTCGTCGGCATCTTCAGCATCACCCGTCTGCTCCAACTACTCCTGCCCAAGGCCGCCACCGTGCGCGGCGGCCTCACCAACCTCACCTATGTGCACGACGCCATCGACGACCTGCGCGCACGCTTGCAGGAGATCAACACGCGCGCGGTCGGGGACTCCATACAACAGCGCATACAGGAGGTAGGGGAACTTGCGGTGGGCGGACAGTCGGACGATACGGTCACCGTCGTACACCCGGCCACGCCGCTGATGGAAACCTTGCTTATCCTCTATCACACCCATGACAACCTGCCGGTGGTCGACGAGGAATCCGGACGCCTGCTGGGAATCGTTTCCTACTCGGATGTAGTCCAAAAGCTGGCGTACAAGGACTGATCATGCATGGTGAGGCCGCAGGGACGTGGCTCCCCAAGGTGATCTTCGGTTGGGACCCTCTGTGGGTATCCAGCATCCTGTTTGTTGCCACCTATGTGGTGATCATCACCGAACGCGTCAACCGTGCCATCGTATCGCTGCTGGGCGCCGGCGCGATGATCTTCGCCGGCATTCTCAACCAGCAGACGGCAATCCGGGGGATCGACTTCAATACCCTGGGCCTGCTTACCGGGATGATGGTGATCGTCGCGGTCACGCGGCGTTGTGGCGTCTTTCAGTACGTTGCGATCTGGTCAGCCAAGAAGGTCGACGCGCGCCCCTGGGGCATATTGCTGATGCTGTCGATGGTCACCGCCTTGTTTTCATCGTTCCTGGACAATGTCACGACGGTGCTCCTGATTGCCCCCGTAACACTACTCATCACCGAGGAACTGGGGGTACACCCCTACCCGTTCCTGTTCAGCGAGATCCTGTTCTCGAACATAGGAGGCACCGCGACACTGATCGGTGACCCGCCGAATATCATGATTGGATCCGCCGCGCACCTGAGCTTCGTCGATTTCCTGTTGAATCTAACGCCGGTCGTGTTAATCATCATGGCTGCGACCCTGGTGCCGATCTACCTGTTCTACGGCCGGAAATTGCGCGCCACCGAGGAGGCGCGCCAACGCGTCCTGAAGTTCGATGAGCGCGAAGCGATCACCGACCCCCGGCTCCTAAAGCAGTCTTTGGCGGTGTTGTCGCTGGTGATCCTGGGCTTTGTTCTCGCGCATATCCTGCATGTCGAGCCCGCGACCGTCGCCATGTTCGGCGCGGCGTTGCTCCTGCTGCTGGACAACTGGACACGAAAATCAGAAGACCAGTCCCGAAACGTGCATCACGCCTTCAGTGAAGTGGAATGGGTCACCATTTTCTTCTTCGTCGGACTGTTCATCGTGGTGCACGGCATAGACCGGGCGGGCGTACTGACGATCATGGCGCATGAAGTGCTGGCCCTTACCGGCGGCAGCATGGCGGTGACCGCCATGACGGTAATGTGGGTATCCGCCGTCGCGTCTTCCATCGTCGACAACATTCCGTTCGTAGCCACGATGATCCCTCTCATCAAGAGCATGGCGCCAAGTTTCGGGGGGACACATCAATTGCTGCCCCTGTGGTGGTCGCTGGCGCTGGGCGCCTGCCTTGGGGGCAATGGGTCGATCATCGGCGCCAGCGCGAATCTGATCGTGGCCGGATTTTCGGAACGCGCCGGCTACCCGATTCGATTTATTCCGTTCCTGCTGCAGGCCTTCCCGTTGATGCTGCTGAGCGTCGCCATCGCCAGCGCCTATGTCTACGCACGTTACCTGATGTAAGGCCGCCCCGGCGCGCTGGTCGCGCGTACGCTCATCGCTCTGGCGGGTCCAGGGACCGCCATAAGCAGGGAGCGCCCGCGGCCGCGTCCAGTAACTCCAGATAGCGCTCATGGGCGGCACGCTCCTCGGGGTCGGCAAAGACCACCGGCAGGGGGCGACGAGCGCCGTCCACTGGCCGGATCGCGGGAGACTCGGCGTGCTGCGCTCCCTGCGGCTCGTCACCCAGAGAGAGGTAGACCTGGCCACCGGTCATCGCGAGATAGACGTCAACCAGGATCTCCGCATCCAGCAAGGCGCCATGCAGGGTGCGCTGGGAACTGTCCACGCCATAGCGTTTACACAGCGCGTCCAACGTATTGCGCTGGCCGGGATGCAGCTGGCGGGCCATTGCCAGGGTGTCCAGCACCGCGCAGTGGTCTTCGATCCGGCCCCATTGCTTCCCAAGAAGTCCGAACTCTGCGTTGAGGAAGCCGACATCGAACGGCGCGTTGTGAATGATCAGCTCGGCGCCGCGCAGATAGTCCAGCAGGTCCTGTGCGATATCTCCGAAACGCGGCTTGTCGGCCAAGGACTCCCGGGTGATGCCATGGACTTCCAAGGCGGCCTCGTCGATGTCTCGATCCGGCTGTAGATACTGGTGATAGTCGTGCCCCGTAGGCCGGCGGCCTACCAACTCGACACACCCGATCTCGATGATACGGTGCCCGTGTTCCGGCTCCAGGCCGGTAGTCTCGGTATCCAGGATGATCTGGCGCATGGTCGCGGTTCCTTGAGATCGGTGAGTTCCGGGATCGTCGACGGATACGTGGCCACCGGGTCGGAGGGCGTTATTCGCCTGCCGCGCGGTAGCCTAGTTCGTCAATCCCGCGGTTCGCCAGGGCGTCGGCGCGCTCGTTCTCCGGATGCCCGCTGTGCCCCTTTACCCAGCACCAGCTCACCTGGTGGGCGGCAGCGGCAGCATCCAGCCTGCGCCATAGATCGGCGTTCTTGACTGGCTTGCGCCCGGCGGTCTTCCAGTCGCGGCGCTTCCACTGGGGCAGCCACTCGGTCACACCCTTGCGGACATACTCGGAATCGGTGGTAACCCGTACCTGGCACGGCCGCTTCAGTGCCTCCAGTGCCTGGATCGCCGCCATCAGCTCCATACGGTTGTTAGTGGTCTGCGCCTCCCCGCCATGGAGGCTCTTCTCGGTACCGCGGAACCGCAGCAGTGCGCCCCAGCCGCCGGGACCGGGATTGCCGCGGCACGCCCCGTCGGTGTAGATCTCCACCTCATCCACCGTGCTTGGCCACCCGTGCGGAGGGTTCGGCTAGACTCGTGGCAACCAGGCGGCGGCGCGCCTGCCAACGCGGGCGTACCGGGGTCAGGGCGATCACCCGTTTGCGGGCCATCACGACGTACGCACCGGCCGCGACCGAGAACCACCCGCAACCACCGGCCCGTTCCAGGAAACCCATGCGGCGCATCAGGCCCGCATACTCGAGGGGTGGGCGAAAAAAATAGCCGCGCGCCACCACCGGGTCGAGACCCAACAGCGCCAACCAGTCCCGAATCCGGGTCTGGCTAAAGAACCGCCCGCACCAGGGCATGGCCCGGGTCCGGGCACGGACAAGGCGCCACCACCCCCAGGGGCCCCAGGGATTGAAGCCCAGGATTACCACATGACCTTCGGCCACCAGCACCCGACTGACCTCACGAAGCACTTGGTGGGGGTCGGCCACGAACTCCAGGGTGTGAGGCAGAACGACCACATCCACGCTGTCGGACGCAATGGGCAAGGCACCAGCGCTGGCCCGGAGACACCCGTTCCCGCCGCCTTCGGGGTCCAGCACGACCCGGTGCGAAATGCGGCAGGCACGCAGCAGCCCTTGGTCCCGATCCGGCCCCAGAGACCCCAACTGGAGGGCATGGTACCCGAACAGGGTAGGTAACAGCGCCTCCAGTTGGCGGCACTCCGTCTCCCAGAGCATCGCGCCCAGGGGCCCGCCGTACCAGTCCCGAAGCCGCTGCCGCGCCGGTGGCGCGGCAGCCCGAAAGCCGAACCACTCCATGTGTGTACCCCTGCGCATCACTACTGGGGGCCGGTGACCGCTCCCGATGGCCTATTGTCCCACAGAACCCTACCCGGGTTCATGGGCCCCCAGTAAAGTTGATTCACGTCGAAAACCCTGGCACGATGCGCCTCCATGGACAGACTTATCCCGGTTTACGTCCGCAGTAGCCACGGGAGTGGACTGAGCGCGGGCAAAAGAACAACCAAGAACACCACGCCGCACCAGGCGCCCAATCCGATCACTCGCATTATCCGCGCCATCCGTAGGCCGCGCCCGCAGCCCAATGCCTCTTTAATGGATGTGACTGAGGGCACAGAAATCCCCCCCCCTGACCCGCTACGCTCTCCCACGGGCCCCGGCCGGAACCCCCGCCCCCTTCCGGGCCTATCAAACAGATGCCTATAAAGTTCAGGGAACTAGCGGCCGCCAAGAGGGATGTGATGATGACCTGCGCCCGCCTCAAGGAATGTACGTTATTCGTCGGGTTGCTGGCCCTGTTGGGGGTGAGCGGCTGCAGTGGATTGCGCCCGCCCATCGGGGAAGGCACGAACGCCATCGCGCCAGCGTCCGCCACGGCCGCGGCGCCACAGGCAACCGTCGCGGTACCCACCCAAACCGCTCCCGCGGACCAGATGGACCAAGCCAACGCGGAACCACCCAACCTATGGAGTCGGCTCCGGGCAGGCTTCGGCTTGCCGCATCCGGACAACGCCCGTGTCATCGCGGAACGGGACTGGTACGCACGCCATCCTAAGTACCTTGACCGCGCCTTCATACGCAGCGAGCCGTTTCTGTATTTCATCCAGCAGCAGGTTGAAGTACGCCATATGCCCAGCGAGATCGCGCTGCTGCCGGTGGTGGAGAGCGCATTCCAGCCCTTCGCCTACTCGCACGGCCGCGCCGCCGGACTCTGGCAGTTCATTCCCTCCACCGGGCGTCGTTTCGGCCTGAAGCAAAACTGGTGGTACGACGGGCGCCGGGATATCTACGCGTCCACGCGTGCGGCCCTGGACTATCTGGAACAACTCAAGGATCAGTTCAACGGCGACTGGCTGCTCGCCTTGGCGGCCTACAACTCCGGAGCGGGCACCGTACAGGCCGCTATACAACGCAACCAGCGTCTCGGCCGCCCGACGGATTTCTGGCACCTGGATCTGCCCAGTGAAACCCAGGCCTACGTGCCCAAATTGCTGGCACTGGGCGAGTTGGTCGCCAACCCGAAGCGGTATGACCTTACGTTGCCCACGGTCCCCGATAAGCCGTATTTTGCGGTGGTCCAGATCCGCTCCCAAATCGACTTGGCGCGCGTGGCGGAGCTATCAGGCCTACCCCTGGATCAGGTGTACAAACTGAACCCGGGCTTCAACCGCTGGGCCACGGATCCGCATGGTCCCCATCGCCTGCTGCTCCCAAAAGCGGACGCGGTGACGTTTCTGAGAAAACTCGCCGTGCTTCCCGAAGACGAACACGTCAGTTGGACGCGCCATCAGATCCGTCCCGGAGAAACCCTCTCGCAGATCGCGCGCCACTACCACACTACCGTGGCCCTGCTGCAGCAAGTCAATCATCTGCGGGGAATCGAGATCCGGGCCGGTAGTCACCTCGTCATCCCGGTGGCCCAGGAATCCCTGGCCCACTACCGTTTGAGTGCGGACCAGCGCCGGCTCGCGCTCTTGCACACGCCACGGGTCGGCGAGAAGATGGTGCACACCGTGCGCCCCGGGGACACCCTGTGGAATATCGCCCGTAGCTTCGGGGTCCCGGTCCACACCCTGGCCCGCTGGAACGGGATCGCACCGGGGGATGTCCTGAAACCCGGCCGCAAGCTGGTCATCTGGAAACGCGGCCTCACCACCACGGTGGCCTATCGGGCCCCCGCCGGCCCACCCGCCCGCTTGGGCGTGGTGCAGACCATCCGTTACACCGTGCGTCGCGGGGACTCCCTGGCACGGATCTCCCAGCGCTTCAAGGTGAGTGTGGCGCAGCTCTGCCACTGGAACGAGCTGTCCGCCCGCGGGATCCTGCACCCCGGCCAACGCCTCACCCTGCATGTAAACGTGATGCGGCAGGCGGACAGTATCTAAACCCGGGCCGCGCGGGCTAGCCCGCGCGGTAGCTGCCGAGGGCGGCATCCACCGCAACGCCCCGCTGGATGGGCGCCCCCAAGTCTCCCAGCACCCCATCCAGGGCACCCAGCAGTAGCAAGACGTTACGCGGCCGGCTGCTGTGGCCCATCAGACCGATACGCCAGACCTTCCCCGCGAGATCCCCCAGCCCAGCCCCGATTTCCAGACTGTAATCCCGCAACAGGCGTTGACGTACCAGCCCGTCGTCCACCCCCGGGGGGATAGTGACGGCGTTCAACTGGGGGAGGCGGGCGTCCTCCCGCACCACGAAGCGCATCCCCATGGCCTCCAGACCGGCCCGCAGGGCCTGGTGGTTGCGGGCGTGGCGTGCCCATGCCGCCTCAAGCCCTTCTTCCTGGAGCAGCACCAGGGCCTCGTGGAGCCCGTACAGGGCGTTGACGGGGGCGGTATGGTGATAGGTGCGCCGCGCCCCCGCACCCCAGTAGCCCAACACCAGGCCCAGATCCAGGAACCAACTCTGGGCCCGGGTCTTGCGGTGTTTCACCACCTCCATGGCCCGCTCACTGAAGCTGATGGGGGACAGTCCCGGGGTACAGGACAGGCACTTCTGGGTCCCCGAATAGATGGCATCCACACCCCATTCGTCCACCCGTACCGGCGTACCCCCGAGAGAGGTCACCGCATCCACGATCGCCAGGCAATCATGACGGTGGGCGATGTCCACCAGGGTCTTGGCATCGGACTGGGCTCCCGTGGAAGTCTCCGCATGGACAAAGGCCACCACGCGGGCCTTGGGGTGGGTCTTCAGGGCATCTTCGAGCTTGTCCGGGTCCACCGGACTTGCCCAAGGATCATCCACCAGCACCGGCACACCCCCCGCCCGTTCCACGTTCTCCTTCATGCGTCCGCCGAATACCCCGTTGCGGCACACCACCACCTCGTCGCCGGGCTCCACTAGGTTCACGAAGCAGGTCTCCATACCCGCGGACCCGGGTGCAGAGACCGGCATCGTCAGGGCGTTGCGGGTCTGGAACGCATAGCGCAGTAGCTCCTTGACCTCGTCCATCATCTCCACGAATGCCGGGTCCAGATGCCCGATCGTGGGACGCGCCATGGCCTCCAGGATACGCGGAGGCACATCCGAGGGGCCGGGACCCATCAGGGTCCGTTGGGGAGGATGAAAAGACGACACGGTCATGACTGGGATCTCCGCAGCAGGATTTTCCATTATAAAACGAACGGTTTACATCCACCTGTAGGGCGAGAGTATACCGGAATCGGTAGACGGGCCGGAACACAATGGGTACCGGGACGCGCTAGGCTCGAACCTTTTGCCGGTGCACACCTCCGGGCCATCAGCCCGCCGACGTGGCGCACCAGCCGCAGAGTGCCGGGGGCATAGCCGACACTCCTTAACAATGCGCGCGCGGAGTGCATCCCACCCGGGCAAGCGCCTCCGCAATACCGACATGAAGACTCGGATCGGTCCCCGAGGCGCTGTTCGGACTTAGATGCTCGAGGGATAGAAGACGCCGTTTTGGTCGCGGGAAACGAACCGCCGCCGGATTGAACGAAAACGTCGGAACCCGCGGGCAAAGACGTAACTCTTGCGAACGTTCCGTGGTTTCCGCGGCGCACCCCACCGGCTAGTCCGGCTCCAACAGCGGAGCTTAAGTAAACGCCATTCAGGCTAGGGCCCATGCAGGTGGCAAAGAACACGGTGCGTGGCGCTGACTCGGGTCTCTTCGGGATAGCGCTCGCGGCATATCGGCATTGTCTGGGGACAGCGTGCGTGGAAGTGGCAACCCAGGGGCGGATGCACCGGCGACGGCGGATCCCCCTCCAGTCGGATCACCTCCCGGCGGGACTCCGGTTCGATGACCGGTACCGCCGACAGCAAGGCCTGGGTGTAAGGATGCAGGGGACCGCGCAGGACCTCCTCCACGGTGCCTCGTTCCACGATCCGGCCCAGGTACATCACCGCCACCTCATGGGCGAGATAGGACACCACCGCGAGATTATGGGTAATGAACAGAAAGGACAGGCCGAGTTCGGCCTGCAGACGATTGAGTAGGTTCAGGATCTGGGCCTGGACCGACACATCCAACGCGCTGGTGGGCTCGTCGCAGACGATGAGTTTCGGACTGACCGCCAGGGCACGTGCGATACAGATGCGCTGGCGCTGCCCCCCGGAAAACTCGTGCGGATAGCGTTCCCGCGCCGCAGCTGTCAAACCTACTTGCTCCAACAACTGCGCCACCCGGGCGCGGCGCGCGGCGCGGTCCGCTCCCACTCCGAGGGCCGTCATCCCCTCCTCCACGATGTCCCCTACCATCATGCGCGGGTTCATGGAGGAATAGGGGTCCTGAAAGATGATCTGCAGGTCCGCTCGCCGCCGGCGCAGCGCCGCACCGCGCAGCTCCGTCAGCTCCGCCCCCGCGAACCGCACATGGCCCGCAGTGGGACGGATCAGCTGCAGAATACCCTTGGCCACTGTGGTCTTGCCGCAGCCGGATTCACCTACCAGCGCAAGCGTTCGCCCACCACGCACCTCCAGAGATACCCCGTCAACTGCATGCACCCATCCGCTCGCACGCTGGAACAACCCCGTGTGGATCGGGAAGTACACCTTGAGGCCGTCCACCTGCAGCAGTTCACCGTCCCGCTGCGCGGCGGCGCGCGTCACCCCGGTAACCGGCGCCGCAGGCTCCGACCCCTCCCGGGGCCCCTCCGCCGCGAAACGCGGATCGTAACGGTGGCAGCGCACACCGTGCCCGTCCGGAAGGATCGACCACACCGGGACCGTTGCACGGCAGGTGTCCCACGCGAAGCCACAGCGCTCGGCAAACCGGCAACCCGGGAATATCTGGGCCAAGGACGGCACCGACCCGGGAATCACTGCCAATGCGTGCTCGCGCTTCTCCATGCCGGGCAACGACTCGAACAGCTTGCGACTGTAGGGATGGCGCGGAGCCGCGAAGAACTGCGCCCGCGGGGCCTCCTCTACCACATGGCCCGCGTACATCACGCCCACCCGGTCCGCCGTCTGCGCCACCACCCCCAGATCATGAGTAATCAGCAGCAAGGCCATGCCGGTGTCGCGCTGCAGGCCACGCAGGAGTTCCAGCACCTGCGCCTGAATCGTCACGTCCAAGGCGGTGGTAGGCTCGTCGGCAATCAACAGCTGCGGCTCTCCCGCCAGCGCGATCGCAATCATCACCCGCTGTTTCATACCGCCCGATAGCTGGTGCGGATATTCGCCGATACGCCGCGGCGGATCCGGAAGCCCGACCGCGTCCAACAATTCCAGGGTGCGACGGCGTAAAATCGCACCGCGCAAGCCCTGATGAACCTGCACCGCCTCGCCGATCTGCCGCCCCACGGTAAGCACCGGATTAAGCGACGTCATCGGCTCCTGAAAAATCATACCGATCTGTCCGCCACGTACGCGGCGCATTTCCGCTTCCGACAACTCCAGCAGATTCCGGTCCCTGAGCATCACGCGCCCGGCGACAATCCGCCCCGCGGGCTGCGGCACCAACCGCAGGATCGACAGCGCGGTCATGGACTTGCCGCAACCGGATTCGCCGAGCAGCGCGAAGGTTTCGCCACGACGGATCGCGAGATTCAGCCCATCCACCGCACGTACGGCCGTTGCACCGTCGCCGATCCGGGTCTCCAGGCCCTCGATACTCAGCAGGACTTCCGTCATCTCGGTATCCAACTCCCAACGCCACGCACCGGTCATCACGCTGATGCACTAACGGGAACCATCAACCTTTACGCAGCCGGGGGTCAAAGGCGTCGCGCACCGCGTCGGCGAACAAGTTTGCCGACAGTACCAGAACAAACATGAACAGGAAAGCCGCCAACAAGGACCACCACACAACCGGCTCCCGCGCCAGCTCCAGCCGTGCGCGGTTGATCATATTGCCCCAACTGTAAGTGCTGGGATCCACCCCGACGCCGACATAGGACAGTACCGCCTCCGCAAGCACCAAACCACTGAAATCCAGGACCACCGAGATCAGCACGATGTGCATCACATTGGGCAGGATGTGGCGCACCAGCACCCGCGGATGACTCACGCCAAATGCCTGCGCCGCCTGCACGTAGTCCAGCTCACGCAGTTTGAGGGCCTCGCCGCGCAGCAGCCGGCACAGTCCCGTCCAGCTCGTAACTCCCAGGATAATGCACAGGAACAGCAGGCGCAGATCGGCGCGCGCGATCACTGTCTCAAACATGGTTGGATGATTCGCCATGTAGACCTCCAGCATAAGAATCGCGGCCGCAATCAACAGTACGCCGGGTATCGAATTGAGGGTCGTATAGAGATACTGAATCACGTCATCAACCCAACCGCGAAAATAGCCTGCTGCAATCCCCAGCACAAGCGCGAAGGGCAACATCACCAGGGTGGTCAATGTGCCGATCATCAACCCGGTCCGAATGCTCTTGATGGTCTGATAAAGCACGTCCTCGCCGACCTTGTCGGTACCAAACACGTGATAGTGCACCGCCAGATGACCGGTAACGGAAGCGAAGAGCATCAGTATGCCGAGGGTGTAGAGTGCCACGTTCCAAGGCAATTCTGTATCACCGCCCAGCACTGCCTTCAGCATGGAAATGAAAGCGCGACCCCTGCGGAACGCCATGACCACCACGAGCAGGCCGGTCACACCCATCCACCACAAGGCCGCGGCTGCCGCACCACGTAGCGCGGTCCACTCGATGTCCGGCCACTTATCGCGGGCCGGATCCGCAAGTTGTGCCCCGCCGTAACGCAACCGCGGGTAGATCCGGACCTCGCGCCCATCCGGACGCTCCACGGTCTCCCGGCTGAACAGGTGCGTCGCCAGTGGCGCAGAATAGGTACGCTCGTCGTGGGTGCGCAGGTCCGTGAGCATCACGTCAAGCAGACTCAGTACCTGACCGGAGTAGCGACCGGCGGACCCCGATGATGCGGGCTCCACCGCAAGGCGGAAGTGCACCGAGTCCAGCATCCCCACCGCGAGGTAGGCGCTCAAAATCACCAGCGCCGCCACCCCTAGCCGATCCTGCAGGACCCGGCGCCACGGCGCCCGCAGGTGCTCGCGCTGGCGTGCATACAGAGCCAGGGCCACTACGGCCGCGACCAGCACATAGAGCAGCAGATCCGTCCACAGGAATACCGGCTTTACCATGACCCGCGCGCTCCCCGCGGTTTGGTCCCTACAACTTGGCCGATCCGCTTCATGTCAGCCGGATCCGCGGATCTACCAGGGTATAGGAGATATCGGTCAGCAACAGCCCCAGGATGTAGAGCACCGAGCCCAAGAACACCATCGTGCGAACGATCGCAAAGTCCTGGCTCTGTATCGCGTCGATGGTATAGCTCCCCAGTCCGGGTATGCCAAAGAAGGATTCCAGAATCAGATTTCCGGTGAACAGCAGGGGCAGAATAACTACCGCACCAGTGAGAATCGGGACCATGCCATTTTTGAGCACATGGCGAAACAGCACCTGGATCTCGGACAAACCCTTGGCACGCGCCGTGCGCACGTAATCCTTTCCGTATTCTTCCAGGAACAAGGTGCGGTACCAGCGTGTTCCTGATCCGATCCCGGATGCCACGCCCACCGCCACCGGCAGCACCAAGAACTTGAAGGCGCTAAAACCGCCCGCATAGCCGGAAATCGGGACCAAGTGCATTAGTTTCCCGACAAGATACTGCCCGGCGATGATGTAAAACAGGCTCGAAATAGACATCAACACCACTGTCAGAACCACCGCCGACAGTTCTACGTAAGTGGAACGGAAGAACACAATCAGCAGGGCAAACGTGATGTTGGTCAACAGGCCGACGATGAATACCGGGACGGCAATCGCCAAGCTTGGCCACATGCGCTGGCGGATATCGTAGCCGATATCCCGTCCGCTGTCCGAACGTCCGAAGTGAAACAGAAAGAGGCGAATCGATTTCTGGAAAAATATAGTATCCGTAAACCTCTCCAACCCGGACTGGGTGGAATTGTAGAGCATGGGGAGATCGTAGCCACGCTCGTGCTTCCATATCTGGATCGCCTCGGGTGTCACGCGCTTGACACCGAGCTGCATACGGGCAATATCGTCCGGGGAATTCACGGAAAAAAACAACACGAAAGTAATTAGGTTTACACCGATCAGAATCGGAATTGCATACAGTACGCGCCGTATCACATAGGCCAACATCGCGGGAACCTCTCTACCTCGGATCGGCTCTACGGAGTCGTTGTTCCATTCTCGTCAGTCGGCCGCGGAGCCACCGGGGCGGCGGTGTTCCCGGTACAAATAGGTCGCGAGTGCCGGGAGCGTGAACAGCGCCACCAAGGCCAGCAACGGCCACAGTACCGGCCGGTTCCAGCGACGCCGCAGCTTGGCACGCAAGTCTGGGTCGATCCGTATGTATTTTAATGTGTTGTTTGCCATCAGGTTCGGCTTCACGTTGTGGTCCCAGGCATGATAAAGGCGAAACTCCTTGGGATGAAAACCCCAGACCCACGGCGCGTCGCGGTCCGCGATACGCACCATCCGGTCGATAACGGCCTGGCGTCCCGGACCATTATCCATATTCTTCATCTGGTCGAACAAACGGTCGAATGCGGGATTTTGGTAATTGGCCGCATTCTCCCCGCCGTGCTCGACCTTGCCGTTAGGCCCATAGAGCAGAAACAGGAAGTTCTCCGGGTCCGGATAGTCGGCAGTCCAACCCCACAGGAATATCTGCTCCGTCCCCTTCTGCATCTTGTCCTGGAAACGATTGTAGAAAGTGCTCCGGACCACGAGTTGTATGCCAAGTTTCGCGAACTGCTTCCGATACCAATCCAGCAGCGCCTTTTCGTCCGGCCCGGAGTTGGAGGCGATATCCAGGTACAGGATCAGCGGAACACCGGTCTTGCGGTCCACGCCGCCGGGGTAACCGGCTTGAGCAAGGAGGTTGCGTGCATCGGCCACGGTCTTGCGCTGGGGCCGACCGTCCTTCCAATCATAGACGTAGCGATCAATCCCCTGCGGCCCCTGGCGGTAACCGAAAATGCCGGGGGGCAACGGACCCTGGGCGGCGATCCCGCGTCCGTTGCGGAATATCGCCACGTATTCCTCGTAATTGACGGCAATGGAGATTGCCTGGCGCAGCTTACGTGCCGCCTCGGAGTAACCGCCCACGGTGGGATCCAGCATATTGAAGCCCATGTAGTAGATCGCCGGCGCCACGCTGGTGCGTAGCGCAATGCCTTTGGCCTTCATGGCCGGCGTCAGGCTCACCTGCCCCTGGCCCCCGATCTGCACCGCCTGATCGAAACTGTCCGAGGAGATCCCGGACACGTCATAGTATCCCTGCAGAAACTTGGTCCAGTATGGGATACTCTCCTTCTCCAGACTGAACACCACGCGATTCACAAACGGAAGCGGTCGCCCGGCATCCGCGAGCAGCCCTTGTTCCCGATCCCCCGGGGCGCCTTCCCGCGGGTAGGTCTCATGGTGAAAATTCGGGTTCCGGCTGAGCACCATACGCCGGTTGGGATTGTTTTCAGTCAGCATGTACGGGCCGGTACCTACCGGATACCAGTCCAGCGAAATATTGCGTTCGGCCAGTCCCGGCTGCGCGTAGAACCGCACCACCTCCGGCGGTACCGGTGCAAAGAAGGGCATCGCCAGCCAGTAGAGAAACTGGGGGTACTTGCCGCGGATCTTGATGCGATAGGTGTAGCGATTCACCACCTGTGCACCCTCCAGGGGGTAGCGATTCAGATCCAGGTAGCCCTTCGGCTGACTGTTCCGGGCTTTCTGGAGTGCGGCCGCGAGGCGCCGCAAGCCGACGATGTATCCACTCATCAGGCCATAGATCGGCGAATGCAGTTCGGGATCCGCCAGCCGCTTGATCTCGTATACGTAGTCCGCCGCCACCAGCTCCCGGGTGCCGGTCGCGTGAAAATCCGAAAGGGTGTCGATCTCACTCACTTCGCCCGGCGTCAGGTGCCGGTAGACCCACCGGCCGCTGGCGTCCCGGGCGAAGGCGGGATGCGGCTGGTAGAGTATCCCGGGCTTGATATGGATCTCATATACCGTATAGGCAATCTGGTCAGGCGGCGTATCCGCGGGCAATGGCCGGCCCGCGTGATCCAGATATACCGCCCGTGGCATCCGTGTGGCGGTTAGGGGGACAAGCTGATAAGGACGTTTCAGATATTGATATTGCAACGGTGGTTCGTAAATCTGCGAAATGAACTCATATTCGTTGGCGTTGTATGCCCGCGCCGGATCCAGGTGTTTCGGGCGCTCCGAGAACGCACTGTAGAGCACGTTGGCCCGTGCATCCGCCGCGGGATACGGATCGTTCCAGGGGGCCTTGCTACACCCCCCCAAACACACTGATCCAAGGACCACCATGGCCAGAGCCATGCCACGAACTGCCATCGGCCAGTGCCAGCGGGTACCGGACAGTGTCGGGTTCATGACCGTCTGCGGGGCAATCCGCGCAGACACCGCCGCACCTCGGGACCCACGCCGTCGAGCCCCAGTAGCGGCACTGTAACAGCGGGGTGCCCGTTCGCCATGGCCGTCCACGGACCTATCGGGTAGCGCATCGCGTCACCTCTTCCCCATCATGGGAATTTCCGGTACCTTACCCCACCATGGGTTCGACATCCAATACCGAGTCCGGTCACCTAACCTACGCCGACCTGCATACGCGCACCGGAGCGTAAAATGGGATTACTGTCTGGAAAACGTGCACTGATCGCGGGTCTCGCAAGCAACCGGTCGATCGCGTGGGGTATTGCGCAGGCGATGCAACGGGAAGGCGCGGAACTGGCTTTCACCTATCAGGGGGAGAAACTCCAGGGCCGCGCTGAAAAGCTGGCCGGGGAGTGTGGCTCTGAGATCGTGTTGCCCTGCGACGTGGGTAGCGATGCGGAGATCGAGGCAGTCTTCGAACGGCTCGATGACTACTGGGAACATCTAGACATCATTGTTCACTCGGTCGCCTTTGCCCCCCGTGAACAACTGCAGGGGGACTATCTCGATGGTGTCACGCGGGACGGTTTCCGCATCGCACACGACATCAGTTCCTATAGTTTCGCGGCCTTTGCGAAGGCCGGACGCAACATGATGCAGGGACGCAACGGCGCACTGCTGACCATGAGCTACCTGGGCTCCCAACGCGCCATGCCCAATTACAACGTCATGGGGCTGGCCAAGGCGAGCCTGGAGGCCAACGTCCGCTACATGGCCAACTGCCTGGGCCCCGAGGGCATTCGCGTCAACGCCGTGTCCGCGGGCCCCATCAAGACCCTGGCAGCGGCGGGAATCGGGGACTTCCGGCGCCTGCTGGATTACGCCGAGCGCAGCTCTCCGCTGAGACGCAATGTCACCATCGAGGACGTCGGTAACGCCGCAGCGTTCCTCTGCTCCGATATGGCGGCCGGAATCACCGGCGACGTACTCTACGTGGATGCCGGATATCACATGATCGGCGTCGGTGCAGGTCTGGAAACCGACTGAGATCGGGGCGCATGGCGTCGATCACGCCCGACCACGAGCCTCTGGGGAACCACCCGCCAGCAAGCCACGCTCACCCTCCAAGCGTCCGATGATCACCGCCCCGCATGAGTCGCTAAATACGTTCACACTGGTGCGGAACATGTCTAATATGCGATCGACGGCCAGGATCAAGCCGATCCCCTCGACCGGCAACCCCACCGCCGCCAGTATGATGGTAATCGCGACCAGACTAGCCGCCGGAATCCCGGCGACGCCTACCGACGTAAGCAGTGCGGTCACAACCACAGTAAACTGAGCCCCAAAGCCCAAATCCACCCCGTAGGCCTGGGCGATAAACAGCGCGGCCACACACTCGTACAAGGCGGTCCCGTCCATATTCATGGTCGCGCCGAGCGGAAGCACGAAGCTGGTTACCCGGTTCGATACGCCGGCATTCTTCTCGACGCACTCCATGGTGAGCGGCAAAGTGGCCGAAGAGGATGCGGTGGAGAACGCCGTTAACAGCGCCGGGGCCATGGCCCGGTAGTGACGCAACGGGTTGACACCCGCCACCAAGCGCAGCAGCAGTGGCAGAACGACGAAGGCATGGATGGCCAGTGCCGCGAGCACCGTGAACGTGAAGCGCAGCAGCACCGAAAGAAGATCCCCCAACGCGTTAAGATCAGTTCCCGAAACGACCTTGGCCACCAGAGCGAACACACCCAAGGGGGCGAACCTCATTACGAGGTTGGTGATCCCCATCATGACATCGAGCACGCCCTGCCAGAAACTAAGCAACGTATCCGCATGACGATGGTCGATCTTCGTCATGAAGTAGCCGAACAGCAGGCTGAAAAATATCAGGCCCAGCATCTGGCCATTGGCTGCCGCACGAAATACATTCGCGGGTACCAGCCGTAGAAACACCGTCGCCACATCCGCAGACCCTTTTCCTTCCACCTGCCGGACCACTTCTGCCGGGATGGCGTGCAGGCCGATGGATGTCTGCGCGGGGTTGCCGTCCACCAGCCCGGGCGAGATCAGATTGACCATCGCCAGACCAACGAGTATCGCGAGGAGACTGGTGGTCGCGTAGTACAAGAGTGTTTTTCCGCCGAGCCGCCCGAGCGCGCTACCGGAGCCAATGCCGGCGATCCCCACCACGATGGAGGAGACGATCAACGGAACAACCAACATCTTCAGGGAGTTGAGAAATAAGGTTCCGAGGAAGTCGTAGGCCGGATAGAGCGGGACACCGAAGACGCCTCTCTGGGTCCCGCTCCAGCTTCCGACCGCTACGGCGAGCGCCATGGCCCCAAGAATCTGCCAATGGAGTTTCAGGCGCATCCGCAAAGCCGGCCGACCGGAATCCGCGGACACATCCACGACGCCGTACCCTCACCCCGGGCACGGGCACGGGCACGGGCACGGGCAACCATCATGGCTGTGTAAGTGATTGTTCTTCCATTTCGACCTTGGCATGCTGTTTCAGATCGGCAAGAAGCCCGGTAAATTCCTGCGTGCCGGCCACCTGTGCCAGCGCCTGTTCATCTACCAGACGTTTGTCTTTCGGTATCCCGCTGGGGTCGCCGTCGGAAACCTGCGTCACCCCAACGATCGCGTATGCGCCCGAGTCAAGCTCAACGTCTCCGTAGTCGGCATGGCCCTTTTGTGGTCTCCCAGAGCCAAAGACCAATCGTAGGATCTTGGCATCCACAGCCGTGTCCCCGCGCCCAACCGCCTTCAGCTGCTTGAATCCCAGGTCATCGGCCTTCGCGAGGCGCTGCGGATCACGTCCGGCACGCAATTCCGCGAGTAGTTGCTCCGCGAGCTTCTTTGCCTGCGCCCGGCCGTACTGATCCCGAAGATCGTCCTCCACCTGCTGATGCACCTCTGCGAGAGGTCTCAGCGCAGCGGGCTTGTGATCGTGCACCCGAATGACTATCGTCTGAGTTGGGCTGATCTCGATGGGGTCGCTGTTGTTCCCATTGAGTACGTCGGAGCTGAACGCAGCAGCAACCACTTTCGTGTTGGACGCGAGTCCCGTACCCCCCTGGCGGGAGAACAAGCCGGTGCGCTGCACCTGGAGCCCGAGCTTCTGCGCCGCGATCTGCAGGGTGGCTGGATGCTCGTAGGTCAGATTGGTAAGGCGGTCCGCCAAAGCATAATAGCGATCTTCGGCCTTGCGTTTGCGGTAATCGGCTGCGAGTTGCGTCTTCACCTCGTCGAAGGACATCTCTCGGGACGGTTTGACGTCTTCCAACTGGATAATATGGAAACCAAACGCCGTCCGGATGGGCCCCACGATCTCACCCTTCTTCTGGATAGCGAACACCGCCTTGTCGAAGGCGGGTGTCATCGTGCCCTTGGCAAAGAAACCGAGATCGCCCCCCTGCGCGGCGCTCCCGGGATCCTGGGAATACTCCTTCGCGAGCTTCGCGAACGAAGCGCCATCGTGCAGGCGCTTCAACAGCGCCTCGGCACGGCTGCGCGCCGCAGCCACCGTCTGCTGGTCGGCATCTTTCGGAACCCGGATCAGGATGTGACGCACACGACGCTGCTCCGGCGTGACGAAATTCCCCGCTTGCTGCTTATAAAGGGCGCGCAAGTCCTCGTCACTAACCGGAATGCTGCTGGCGAGCTTGCTCACATCGAGATCCAGATAGTCGATACTGACCTCCTCGGGTCTCATGAACTTATCCTTGTGGGCATCGTAGTACTGTTGTATCTGACCCTCAGAAACCTTCGCATCGCGCTCGTAACGCGAAATCGGTATGGATAGGTAAAAGAAATCGCGGGTCTGGTCGCGCAATCGGATAAATTGATCCACCTCCCAGGGAGTCGCCAGCCCAGTGCGAATCACTCCATCCTGCAACTGCCCGATAAGCAGTTCCCGGCGGAACATCGGCTCGAAACGCAACGGGGTCATCCCCTGCGCGCTCAACACCTGCGCATAGCGCTGGTCGGAAAACTGTCCCTTTTCCTGGAATGCCGGAATGCCGTGGATCTCTGCGGCCAGCAGGCTGTTGCTGATGCGAAATCCAGCGGCATCGGCCGACTGCGCAAGTACCTCCTCATTCACCATCTGCTGCAGGACCCGCTTCCGCAAACGGGATTCATTCACCAATTCCGTATAGCGGGGACCGAGTTGTTCCTCCAGACGGTTGCGCTCCTGCTGATAGCGTTCCTGGAACGCCCGCAGGGTGATCTCGGTGCCGTTGACCTTCGCCACGTCCGCTTCGACATGACCACTGAAATACTGGTTGATACCCCACAGTGCGAAGGGGACCGATATCAGGATCACCACGATCCAGGCGATCCAGCCCGTGGCGCGATCACGAATGGTCTGCAACATACCGTCTGGCTCCGTATGGAATCGAGATTACAGGGATCGACTGTTTACGTTAACCCAGGGCCGTGGCCATGAAAAGCCAAGTTTCCGGCTCTGCCGGGGTTACCCACCTCCCGCACCTCCAGACGACGCCGAGCGGCGCAGCCTTGGGAGGGGCGATACCCCCTTGGTGATCTGCCGCAAAAGAAAAGGGCGCCCAAAGGCGCCCTTTTCTTTTGCGGGTTGGCGGAGTGGACGGGACTCGAACCCGCGACCCCCGGCGTGACAGGCCGGTATTCTAACCAGCTGAACTACCACTCCGACATACGACCTGGTGGGTGCTGAGGGGTTCGAACCCCCGCCCTTCGCCTTGTAAGGGCGACGCTCTCCCAGCTGAGCTAAGCACCCGTAATCCCTTAGTTTACGGCATCCTTTAAGGCCTTGCCAGCCTTGAAACTCGGGATCTTCGCGGCCTTGATCTTGATCGCCTCTCCAGTCTGCGGGTTACGGCCATTACGTGCCTTGCGTTTGCGCAACTGGAAACTCCCAAAACCGACCAGCGTTACGGAATCCCCTTTCTTGAGTGCCTTGGTCACAGCACCCAAAAGTGCCCCCACTGCGCGCGCAGCGGAAGTCTTCGGAAGGTCAGCCGATTTAGCAACCACCTCAATCAGATCTGCCTTATTCATGTAATTATTCTCCTCCAGGTATCGGGGAAAACCCGCGACTCGGGGACCACCGCCAGGCGGTGAATTACAGCGAAGACCTTGCGGCGCAGGCCTTTATACCAAGCGCCTCGGAGAACTGTCAACCACAGCGGCGCCGCGTAACGGCGCCGCTGTGCAGGCTACATCAATGGGGTCTGATCCGACTTCCCTTCTTGGCCTTTCCCTCTTCCGTTTTCGCAACGTGTTTGGGCTTTTCGTCCCCTTCGCCCCCACCCTGCAAGGGCAATGGCATGTGTTGAAGCGCCACGCCCAACACGTCGTCGATCCAACGCACTGGCCGAATGTCGAGCCGGTTCTTAATGTTCTGAGGTATCTCCGTGAGATCTTTCCGGTTCTCTTCCGGAATCAACACAATCTCTACACCGCCGCGGTGAGCTGCGAGCAACTTCTCCTTGAGCCCGCCGATGGGTAACACCTCGCCTCGCAGCGTAATCTCGCCAGTCATGGCCACATTGGAACGGACCGGAATCTTAGTCAGCGCCGAAACCATGGCAGTGCACATCCCTACGCCAGCGCTCGGCCCATCCTTCGGTGTGGCTCCCTCAGGAACATGGATATGCAGATCAAATTTCTGGTGGAATTCCGGATCCACCCCCAAAAGTGCCGCCCGGCTCCGCACTACCGTCACGGCAGCCTGGATCGACTCCTGCATCACGTCGCCGAGCTGGCCGGTATGAATCAGCTTGCCTTTGCCGGGAACCACCGCCGCCTCGATAGTCAACAACTCACCGCCCACCTCGGTCCAAGCCAAGCCGGTAACCTGCCCGACCTGGTCATGCTCTTCCGCGCGCCCGTACCGAAACCGGCGCACCCCCAGATAGGGTTCGAGGGCCCGCGGCGTAACGGTGATCTGGCGGCTGCGGGGATTCATCTGTACGTTCTTAACCACCTTGCGACAGACCTTGGCAATCTCCCGCTCCAGATTTCGCACGCCGGCCTCGCGCGTGTAGAAGCGAACGATGTCACGGATCGCAGTCTTGGAAATCCCGAGCTCGTTGCCCTTGAGGCCGTTCGCCTTCATCTGCTTGGGAACTAGATAACGTTCCGCGATGTTGATCTTCTCGTCTTCCGTATATCCAGGAAGGCGGATAACTTCCATGCGATCGAGCAGGGCAGGCGGAATATTGAGCGTATTCGCGGTCGCCACGAACATCACATCAGATAGATCAAAATCCACCTCCAGGTAATGATCATTGAAGGTATGGTTCTGCTCCGGATCCAACACCTCAAGGAGCGCGGACGAAGGATCGCCGCGGAAATCCATCGCCATCTTATCTATCTCGTCGAGGAGAAACAGTGGGTTCCGCACCCCGGCCTTCGCCAGATTCTGTACGATCTTCCCAGGCAGCGAACCGATATAGGTCCGCCGATGCCCGCGGATCTCTGCCTCGTCACGCACCCCACCTAAAGACATGCGGACGAACTCCCGGTTGGTCGCGCGCGCGATGGAACGGCCCAGGGATGTCTTACCTACCCCCGGAGGACCTACCAGGCACAGGATCGGTCCCTTGAGCTTGCGCACCCGCTGCTGAACGGCCAAGTATTCCACGATCCGTTCTTTCACTTTCTCCAGACCGAAGTGGTCCTCCTCCAGAACCTCTTCGGCCTCGCCGAGATCATTGCGGATCTTCGTGCGTTTCTTCCAGGGAACATTAACCAGCCATTCGATATAGTTACGTACCACCGTAGCTTCCGCCGACATCGGCGACATCAGCCGCAGCTTGTTAAGTTCGCCCGTAGCCTTGGCCTTGACGTCCTTGGGCATCCCCGCCTTCTCGATCTTCTGGGCGAGGTCTTCCAGCTCGTTGGGTGCGTCCTCGAGTTCGCCGAGCTCCTTTTGGATCGCTTTCATCTGCTCGTTCAGGTAATACTCGCGCTGGCTCTTTTCCATCTGCTGCTTCACGCGCGTTCGGATACGCTTCTCCACCTGCAGGATGTCGATCTCCGCCTCGACCAAACCCATCAGGTGCTCCAGACGCTCACGCACACCATTGATCTCGAGGATCCGCTGCTTTTCCTCCAGCTTCAGCGCCATGTGTGCGGCGATCGTATCTGCCAAGCGGCCGGGGTCGTCGATGCCCGCCAGTGAGGTGAGGATCTCCGGCGGGATCTTCTTGTTCAACTTGACGTAATGATCAAACTGGCCCATTACCGAGCGCACCAGCACCTCGATCTCACGCTCGTCGGCGGGTGCGGACGGCTCCTTGACCGCGACCTGTGCGGAAAAGTAGTCCTCGGTGTTTAGAAAATGCACTACGCTCGCGCGCCGCGCGCCTTCCACCAGAACCTTCACGGTCCCATCGGGAAGCTTCAGCAGCTGAAGGATCGTCGACAAGGTCCCAAAATGATGGAACTCGTCCACCTGCGGGTCGTCCACCTCCGCGCTTTTCTGGGCCACCAGCAGAATCTGCTTGTCGGCCTGCATGGCAGCGTCCAACGCGTGGATGGACTTCTCACGGCCCACGAACAGCGGTATGACCATGTGCGGATAGACCACCACGTCTCGCAGCGGTAGCACTGGCGTCGTGAGGATCGGGTCTTCGATCACTTCTGAAGGCTTGTCTTTCGCCATGGGCTCCTCGCAATGCGCTCAAGGTCGGTTAGGCCGTCGAATTACCGTCGGCGCGGGGACGGGCCCCTTGGGGCCCCCGGCGGGCCGGATGGATGGGCATGCGCCTGATATATGTGGGCGCCGGGGCCCGGATTCAATTGGTGGATGGGGCTTGATACCCTGGTCAGGAAGAATACCAGCAATATCCGTGCCACTCAGGGAGGACATCCACCACCGCCGGCCAACGACCGGCAGTGGGTCAATCAGACGCGGCCCGCTGTTGGTCCGCAGACTCGAAGATCAGGTAAGGCTTTGATTCACCGGAAACGACCGATTCGTCGATGACCACCTTGGTAACCCCTTCCAGGGATGGGAGTTCGTACATCGTATCCAGCAAAACGTGTTCTAAAATAGTGCGCAGACCCCGGGCGCCGGTCTTTCGTTCCATGGCCCGCCGGGCCACCGAGCGCAGCGCGTCATCCCGGAACTCCAGTTCGGCGCCTTCCATATCAAACAGCTTGGCGTACTGCTTAGTGACCGCGTTCTTGGGTTCAGTCAGGATCTGAACCAGGGCTTCTTCATCCAGTTCCTCCAGGGTCGCCACCACCGGCATACGACCCACGAATTCCGGGATCAGCCCGAAGCGGATCAGGTCTTCCGGCTCCACGTCATGGAGCAGTTCGCCCACCGATTTGGTCTCATCCTTGCCTTTCACCTCCGCGGAGAAACCGATGCCACTCTTCTGGGATCGGCTCTGGATGATCTTCTCCAACCCCGCAAACGCCCCACCACAGATAAACAGGATGTTGGTGGTATCGACCTGCAGGAATTCCTGCTGGGGGTGCTTGCGCCCGCCCTGCGGGGGGACCGATGCGATCGTGCCCTCGATCAACTTCAGGAGCGCCTGCTGCACACCTTCACCGGAGACATCCCGAGTGATGGACGGGTTCTCCGACTTGCGGGAAATCTTATCGATCTCGTCGATATAAACGATGCCGGTCTGGGCCTTCTCGACATCGTAGTCGCACTTCTGAAGCAATTTCTGGATGATGTTCTCCACGTCCTCACCCACGTAGCCCGCCTCGGTCAAGGTGGTGGCGTCGGCAATGGTGAAGGGGACGTTCAGAAGCTTGGCCAGGGTCTCCGCAAGCAGGGTCTTACCCGAGCCGGTAGGCCCAATCAACAGAATATTGCTCTTCGAGAGCTCGACCTCGTCCTTCCTCCGCCTGGATTCCAACCGCTTGTAATGGTTATAGACGGCGACTGCCAGGACCTTCTTGGCGCGCTCCTGACCAATCACATAATCGTCCAGGACCCGGTTGATCTCGTGGGGCTTGGGGAGCTTCGAACCGCTGACCGCAGACTTTTCCTGGATCTCTTCGCGGATGATATCGTTGCACAGCTCCACGCACTCATCGCACACGAAGACCGAGGGTCCTGCGATCAGTTTGCGCACCTCGTGCTGGCTCTTGCCGCAGAACGAGCAGTAGAGCAGCTTGCCGCCGTCGTTTCCCCTGCCGTTTCGTTCGTTACTCATGTCCCAGCCTCGTTCGGAAAAGCCATCCCAGGCGCCGCTCCAACCGGTCCGCAAAGCCTGCCCCCAACTTCCTATTCAACTACTTCCCGGATCGTCGCGCAAGTATCGCTCCGCAGCACAGCGACGTTGTGATACCCCGCTAACGCCGTGTATTTCATATGGTTACTCCCGCCCACCGGGCACGCTCAGGTGGGTTTTTTGTCTGCCACCGACGCGAGACGCTGGGACATCACCATGTCGATCAGCCCATACTCCCGCGCCTCCTCGCCACCGAGGAACCGGTCACGGTCGGTATCCTGCTCGATTCGTTCCAGAGATTGGCCGGTATGGTGGGAGAGGATCTCGTTGAGCCGCTCCCGCACCCGAAGGATCTCCTTGGCATGGATGTCGATATCCGCGGCCTGGCCCTGCATGCCACCGGACGGTTGGTGGATCATGATCCGTGAATTGGGAAGACAGTAGCGCTTGCCGGCCGCCCCGGCCGCCAACAACACCGCGCCCATGCTTGCCGCCTGACCGATACACATGGTGCTAACGTCCGGCTTGATAAATTGCATGGTGTCGTAGATCGCAAGTCCGGCACTCACCGAACCTCCCGGAGAATTGATGTAGAGGTGGATATCCTTGTCCGGGTTCTCGGACTCCAGGAAGAGCAACTGGGCCACCACCACGTTCGCGGCGTAATCCTCCACCGGGCCCACCAAAAAGATCAGCCGCTCCTTCAGGAGACGGGAGTAGATGTCGTAGGCCCGCTCACCGCGCGCCGTCTGCTCCACCACGATCGGCACCAAGTTCAGGGCCGTGATCGGTTCCGCTCCGCTCATCGCCTTCATATCGGTCATGGCGTTGGTTCCTTTAAAATAACGAAATTGCCTATTTTACAAGGTCTTCAAGCGCGAACCCAGCGCGACCGAGGCGTGCCACCACTATATCGGCACGTTCGGACGTATACCTCAGTCTCATCTCACCCCGCGCCCAACGGGGAAAGGTGGAGGCCCAGAGGAGGGTTCAGCGACCGGTTGGGTTGGTAAGTGCATCAAAAGTGCTGGGAACATCCTTGACCCGGACCCGCTCGGAGATCCAATCCACCACGCAGTCCTCCAGGACCATGGACTCCACACCGCTCAGGAGATCGTGGTTTCCATAGTACCATTTCACCACCTCGTCCGGATTCTCATAGCTGGCGGCGATCTCCTCGACGGCGGCCCGGACCTGAACCGGGTCGACGGGGATCCCATGGACCCGTACCAGTTCCGTGAGGATCAGCCCAAGGGTGACGCGGCGTTCCGCTGTCGATCGCAACGCATCCAGCGGCCCGGGTCGATCCGAGCTGGAGGTTTCTGCCAACTGTTTTTGGAGACGGGCCACCTCTTCTTCCACCAGGCCCTCGGGGGCCTTCACCGGATGCCGCGTCAGCAGGGCATCCATCACTTGGCCCTTGACGCGACTGCGGATGGCGCGGCGCAGCTCCCGGCCCATGTTGGCGCGAACCTCGACGCGCAACGCATCCATGCCCCCGTCCTGGACCCCAAAGGACTGCGCGAAGGCCGCGTCGAGTTCCGGCGCACGCGGCTCTGAGACGGTCCGCACGCTGACCTCGTAATGCACGTGTTTCCCGGCGACATCCGGCTTGGGATAATCCTCCTGATAGGTGACGTCGAAGCTCGCGGTGCCCCCCGGCTGCAACCCGGACAGGTGCTCCTCGAAGGCATCGTGCAGCCGACCCTCCCCAAGCTCCACCGCGACATGCTGGGCCGAGCCCCCGGGGAAATCGTCCCCATCGATTGTACCAATGTAATCGATGACCAAGCGGTCCCCGGCCCGGGCGGCCCGCTCGACCGGCTCCCAGGCCTGCCGCTGGCGTTGCAACACCTCGATCAGGTGGTCCACGTCCTGATCGGTAACCTCCGCAACCGGCCGCTCCAACTCCAGGTCGTCCAGGGACGCCAGCACCACCTCGGGGAAGATTTCGAAGGTGGCGGTGAACTGCAGAGAGGCCCCCGGGGTCAGCTGCCGGGACTCGATTCGCGGCCCTCCGGCGGGGCGTAAGTTTTCCTGGCGCAAGGCGTCGTCCAGGGTCTTCTGCACCACCTCATCCACCACTTCATCCAGTACCCGGGCCCCGTACTTGCGCTCCACAACCTTGAGCGGCACCTTCCCGGGGCGAAAGCCGTCTAGACGTACCCGTTGCGCTAGAGAACGCAAACGCGTGGCCACTTCTTGTTCCACTCGATCCGCCGGGACTTCCACCTTCAGCCGGCGTTGTAATTCGCCAGTAGTTTCAAGAGACACTTGCATGTAGGGACTCCGGATGATAACTGCTTGTATTTATAGTATATATAAAGTTCCTTCGCGATCGGGGCCCTGGGCGCACCCGCCCCGGCCGGATGAAAGTATACCGGCTCGCCCGCGCCCGGCGTACCCCTGGGTTCAAGACGGACTCGGAACCGGCACAGATCTAGGGGGGAAGCGTATGGTGGGCCGTGTAGGAATCGAACCTACAACCTACTGATTAAGAGTCAGCTGCTCTACCAATTGAGCTAACGGCCCGGAAACGCACTAGTCAACCATAGGGACCTGCACGGGGCAAGGGGACCAACCTGGGGTGAGCGATGGGAATCGAACCCACGACCTCCTGGGCCACAACCAGGTGCTCTAACCTGCTGAGCTACGCCCACCATTGATCTTGACATTCGCACCAGCGTGCGGCGCGCCCCTGATCCCCATTGTGTGGCGCGCCCGGCAGGACTCGAACCTGCAACCGTCGGCTTAGAAGGCCGATGCTCTATCCGGTTGAGCTACGGGCGCAGGGACGGCATCCGGCACCGTGGCGCGGACCCGCCGCTCAGGGCCCACTCTGACGCCCGCGGAGATCGACACGCGCGGCCCCCGGCGGTGGCCAACAACTGGTCGGGGTAGAGGGATTCGAACCCCCGACTTCCTGCTCCCAAAGCAGGCGCGCTACCAGACTGCGCTATACCCCGTTGGACGGTCCCCCGCCCACAGGCGGGGACGGCCCAGGGATCGCGGCCGGATCATACGCGCCCCCCTATGGGACGTCAAACCGCCCACTGAATCGTACCAGACCCGCCCGCGCACCGCGACGGGGATAGGCGCGCGAGCGCAGTCCCTTGTCCCCACCCCGGCCGCCATGCGAGAATCCGCGCCTCTCACCCGCCCGCGCGACCCAACAACCAGCCCATGACGGCAGATATCCTCGACGGGAAGACCATCGCAGCCGGGATCCGGCGCGTGGTACAGGGTCGGGTCCGGGCCCACCTGGACGCGGGGCGCCCGGCGCCGGGGCTGGCGGTGGTCCTGGTGGGAACCGATCCGGCCTCCCAGATATATGTGCGCAATAAACGGCGCGCCTGCCATGAAGCCGGCATCACGTCCGACGCCCACGTCCTGCCGGCGGACGTACCCGAGAGCCAACTCCGGGACTTGGTGGACCAACTCAACGCGAATCCACGCATCGACGGCATCCTGGTCCAACTACCCCTACCCCCCCACATCGAGACCGAGACCATTATCGAGCGCATCCGGCCCGACAAGGACGTGGACGGCTTTCATCCCTACAACATCGGGCGCCTGGCCCTGCGGCTACCACTCCTGCGACCCTGCACCCCGCGCGGCATCATGGTGCTGCTGGAAAACACCGGCGAGGTATTCAAGGGCCGCCACGCCGTGGTGGTAGGGGCCTCTAACATCGTCGGCCGCCCGATGACCCTGGAGTTGCTGCTGGCCGGGGCCACGGTGACGACTTGCCATCGCTTCACCCGAGACCTCGCCGCCCACGTGGCTGGCGCCGACATCCTGGTGGTAGCCGCCGGGAAGCCCGGACTGGTGCCGGGAGAGTGGGTAAAGCCCGGCGCCACGGTAATTGATGTGGGAATGAACCGCCGGCCCGACGGGCACTTGGTGGGCGACGTGGAATTCGAGGCCGCCCGGCAGCGCGCTGGCTGGATCACGCCGGTCCCCGGAGGCGTTGGGCCCATGACGGTGGCGGTACTGCTCCAAAATACCCTACACGCCGCGGAGGCCCTCCACGGCGGCGCGCCCGCACGCGCCTAACCAGCCCCCGGCAACAGTACCGTACCGGGCACGGGGCCAAGGTCCGCATCTTCCAGGGGCAGCGGCTTGGCGATCCAGTACCCTTGGGCAAAGTCCACCTGAAGGGCGCGCAGCGCCTCCAGGATCGCCGCATCCTCCACGAATTCCGCAATGGTCTGAATGCCCATCACATGGCCGATGTGGTTAATGGCCTCTACCATAGCGTGATCGATGGGGTCTTCCGTCATGTCACGCACGAAACCGCCGTCGATCTTCAGGTAGTCCACCGGAAGCTGTTTGAGATACGCGAAGGAACTCAGGCCACTGCCGAAATCGTCGAGGGCGAAGCGGCAGCCCATGCCGTGCAGGACGTTCATAAATCGCGTGGCGCGGCTGAGGTTTGCAATGGCAGCGGTCTCGGTAATCTCGAAGCACAGCTGTTCAGGCGCAATGCCATAGTCGTCTACCGTGCCCATGATGAACTCAAGGAATGCTTCATCGCAGATCGATTGACCGGAGAGGTTGATCGCCCAGATCCCGCCATTGCCCCCATTAGGCTCCTGCGCAATCCGACGGCACGCCGCCTTCACCACCCACCGGTCCAAGGGTTGCATGAGATTGTAGCGTTCGGCCGCGGGGATGAATGACATGGGCGGCAGGATCGTGCCATCCTTGTCCACCATACGGACCAGCAGTTCGCGGTGTACCACGGTTCTGCGCGACCCCACCGGTACGATCTCCTGGCAGTACAAACGCAGGCGGTCGTCGTCCAACGCCTGGTTGATCCGCGCGACCAGCCGCATCTCGCCACGGCGTTGTTGGAGCTCCAGGTCCCCCGGCTGGTAGAGATGCACCCGGTTGCGGCCGTGCTCCTTGGCGGCATAGCAGGCGACATCCGCCGCGCTCATGATCTCTGCCACGCCGTGGCTTTCGGAACTGATCGTGGCCACGCCGATGCTCGCCCCCACCTGGAAACTGTGGTCCTCCCAACTGAATCGGAAGTCCTGGACGACCGCCCGGAGACCATCGGCGATGGCATGGGCCCTCTCCATATTGCACCCGTAGAGGAGCAATCCGAACTCGTCACCGCCGAGCCGTGACAGGATGTCGGTATCACGCACCTTGCGGGCGAGCTGCGCGGCCAGCTGGCGCAGTAGTTCATCGCCGGCGACATGCCCGCAAGTATCGTTGACTACCTTGAACTGGTCCAGGTCTAGATAACACAGGGCGTGAGCGGATCCGTCCGCTGCGGCAGTCTCCAAGGCGCGATGGAGCTCCACCTCGAACTGGCGTCGGTTGCACAGCCCGGTAAGCGAATCATAGCTTGCATGATAGGACAATTCGCGCTCCAGCTGGCGCGCATGGCTCACGTCATGGAATACCATAACTGCACCCAATGTGTGCCCCTGGCGGTCATGGATCGGCGCGGCGGAATCGGCGATGGGCATGGACCGCCCGTTCGCACACAGCAATACGCAATGGGGCGGCAGTTCAACGATCCGCCCTTCCGCAAGACAGTGCTCCACCGGGTTGCGCAATTCCACGCCGGAGTGCTCGTTGACCACCCGCATGAGCTCGCTGATCGGCTGCCCGCGCACCTCGCCCACCGACCAACCCGTAAGCTTCTGCGCCACCGGGTTCAGATAGTCGATGGACCCATGGGCATCCGTGGTGACCACCGCGTCTCCGATGGAATGCAGCGTCACTTCGGCCCGCTCCTTCTCACGGAACAACGCGGCCTCGGACTGGCGTACCCGCTTGAGGGCGTCACGCAGGTCTTCCTGCTGCAGGATCAGGAAGTCCAGCGCCTTGTTGATAAAACGCGCCAGGTATCCGAATTCGTCATCCCGTTGTTCATCGAAGCGCAGGTCTGTATCCCCGCGCGAGAAACCCTGCGCGGTCCCGACCATGCGCAGAAACGGGCGGGTCAACACGCGTTGGAGAATCCATTGCAGGACGAATCCCAGCAGCAGGAATGCGAGTGCGACCGAGATCAAGACCCGCTTGCGCTGTGCGGCGATCGCGTCGCGCAGATCGGTCCGATAGATCCGCAGTGTCATAAACGGCGGCACCCCAGACCCGGTTGCAAACCGGTAAGGCACCACGCGCAGGTAGGCCGTAAGCCCCGCGGCTCCGGCACCGACGTGGACCTGCCGGGTGCCGGCCTGGAGTTCCACCGCCGGAACGCGGAACCGGTGGCGCAACCGTCGGGCCTCGGCGGCCACCTGATCGAAGGATGCCTCTGGATGCCCATGCACATAGGTGTCCATCCGGTAGGCGAAGCTGTCCGCCTCAGTCTGGTACTGCTCGATGATCTGGGCTTCCAGGCCGTGCAGCAACACCAGGGCGATGAGCAAACCGACCAGCAGGTTGCCCCAGAACACGATGCCCGAGATCTTCAAGGTCAGGCTGGCCGCCCAGGTCACGCCGCGGCCACCGCGATCGCGCGTCTCGAACTTCATCCCGAGGGCCTCTACCTGAACCCGATCAACTGGAGCAGTATCAGCACCGGACACACCCCACTGACACCGGCGCCTAGGATGGTAAAGCCCATGAACCAGGGAAAGAACCAGAGCTGGGTCGGGAACACCTGGACGGTCAGCACCAGCATGATGCTGGCCACGATCCGCCACGCGCGTTCCGCGTCGAAGGAGATCGGGGGTCCGATGGCGGAAACCAAGGCCCCGCACCCCGCACCCGGTGGCGCACGTCCACCACTGCGCGGATGGATCGCCAGCCAGGACAGACGCCGGCCGGTAACCCCCTCCAGGAACAGCAGTGTAACCAAGCCCAGCAACCCGGCTTGGGACTCCAGATACAACGCCACCAGCAGCAGGAATCCAAACAGGGACCGGAAGTTGCGATCAGTCATCGCGCATGCACCTTGGCCGGTCCTGGTGGGCACGCGGAAATCGCGGCCGAGAAACCGGTCGTAAGCCCTTTATCGGCACGGACTGAATAAACTTGAACCGGCGCGCGGGCGCGCGCCCAGGTCAGCCCCGACGCCAGGTGGTACCCTGGGGGCCGTCTTCCAGCAGGATCGCCGCAGCAGCGAGACGATCCCGCACCCGGTCGGCGGCGGCCCAATCGTGCCGGCCGCGCGCCTGGGCGCGTTCCTCGATCAAGCTTTCGATCTCCGTCTCACTCAGCGCTGTGTCGGCGGCAGGCGCCACCCCCTGAAGGAACCGGTCGGGGTCCTGGTGCAACAGGCCAAGCCCGGCACCCAGGGCACGCAGGCCGGCGCTCAGCCCTGCTGCCTGCTGCGGGGATGCGTCCCGCACCCGGTTGATCTCGCGGGCCAACTCAAAAAGCACCGCAATGGCCTCCGGGGTGTTGAAGTCGTCGTCCATGGCGGCGCGGAAGCGCGCCTCGAACTCGTCACAACCGGCGCTGTAGGCAGAGGGCAGACCACGCAGCGCGGTATACAGCCGGCCCAAGGCCAGCCGGGCGGTCTGCAGCTGGTCCTCACCGTAGTGGACCGGGCTGCGGTAGTGGCTCGACAGCAGGAAAAACCGGATAACCTCGGCCGGAAACCTGGCGAGGACTTCACGGATAGTGAAGAAATTCCCAAGGGACTTGGACATCTTCTCGTCGTTTACCCGCACGAACCCGGCATGCATCCAGTAGTTAACGAAGGGCTGCCCGGTCGCGGCCTCCGACTGGGCAATTTCGTTCTCGTGGTGAGGAAAGCGCAGGTCCTGCCCGCCGCCATGGATATCGAAGTGGGGCCCCAGATGCGCCGTAGACATGGCCGAGCATTCGATATGCCAACCGGGCCGACCGCACCCCCAAGGCGTATTCCAATTGGGTTCGCCGGGCTTGGCTGCCTTCCACAGCACGAAGTCCAGAGGGTCGTCCTTGGCCTCGCCGATCTCCACCCTCGCTCCAGCGCGCAGGCCCTCGAGACGCTCACCGGACAGTCGGCCGTAGGCGGGAAAACGGCTGACATCGAAATAGACGTCGTGGTTTTCCGCACGGTAGGCATGCCCCTTCTCCAACAGGACGCCAATCATGGATTCGATGCCATCGATATGCTCAGTGGCGCAGGGTTCATGATCCGGGCGCAGTACGCCGAGCGCAGCGGCATCCTCGCGCATCGCCTCGATATAGCGGCGCGTGAGTTCCGTATACTCAACCCCGGCCTCCCGGGCACGGCTGAGGATCTTGTCGTCGATATCAGTGATGTTGCGCACATAAGTGACCTGATACCCGCTGGCACGCAGATAGCGCACCACCACATCGAACACCACCAAAACCCGGGCATGCCCGATATGGCTATAGTCATAGACCGTCATGCCGCAGACGTACATCCGCACCCGCCCGGGCTCAATCGGCCGGAACGGTTCCTTCTTCCGAGTCAGGCTGTTGTAGATCTGCAGCATCGTCTCCATGCTCCTCAGCCACCGCTCTGCGCGAGCGCGGCCGCCAAACGCCGGCGTACCCGCTCCGCACCCATCAGGTCCCACACCCGTGCCAGCTCCGGACCGTGGGTCTCGGTGGTGAGCGCCACGCGCAACGGCATAAACAGTGCCCGGCCCTTCACCCCCAGCTCCCGCGTCAGTGCGGCGCGCAACGCCTCGAACGATATCGGCCCTTGGGCGAGTGCCGCGAGCGCGGCCTGGAAGAACGGTATCCCCGCGACGCACAACTCAGCACACGCCTCTTCGCCATAGCTTGGCGGTTCACCAAACAGGCACCGGGCCCACCGCAGCGCGTCCTCCGGAAACTCGATATTCGCGCGCACCGTGGCGGTGAATGCAACGTACTTGTCGGCGGGCACGAGACCCCGCAGGGATGCCGGTTCCGCGGGCCCGCGGGCGCAGATCCAGTCCCACAGATCGGCGTCCGCGAGACGGTCCAGCGCCAGCCTCTGCCAGTGCCGCAGCTGAGCTGCGTCGTAGCGGGCCGGGGCATGGCCCAGTCGCGCCACATCGAAACCCCGGGCCAGTTCCTCCAGGTCCACGAGGCGGTCCTCGGCATAAGTGTGGCCGACCCGCGCCAGATAATTCACCAGGGCCTCTGGCCGATATCCGGACTCGCGCAGCTCCCGAACGCTGCGCGCCCCATGGCGCTTGGACAAGGGCGTGCCGTCATCCCCGGTGATCAGGGAGAGATGGCCATAGCGTGGCGCCGGCAGACCCAGCGCTTGCAGGAGCAACAGCTGACGCGGCGTATTGGTCAAGTGATCCTCGCCGCGCAACACGTCGCTCACCTCCATCAGTGCATCGTCCAGCGCGTTGCAGAAGAAGAATGCCGGTGTCCCATCCGCGCGCCGTATGATGAAATCCCCCAGATCCGAAGTAACGAAGCGCTGCGGACCCCGCATCAGGTCTTCGAATTCCACGTTCCGATCCGGTGGCACCCGGAACCGGAGGCTGGCGCCCAGACCGCTGGCATGTCGTTCCCGCACCTGATCCGCGCTGAGCCGGGCACAGGTGCCCGGATAGCGCGGCGGGCGCCCGGCACGCAGTTGGGCGGCGCGCGCCTGTTCCAGCACATCCGGCGTGCAGAAACACGGGTAGGCGTGGCCCAGCTCCTCCAGTCGATGATAATAATGCCGGTACACCTCGCCACGCTCGGACTGGCGATAGGGTCCGCGCGACGCGCTGCGCCCGGGGCCCTCTTGCCACCCGAGGCCCAGCCATTCGAGGTCCTCCCGCAGGGCCTGGTCGTATTCCTCGCCACTGCGTTCGGGGTCGCTATCCTCGATCCGCAGCAGAAACACCCCGCCGGCCCGACGCGCCCACAGCGCATTGAACAGGGCGGTGCGGGCGTTGCCCAGGTGCAGGAAACCGGAGGGACTCGGCGCGAAGCGGGTCTTCACAGGGGCGGGGTCATCCGAATTGATCGTGGCTCCGGGGTTCCCGCGACACCGGGCACCCGGAACGCGGGCAACCCGGGGCGCGGCCTCCTGCACGCCTGACGCGCCTTCCGGGGCCATGGCACACAGGGCCCACATGGTAGCCGAAACCCGGAACGCGGCCAAATGCGGCTTTTGCAACGCGCCGGGAGCCTTTATCATGGCCGCTGACCGCCCTCAGGAGAAGCGTCTATGATCAAGCTGCACACCAACCGCGGGACCATCGGGATCGAGCTGGATCACGAGCACGCCCCGCAGACCGCCGCAAATTTCCTACGCTACGCACGAGACGGCTTCTACGAGGGCACGTTGTTCCATCGGGTGATCCGCGGGTTCATGATTCAGGGCGGAGGACTGGACCCCGATATGCGCACCAAACAGACCCAGCCCCCGATTCAAAACGAGGCGGACAACGGTCTGCACAACCGCACCGGGACGGTGGCAATGGCACGCACTCAGGATCCCCATTCCGCCACGGCCCAGTTCTTCATCAACGTAGCCGACAACGCCTTCCTGGATCATACGGCCGCCACCCCCGCCGGCTGGGGCTACTGCGTCTTCGGCCGGGTGGCGGACGGCATGGACGTGGTGCGCGAAGTGGAAACGGGAGGCACCGGCTCCCGGTCCGGGCATCAGGACGTGCCCACCGAGGACGTGATCATCGAACGGGTGGAAGTGATCGACGAACCGGAAACCGGCGCGGCCCCGTGACCGGTGATACATGACGGAGACGCTGTTCATTTCGGACCTGCACTTGGACCCGGAGCGCCCGGCGATCACGGAGCTGTTCCTGGAATTGCTGGGCGGCCGGGCGGCGCGCTGCGCGGGCCTCTACATCCTCGGTGACCTGTTCGAGGCGTGGGCCGGCGACGACGACCTGACCCCGCAAATCCGTGACGTCCTGGATGGACTCCAGCAACTCACGGTGGGTGGAACCCCGGTGTTTCTGATGCACGGCAACCGGGACTTTCTGATCGGGGCCGACTTCGAGGCCCTCACCGGATGCCGGATCATCCCGGATCCGACGGTGGTGGAGCTCCAGGACAAGCGGGTGCTGTTGATGCACGGCGACACCTTGTGCATCGATGACGAGGACTACATGGCGTGGCGCGCCACCGTGCGCAACGACCGTTGGATCCGCGAATTCCTGACCCGCCCCTTGGACGAGCGCCGCTCCCTGGTACGCATGGCGCGTGAACGCAGCCGCACCGCGACCCGCAATAAACCCGAGGAGATCATGGATGTCAATCAGGGTGCGGTAGTACAAGTGATGGATGCCCACCGGGTCCATTGGTTGATCCACGGCCATACCCATCGACCCGCTTTCCACCATTTCGATCTGCACGGACAACCGGCCACCCGCATCGTTCTGGGCGACTGGTACCGGGAGGGAAGCCTGCTCGCATGGACCGACGCGGGCGGTTCGGCCGAAATGCTGCCATTGCCCGGCTAGGCCGAATGGCAACTCAAGTAAGCACCATGCGCCGGTAACCCGCATGATGCCGAAGGACCGCGGAAGATGGTGTGATCCGCAACCGGGCGGATTCCACCGCACGGTCCCAGTCCGCCACTGTAGTGGTTAGCAGCCGTCATGAAGAAGCGGGCGTGGCATCCGTCCGATTGTCATTGGGATGCACGTGACCGGCGCTCAACGCCGCTCCGCTCGGGTGGCCCATAGTCGCTCCAGCAGGTCCATTTCCCCATCGGTGAAGCCGGCGCGATGACGTGCCCCGCGCTGAAACGGGCCGCGGATCCGGCCGGCAGCGAACCGCAACAGTAGTTCACCGTAGACCACCTCCGTATCCAACCCGCGCTGACTGCAGAGGTAACGGAACCAACGCGTGCCTACCGCCACATGGCCGATCTCGTCGCGCTGGATCACCCTGAGGATCGCCGCGCTCGCCCTATCCCCCACCGCCTCCAGCCGTGCCAAGATGCCAGGAGTCACGTCAAGTCCGCGGGCTTCCAATACCCGCGGCACCAGCGCCATGCGCACCAAGGGATCGTGGGCGGTCTGGCGCGCCATGTCCCACAGGCCATCGTGACCTGGAAAATCCCCATAGGCGTGGCCCAGTTCCCGAAGCCGGCGTTGCAGGAGCCGGAAGTGGGTAGCCTCTTCTTCCGCGACCCGCACCCAGTCTGCGTAGTAAGCCACCGGCAGCCCGCGGAAGCGATATACCGCGTCCCAGGCCAAGTTGATGGCATTAAACTCGATATGCGCTAAGGCATGGAGCAAGGCGGCCCGTCCCTCGGGGGAGGACAAATGGCGCGGCGCCAGTTCCCGGGGCACCACCAATGGTGGTCTGGGGGGACGGCCCGGCGCGTCCAGCGGCTCCGGCGCGGCAGCGGACTGCACGTTCAGGTGTCCAATACGCCAGCCATGGGCCGCCGCACGACCCAAAGCGATCTTCTCCTCCACGCGGTCGGCCCGTAGGCACCCCCACGCCGCTTCAAAGAGATCGCCCACTAGGTCCTCCAGGTAATGAGATTGTCATTATTGCAAATCATTCTCAGCAGACCTTGGGCAAGATCCAAGTGAGCGAATCGGTGCCGGAACAGCCGCGCGCGGACCTCGAACGGGAACTGCACACCACTACGGTGCTGCACAAAGCCGCCGCCGATTGCTGGGAACAGGCGACGGGGGGAGCAAGGCCCTGTTCCAGGAAATCCTGGCACGGGAGGAAGCGCATATCGGCTGGCTCGAAACCCAGATCGACCTGGTAGACCGGCTCGGGCTACCCAGCCACCTGCAGTCCCAGCTATAAGACCGCGATTGCTGACGGCGACCTCCAGCCGATCATGAGATCCATGACGTTGGTGCCGGTCGGACCGGTCTGAATCAAATCGCCGCTGGCCGCGAGGAAGGTACCGGCATCGGCCCGGGCAAGGCAGTCGGCGCCGTCCAGTCCATGGGACTCTCCACGACCCACACTGGCACCGTCCACCAGGGCACCCGCGTCCTCGGTAGACCCATCGCCGCCGTCGGTGCCCACCGCCAGCAGCGCCACACCGGGCTGATTTCGAAACTCCAGGGCCGCCGCCAGGGCCAGAGACTGGCAACGCCCGCCGCACCCAGGCGCGGCGGGCAAACACACCGTGGTCTCCCCGCCCCAGATGGAAAACCCCGGTGGCCCCTCCATGATCCGCCGCGCTAGCCAGCGACCGGCCACTGCCGCTGCACCGTCCACGAAGTCGGAATACAGAGTCACCGGTCCACCCAGACGCCGGGCGCAATCCGCAGCCGTTTGCTTGGCATCTTCGAGACGCGCCACCACCCGGATCTCGGCCACCCCCAAGCCGGGAGCCCCAGGCGCCGGAACCGGGGGTTGCCGTTCCGTCAGCGTCCGCAGCCACGGGGGCACCTCCGGCATATCGCGGGATCCGGCACTACCGGGGACCAGCAGCCCGGAGCCAATGACGGCGGGATCGTCGCCACGCACATCGGAGACCAGGAGGGCCAGCACGCGTCGCCCCTGCAACCACCGTAGCAAGCGGCCGGCCTTGATGGCGGACAGGGAGCTCCGTATCCGGTTCATCTGCCGGATGTCCAGCCCACTGGCCAGCAGCCATCGGTTGACCCCCGCCAAGTCTTCCAGGGACAGCCCGTCCGGCAGCACCTCCACCAGACTGGAGGCGCCCCCTGAGATCAGAAACCATAGGGGATCGTTCATCGGGGTCTGCTGAATAAACTGCAGCAGCGCCGCGCCCGCCGCGAGGCTCGCCCGGTCGGGGACTGGATGCCCCGCCTCCCGGCAATGGATCCCCTGTTGAGCGCAGAGGCCCGAATCAACATGGCCGGATTTGGTGATCACCAGCCCACGGCACACGCGCCCGGCGACCGCTCCCAGAGCGCCGCGGGTCATGGCGCAGGCCGCCTTGCCCACCGCCACCAAGTGCAGCGTGCCGCCCGGCAACTCGCCTTGCAACGCGCGGCCCACACAGGTGGCGCCGTCCACCGCCCCCAGGGCCGCCTGCAGCACTACGAGCAGCCGGTGCCGATGCTCATCTATGGACACCCATCCCCTCCGCAGGCCGGGAGCGATCGGGGAACACCGCCAGCCCCCCTCCCGCATTCACACCGCTCCGTTGCGGTGGCCGCCGCATGCGCAAGGACCGGGTGCGTTGCTTGCGCCCGCCGCCACGGTGTATTGGCCCCACTACTGCCGGCATACGGCAATCAACCGGCGACATCTCAGCACCCCGGTCACGATCGCCGGCGCGAAACCTGGGCTAACCCTGCAGGGCCGCCAGACCCCGTGCCAGATCGACCTTCAGGTCCTCGACGTCCTCGAGACCCACGGCCACCCTCAGCAACCCATCAGCGATCCCGGCCGCGCCCCGTGCCTCCGGCGTTATCCGGGCGTGGGTGGTGGTAGCGGGGTGGGTAATCGTGGTCTTGGTATCGCCTAGATTGGCAGTGATGGATAGCAACCGGGTGTGGTCCACCACCGTCCACGCCCCGGGTTGTCCGCCATCTACCTCGAAGGCAACGATGCCACCGAAGGCCGATTGCTGGCGCGCCGCGAGGCGGTGCTGAGGGTGGGACGGCAGGCCCGGGTAGTGCACCCGCAGCACCTGCGGCTGAGCCTCCAGCCAACGCGCGAGTTCGAGGGCAGCGGCGCTGTGGGCTCGCATCCGCAGGGCCAGTGTCTCCAGCCCCTTCAGGAATACCCACGCATTGAAGGGGCTCATGCTCGGACCGGCGGTGCGCAAAAACCCGAACACCTCCTTGCCTACCAGTTCCTCGCTGCCGATGACCGCACCGCCGATACAGCGGCCCTGTCCATCCAGATACTTGGTGGCGGAGTGGATCACGATATCAGCGCCGAGGCGCAGGGGTTTCTGCAGCGCCGGGGTGCAGAAGCAGTTATCAACAACCAGCAAACACCCGCGTCCATGGGCAATATCCGCCAGGGACGCGATGTCCGCCACCTCCGTCAGCGGATTGGAGGGCGTTTCCAGGAACAGCAACCGGGTCTGCGGCTGGATGGCCCGTGCCCAAGCGTCGAGGTCGGACAGGGGCACATAGCCCGCCCCCACACCGAACCGGGCCAGATAGGTGTTGAAGAGACTCGTGGTACTGCCGAAGATGCTGCGCGAAGAAACGATGTGATCCCCGGCCTTGAGCAGGGCCATGCAGGTCGAGAGGATCGCCGCCATACCCGACGCGGTCGCCACGCAGCATGCCCCGCCCTCCAGTGCCGCCAATCGGCGTTCGAAGGTCCGCACCGTCGGATTCGTGAAGCGGGAATAGATGTTGCCCGGCTCCGCCCCCGAAAAGCGCGCTGCGGCCTCGGCTGCGCTGCGGAATACGAAGCTGGAGGTGGGAAAGATTGGTTCGGAGTGCTCGGCCTCGCTCGTGCGCACTTGTCCGGCGCGCACCGCCAGGGTCTCAAACCGGTAGTCGTCCGGCTGCTCTGCGTCCATCCCATCGCTCCTCGTCGTACCGGGCGACACCACCCATCTCGCGAAACGGCGGGTACGCGGCCAGAAGGACGCAAAAAAACCCGCTTTCCACGGCAGCGAAAGCAGGTCGGCCCGCTTTAGCTGCATTTATTACGCGCCCGCAAGCTGTAGTCAAATCGGCGCGATCCACCCGCAGATTAGTCCCGCCCCGGCAAGTTTGTCAACAGCACGGCGCCAGGCAACCAACGGCTATTCCACCCATTGCGCCGAGAGGCGGCACGCGTGCCCACGGATGCGGCGCAGTCACCCCCTTGGTCAAGAGGCATTGTGCAGTTCGATCACCGGGTTGTCGCCGGAATCCTGCTCCGGCGCTACCGAACCCCGGGAGCGCTCCTTGGCCGAATCGCTGCGCAGCCGTTCTAGTCGGCTCAGGTAGCTCTTGCTCACGTCACCGGTCACGTACTCCCCCGTAAAAATCGAGGTGTCGAAACTCTCCAGGCGCCGGTTGCCACGCCGCACGGCGTCAATGAGGTCTGGCAAATCCTGGTAAATCAGCCAGTCGGCGCCGATCTCCGCAGCGAGTTCCGCCTCGTTGCGACCATGGGCGACCAGTTCTCCCGCCGCCGGCATATCGATGCCGTAGACATTTGGATACCGGACTGGTGGTGCCGCGGACGCGAAATAGACCTTGCGGGCACCGGCTTCCCGGGCCATCTGGATGATCTGCCGGGAAGTGGTGCCACGCACGATGGAGTCGTCCACCAGCAGGACATTCTTGCCCTCAAACTCGAGTCCGATCGCGTTCAGCTTCTGGCGCACCGACCGCTTGCGCTGCTGCTGGCCCGGCATGATAAAGGTACGCGGGATGTAGCGGTTCTTGACCATCCCTTCCCGGTACTTCACACCGAGGTGGTAAGCGAGTGGCAATGCCGCCGTGCGGCTGGTATCGGGGATCGGGATCACCACATCGATGTCGTGATCCGGGCGTTCACGCAGGATCTTTTCCGCCAGCTTCTCCCCCATCCGCAGGCGTGCCTTATAGACCGAGACATCGTCGATGATCGAGTCGGGACGCGCCAGATAGACATATTCGAAGATGCACGGGGAATAGACCGGATTCTCGGCGCACTGGCGGCTGAAGAACCGTCCGTCAGGCGTGATATACACCGCCTCGCCGGGTTCCAGGTCACGAACCAGTTCGAAGCCAAGCATATCCAGCGCGACGCTCTCGGAAGCGATCATGTACTCGATCCCGTGCGCGCTCTGACGCTTGCCGAACACGATCGGCCGGATCCCGAACGGATCGCGGAACCCGATGATCCCGTAGTCCGGGATCATCGCCACCGCGGCGTAGGCGCCGCGGCAGCGGCGATGCAGCCCGGCGACAGCCTGGAAGATGTCCTCTTCGTCGATACGCAGTTTGCCCTGGCGCTGTAACTCGTGGGCAAATACATTCAGGAGAATCTCAGAATCGGAATCCGTGTTGATGTGGCGCAGGTCCTCGCGGAATAGATCGCGCTTGAGCTCCTCCGCGTTGGTCAGGTTACCGTTGTGGGCGAGCGTAATGCCGTAGGGAGAGTTGACGTAGAACGGCTGTGCCTCGGCAGAGCTCTCGCAGCCCGCCGTCGGATAGCGCACATGGCCGATTCCCATCTTGCCGGGTAGCCGGATCATGTGCCGTGTGTGGAAGATGTCCCGGACCAGCCCGTTGTCTTTGCGCAAAAACAGCCGACCCTGGTCACAGGTCATGATTCCCGCCGCATCCTGGCCCCGATGCTGCAGTACCGTCAGCGCGTCGAACAGGGCCTGATTCACCGGCCCCCGGGCTACAATTCCAACGATGCCACACATGAAACCGTCACCTCACGAGAAACACATCATGCGGGGGCGCGCTGCGCCCGTACCCCCGGGAGTTCATTTGAACACGAAATTGGCCGCGATCCCCGGCGGGAGCCAACCCCGCAACCACACAGCCAAGGACTGAAAGTGGCCCAAAAGCAGTGATTCCCGCCACCATGGGTCCTTCGGTGCCGGCGTCAGCCCGGCGAGCAACACCAGCAAGGCCACCAGGGCGACTCCGCGGGCCAAGCCGAACAGGGCGCCTACCAGCCGGTCCGTTCCGGTCAGTCCGCTCTTCTTCACCACCTGTACCGCCGCGTAGTTCAGGAGCGCGCCCACCAGCAGCGTCAGCACGAACAAGACCGCAAACGCCACGGCGACTCGAACGGACGGGGTGGAGATAAAGCGGGCGAAGAGCCCGGCCAGCTTGTCGGAAAAAACCAGGGCGACCCAGAACGCGGCGATCCAGGCCGCGAGCGCAAGTGCCTCGCGCATGAAACCGCGTACCACGCTGAGCGCCACCGACACCGCGATTACCGCGATGATCGCGTAATCGGCCCACGTCACGGACCGCGCCACCCGCAGCGCGCTTCCAGGCCCGGTCTGGTACTGGCGTCGGGGTCGGCGACACGCGGTGTCATGGGCGCATCATACCAGAGCAGGCCCCGGGGAAGAAGTTTGTGCCCGCATCCTACGGGTAGCTCAGGACTATCCCCGACAGCTTCTGTTGCGTCTGCAGCCGCTGCCGCAAGGCCTCGGCCCGGGCACGATCCAATTCCGGGCCAACGCGCACACGATAAACCGATTGGCGCCCGATCCGCACCCGTTCCACAAACGTGGTGTAGCCGCGCTTACGCAGGCGGTCACGCAGGGCAAGGGCGTTCGCCTCGCTGGTGAGACTCGCCAACTGCACGACCCAGGAATGCAACCCGGTAGGAGCCGCGGTGGCAGGGGTAGGAAGCACGGTTGGCTGGGCTCCACCTGTGGCCGACGCTGGCGGCGGGGACGGGACCTGGGCAGGAACGGGAGCCGCGGCGGGGCTCGGCGCCGGGTGCGCCGGCGCTGCGGTGGCAGATGAGGCCGGTGGCACACCACCAGCCGTGCCGCTGACAATCAACCGCGCGGGAGGCGTGGAGACTGACGGGGCCATCTGCGGGGCCTGAGCCAGATCCGCGGGTGCCTTGAGATCCCACGCCGGCCTGGGGGGAACGCGCGGGGACCCAAACCATCGGCCCCGGCCGTGCGGATTATGCAACAGCATGGGGACAAAGATGACCACCAGGGCCACCACGACGGCGGCCCCCACCAAGCGCTGCTTGAGGACTCGTTCCATGGACTAAGAGGATTCGGCTTCTGTGATCGGTGTGCCGGCTCGACTAGGACCGCGGGCGCCCACGCCCACGCGGGCCTCCACATTACACTGAAAACCCCGCGTCACCAAGGCACCGGCCTACCCGTCTCGCGCACGGGCCGCGCGCTCATCCACCCGCAACGCCTCCTCCACGGTGCGAAATGACCCGAAGATCACGATCCGATCCCCAGGCTGGGCCTCCACCTGCGCCCGCTCCAGGGCGTCCTCGACTCCCGGATGCGTGGATACCCCGCCCCGAACCCCGGCGCGCCGGATGCGGCTAGCGAGTTCTGCCACCGGGACCGCGCGCGGTCCCGGCAGGTCCGCCACCAACCAGCGGTGGACCATGAGGTCCAGTGCCACCACCACACCTTCGATGTCCTTGTCCCCCAGCAGGGCCACCACCGCCAAGGTACGCCCGCCGCAGGGCCGCCGCGCGAGATTGGCCGCCAGGGCCTCGGCCGCCTGGGGGTTGTGAGCTACGTCCAGGATCCGCTCCACCGGACCCGGGATCACCTGGAAGCGCCCAGCGAGTTGGACCTCCTGCAGGCCACGGCGGACGTCGTCCTGACTCACTGGGAAGTGATCCGCTAGCAGCTCCAATGCCATCAGGACCGCGGCGGCGTTGCGTAGCTGGAACTCGCCCGTCAACGCGGGAAACGGCAGGGCGCCGCGGCGCCGGCTCCCGCAATGCCACTCCCAGGACTCCGGCGCGCTGCGGTAGTCGAAATCCACGCCCACGCGGTATAACGGCGTGGACAGGCCCGCGGCGTGGGCGAGCAGGGAACGGGGTGGATCCGGGTCGCCACACACTGCCGGGCGCCGCGGTCGGAAGATACCCGCCTTCTCCCGCGCGATGGTCTCCCGGTCCGGGCCGAGCCAATCCACATGGTCCACGGCCAGCGCCGCCACCACCGCCACATCCGCGTCCACGACGTTGGTGGCGTCCAACCGCCCGCCCATCCCCACCTCCAGGAGGGCGATGTCCACCTGTGCCTCCCGGAACACGTCGAGGGCAGCAAGGGTACCGTATTCGAAGTAGGTCAACGCCACGTCGCGACGCGCGTCGTCGATGCGGGCAAACGCGCGACACAACTGAGCGTCGCTTGCCACCGCCCCGCCAACGCGCACCCGCTCGTTGTAGCGCAACAGGTGAGGAGAGGTGTAGGCCCCCACCCGGTAGCCGGCGGCGCTCAACGTGGAATGCAGCAGGGCGACGCAAGACCCCTTGCCGTTGGTACCTGCCACCGTCACCACCCGGTAGGACGGATGGTCCAGGCCCATGGCCTCTGCCACCCAGCCGACCCGCTCCAGCCCCAGATCAACCCTGCGCGCATGGAGGCCCTCCTGCCATGCGAGCCACTCGTCGAGCGTCTGGAAACCCATCGTCATTCCGTGCTCCGTGACCGGAGATCGTCGGCTGGAGCCGACATTATTCATGAAGGCGGCTGACTGCTCCAGTGGCGGACGGGGGATCACGCGGTGGAATCCGCCCGGCGCGCTTTGCGGTAGCGACGCAACACGCCGTCAGACTATCCCCACGCTGGCGGGCTCACGTGCCCAACACTCACACCATGACCACCGCCATCAAATTCGCTAGATGGCCGGTCTGTGACACACCCGCAGGGGACACCGCGCCCCACGGTGCGGCGCTCGCCAAGGACCACGGCCATGGCCTGCGGCCCGCGCCTTGGCCGGACGCTTTGGGCGAACGCTGACCTGGCCTCCAAGCGTTAACCACTACACTAACGTTCGGGGTGATGGGTCATCTGGGCAAGCAGGGACGCCACCGTATCCCGCAACTCGTGGCGTCCTACGATCATGTCGACGGCACCGTGTTCCAACAAGAACTCGCTGCGCTGGAACCCCTCGGGGAGGGTCTCCCGAACCGTCTGCTCGATGACCCGGGGGCCGGCGAAACCGATCAGGGCCTGGGGCTCCGCGATCAACACGTCGCCGAGGGTGGCGAGGCTGGCGGATACACCGCCCATGGTCGGATCCGTAAGCACCGAGATATAGGGGATACCGCGGCGTGCCAAACGGGTCAACGCCGCCGCCGTCTTGGACATCTGCATGAGCGAGAAAAGGGCCTCCTGCATGCGCGCGCCGCCACTCGCGGAGAAACACACCATGGGGACACCCCGTTCTACGCAGATGTCGGCCCCGCGCACAAACCGCTCCCCGACCACGGAACCCATGGAGCCCCCCATAAAACTGAACTCGAACGCGGCAGCCACCACCGGCGCACCCTTGAGGTGCCCCTCCATCACCACCAGCGCATCGGTTTCGCCGGTATCCTTTTGGGCCTGCGCGATCCGGTCCCGATATTTGCGGCTGTCCCTGAACCTGAGCACATCAACCGGCTCCAGTTCGGCGCCTACCTCGCGCCGTGGGTCCGGATCGAGAAAGCTGTCCAAACGCCGCCGGGCGCCGATCCGCAGGTGGTGGTGACACTTGGGACACACATCCAGCTCCCGCTCCAGTTCCGCCCGGTACAGGATGGCGTTACACGCCTCGCACTTGGTCCATAGGCCCTCTGGCACGGTCCGCTTAGAGCCCCCTTCTGTCCGTATCCGGGTGGATACCAATTTCTTGAACCAGCTCATAGATCCTCAACGTGCCGCGTATGAATCAACCGGCAGCGGTCCGCCGACACATGGCGCCGCATCCGATACCGGTCCCGCACCCCGCCGGGCCCTTCATGACTTACCGGCAGCAACCGGCAGCCGTTCCGCGTCCATGGCGGCGCGCATGGTGCCGAGCAGCAGCGCCACCTCCCGTGCCGCGTGGTCTGGATGGTGGGCCGACTTGGCTATGCGCTGCACCAGGGCGCTGCCCACTACCACCGCGTCCGCCACCGCCGCGACGCGGGCGGCAGACGCGGCGTCTTGGATCCCGAACCCGACGCCCACCGGCAGGCTCGTAATCGTCCGAATCTCCCGAACCTTGTCGGTCACCGACTGCACATCCAGGTGGGCGGCGCCGGTCACGCCCTTCAACGAGACGTAGTATACGAAGCCCCGCGCCACCGCGCAGATGCGGGCGATCCGTTCCCGCGACGTGGTGGGCGCCACCAGAAAAATCGGATCCAGGCCACCCTCGGTACACGCACGTACCAGACCGCCCGCCTCTTCCGGTGGCAGATCCACGGTCAGTACACCGTCCACGCCGGCCTGCACCGCGGCGCGGACAAAACGTTCATAGCCCATGGCCTCCACCGGATTAAGGTAACCCATGAGAACCACCGGCGTGCGCGCATCGTCGCGCCGGAACTCCGCCACCATTTCCAACACCCCGGACAAGGTCACATGGTGGCCCAAGGCACGCTCGCAGGCCGCCTGGATCACCGGCCCGTCGGCCATGGGATCGGAGAACGGCACCCCCAGTTCGACCAAGTCTGCGCCAGCCGCCACCATGGCGTGCAACAGCGGTACGGTCGCGGAGGGATCCGGATCGCCTGCCGTGATATAGGGAATCAGGGCGCTGCGCCCCGCACTGCGCAGCGTCGCAAACATCGCGTCGATGCGACTCATACCTGGATCCCCTCCAGGGTTGCCACGGTGTGGATGTCCTTGTCGCCACGCCCGGACAGGTTGACGATCAGGATTCCCTCGGGCCCCAGTTGCATCGCGAGGCGCGCGGCATAGGCCAGGGCGTGACTAGACTCCAGCGCTGGCATGATGCCTTCGGTGCGCGTGAGGGTGTGGAATGCGGACACGGCCTCGTCGTCGGTGACCGCCACGTAGCGCGCGCGCCCGCTGTCCTTGAGCCAGGCATGCTCAGGACCCACACCGGGATAGTCCAGGCCCGCAGAGATAGAATGGGTGGCGAGGATCTGTCCGTCGGCGTCTTCCATGAGATAGGTGCGGTTGCCGTGCAGCACGCCCACACGCCCGCGGTTGAGGGGCGCCGCGTGGCGCCCGGTATCCAGGCCCGCGCCAGCCGCCTCGACGCCGTAGAGTGCGACCCCGGAGTCGGCCAGAAACGGGGCAAACAAGCCTATGGCGTTGGACCCACCCCCCACGCATGCGACCAGCGCGTCGGGCAATCGCCCCGCCTGGTTCAGGACCTGCGCGCGGGCCTCGCGGCCAATCACGGTTTGGAAGTCACGCACCATCGCCGGATACGGATGCGGCCCGGCCACGGTCCCGATGATGTAGAAGGTGTCGTCCACGTGGGTGACCCAGTCACGCATCGCCTCGTTCATGGCGTCCTTGAGGGTGCGTGAGCCCGAGTTCACCGCCACCACCTGCGCCCCCAACAGGCGCATGCGGTAGACGTTAACGGTCTGGCGGCGAATGTCCTCGGCGCCCATGTACACCACGCATTCAAGACCGAAACGCGCGGCCACCGTGGCGGTAGCTACGCCGTGCTGGCCGGCGCCGGTCTCCGCAATCACCCGGGTCTTGCCCATGTGACGTGCAAGTAGCGCTTGGCCCACCGTGTTGTTGATCTTGTGGGCGCCGGTGTGATTGAGGTCCTCGCGCTTGAGAAATATGCGCGCCCCCCCGAGGGCGTCGCTCCACCGGCGTGCGAGATACAACGGCGATGGACGTCCTACATACTGGGCCAGATCCCGATCCAGTTCCGCCAGAAAATCCGGATCGCCCCGCAACCGCTCATAGGCGCTGCGCAACGCCTCCAGGGGCTCCATGAGGGTCTCGGACACGAACCGCCCCCCGTAGGGGCCGAAGTGGCCCTCCGCGTCCGGCAGGGGGGGCTGGTCAAGATCCACGGCTCTGATCTGCGTCAACACGATGTACCTCTTGCAGGAACGCGGCCATGCGCCGCGCGTCCTTGATCCCCTTGGCGGACTCCACCCCGCTGCTCACGTCCACCCCATAGGGATGGACCGCCTGAATGGCGCCCCCGATATTTTCGGGCGTAAGGCCACCGGCCAGGATGATGGGCACGCCCAGGCCGGTGGGGGTCCGCGACCAATCGAAGGTGGTACCCGTGCCGCCCGCGAGTCCCTTGGCGTAGGCGTCCAGCAAAAACCCGGAGGCGTCCGGGTAGGCAACGGCCCGCTGCTGCACGTCCGTCTCCCCATCCATCGCGAATGCCTTCACGTAGGGCTGTCCAAAACGGCGACAGTACGCGGCACTCTCGCGACCGTGAAACTGCAGGAGGGACACCGGCACCGCCTCCAGCACCGCCTCCACTCGCGAGTCCGGCGCATCCACAAACAAGCCCACCACCGTCACGAACGGCGGAAGGCAACCCGCAATCTCAACCGCCCGGTGGATGTCCACCGCACGGGGGCTGCGGGGAAAGAACACCAGCCCGATGGCGTCCGCCCCGAGCTGCGCGGCGCACACCGCGTCTTCGGGGCGGGTGATTCCACAGATCTTGACCCGGGTACGCATATCCCCACCACCACAGCGCTGTTTCCCGGTTGGAAGGTTACCAGAATTCCGGTCCCCACCCCATCGGGTGCCACAACAGATCAGTGGAATTGCGGCAACCGCACGCTATCCGGCAGGGCGTAACGCTCCGGATAGCGTACGCCGACAAGATAGAGCCCGTCGGGAGGTGCTGTCACGCCGCCCAGGGCCCGGTCGCGGGCCGCCAGCACCGCGCGGGCCCACTCCGGCGCATGGACGCCGCGGGCAATGTCCATCAGCACGCCGGCAAGGTTGCGCACCATGTGGTGCAGGAAGCCATTCGCCACCACGTCGATATACAGGAACTCCCCATGCCGCGTCACCTCCAGGCGATGGACGATGCGCACCGGATGTTTGGCCTGACAAGCCACCGCGCGAAACGAGGAGAAATCGTGCTCCCCGATTAGGTAGCGGGTGGCCTCGGCGGCGCGCCCCGCGTCCAGCGAACGGTGGACCCACCAGACCCGGTTACGCAGCAGCGCCGGACGACTCTCGCGGTTGAGGATGACATAGCGATAGCGGCGCTCGGTGGCGGCGAAGCGCGCATGGAAGCCAGGGTCCACCTCCCGCGCCCAACACACGCTGATGTCCGCAGGAAGATGGGCGTTGGTGCCCAGAACCCATGCGCGCGGAGCACGTACCGCTTCGGTGTCGAAGTGGACCACCTGGCCAGTGGCATGTACGCCGGCATCGGTGCGGCCCGCGCACACCACCCCGACGGGGCGGTCCGCAACCCGGGAGAGCGATTGTTCCAGGTGGCCCTGGACCGTCAGAGCGCCGGTCTGGATCTGCCAGCCGGCGTAGCGGGCTCCGTCATACTCCAGACCCAGGGCGATGCGCATCATCGGGTTTCGATTGGTTCCGGCTGCGCCGGCCCCCAGGCACGGGCACCGCACGGACCGCGGTGGGACGCGCCTGCAGCCAGGTACCTGGCGGCGGGTGATCCGTGCCGCCCCTCATACCAGGGGGACCTCAGGCGCTCAACTGGGCCATGAGTCCGTGGGCCTCTTCACGTTGCGGATCGCTGCCTTCCTCCAGTACTTCCTCCAACAACTCCCGTGCGCCCTCCTGGTCTCCCATATCGAGATAGGCGCGGGCCAAGTCGAGCTTGGTACCCACCTCGTCGGGCTCGCCAAGGGCGGCGTCTTCGGCCCCCGAGTCCGCGTCTTCAGCCGACTGCGCACCGGAATCCGCCAGATCCCCGTCCCATTCGATCACGTTGGACGGGGCATCCTCCGTGGTCTCCGGGAATCCCGCGGGGAACACGAAACCCGGATCATCCGCCTCCGCCGCGGTCTCCTGCGACGGTGCCGTGTCGTGCTTGGCAGGTTCTGCCGCCAAGCCGGGTTCGTCCGTGCGGATTTCCGGCACCACAAAATGGGTGTCGGATTCTTCCTGGAACGCGGGGGCACGGGCGGCCGGATGGCCCGCCGCACCATCGGCGGCAGACTCGGTAGAATCCATTTCATCCAACAGTCGGTCCAGTTCCTCCCCCTCGGTCGGAGCGCGCCGCTCACCCAACTCAGCACCGGACGCGCCGGTTTCCGGTCCTGTGGATAAAGACCCATCGTCCGGCTCATCACCCCGGAACAGGGGATGGTCCGGGCACAACTCGGCACCGAGGGCCGCGACCTTCTCCCACAGCGGATGATGGCTGCCCCCCAGGTCGGCATACAGGGATTCTGCCCCGGACTCGAAGGCCTCCCGATCGCCACTGGCGTGGTACACCTCCAGTAGCTTGGCCTTCAGATCCGAACGATCGGGATCCGCTTCCAGGGCGCGGGAAAGCTGTTCCGCCGCCTGAGCGTAGCGCCCGTAGGCGATATAGATCTCGGCCTCCGCCATCGGATCCCCGCCTGCCTCCGCCACCGCGGATTCCGCTTCCGGGCCCGGCGCTTCCGGAACGCGGCCCGCGACGCTATCGTCCATGTCATCGGCCGGCGCAGGAAACCCAGGCTCATCCAGGGGGAACGACGCGGGCCGGTTGCGGCGCCGGAGCACCAGCCACACCAAGGCCAACAAGGCGAGCGCCACGCCCCCCACCATGGCCAGCAGTCCCCGGTCGTTCAGCAGGGCCCGCAGCCCACCGGTCGGAGGGGCCTTCGCCGGAACCGGAGCGGGGGAAACCGGCCGCATCTTGGGGGGTAACGGTGTGGACCGCCTTGCCGGAGATGTGACGGCAGGCGCTGCCGGTTTTTCCACCGCCGCCGCGCCCGGTTTCACCGACGGCTCCGTGCCACCAGTGGCCTGCGCCTTGTTGGGCGTCTCGACCACGGGCGCCGCCGGGACGGCGGCCTGCGGACCCTGCGCCGGCTGAATCCGATTCTGCAAATCCGCAAGTTGTTGGTCTTTGAGGCTCAGGAGCCGCTTCAGCTGGTCGACCTGCCCCTGCAGGGCGGTAACCCGACCCTGGAGTTCCTTGCTCTGCTGATTCCCGACCGCCGCGGACTCGGTGGCCAGGGCGAGCTGGTTCTGAAGGTGTTTGAGCGCGGCGCGGGTCGGCGTCCCAGCGGTCCCGGGCACACCCGCGGCGGACGCACCTCCCGCGGCGGAACTGGGTGCCAGTAACCGCAACCGGTCCTGTTCCTTCGGCACCGCCGCGGGGGTCGGAGCGGGAGCCGCGCGCGTAGCCACCGGGGCGGCGCCAGACGCGCTCTCAGCAAGCCGGCGTCGGTAGGCCTCCCAGAGCTGGGTCTGGCGGCGAACCTGCGCCAGGGCCCCGTGCCGGTCGATGCCCAGAGCCGCGGACACATCCGGGATCCGCAGCACGTAGCCGGCCTTCAGGCGGTTGATATTGTGGTCGTAGAACGCATCGGGATTGGCGTTGAGCAAGGCCAACATCATCTGCTCGACGGTTACCGAATCGTCTCCCGCGCGGATCCGCTGTGCAATGGCCCAAAGGGTGTCATTGCGCACCGTACGCAGCGTCCCTGGCGCGGCGGCGGACGTCGGCGCGGCGGTATGTCCGCGTTCGACGGCCCGCTGGCGCCCCGGCGGTGGGGCCATGGTCATGGCGCCCGCCGCTGGCGCGGCAGGCTTCGGGACCGGCGCCGTAACCGGACCAGCTGGCACCGCGGCAGCAGGCTGCACGCCGGTGGGGCGGGCGCTGGTCAAGGTCGGGGGATTCAGCAACACCGTGTATTGGCGCAGAATCCGACCCTTGCGCCAATCCACCTCCACGATGAAGTCCAGGAACGGCTCCCGGATCGGCTGGTCACTGGTAACTTGGATGTAGGGCTGACCCTTGGCGTCCCGCAGCACCTTGAAATGCAGCTCACTCAGGACAAAGGGCCGGTCGATCCCGGCACGGGAAAAGACACCCGGGCTGGCGAGACTCACCAGGGCCCCTTCCAACTCCGCCGGATTGTCGGAGTAGAGCTGGATGTCAGCGGTCAGCTTCTCATCCAGGTGGGAATGCAGGGTGATATCGCCCAACCCCAGGGCATACAGCGGCATAGGCGCCAGCATGCACACCGAGGCCACCGCCACGGCCAGCTTCCGATTCATTGACGACGCTCCCTTACTTTTGGCTCATCCCACGGGCGAGGCCCTGCCGGACCTCCATATGTGTCGCTATATCGGAAGTCCGCTCGGATTACTTAACTGGGCCCCCCGGGAGACACCATCCACCCCGCTGGCATCCCGCGTCAATATAGCTTACAAGTACTTAGCGATCAAAACCTCCGCGATCTGAACACTGTTCAAGGCCGCCCCCTTGCGCACGTTATCCGAGACCACCCACAGGTCCAGCCCCCGGGGGTGGGAGATGTCCTCGCGGATACGACCCACGAACACCGCATCGTGCCGCGCCGCCTCGGTCACCGCAGTGGGATACCCCCCCGCACGACGCTCATCCATCACGGTCACCCCTGGGGCCTTGGCTAACAGCGCACGCGCCTGTTCGGCGCTGATCTTGTCCCGGGTCTCAATATGCACCGCCTCTGAATGTCCGTAGAAGACCGGCACACGCACCGCGGTCGGGTTCACCTGGATGGCATCGTCCTCCAGAATCTTGCGGGTCTCCCAAACCATCTTCATCTCTTCCTTGGTATAGCCGTTCTCCATGAAGACGTCGATCTGCGGTAACACGTTGAACGCGATCTGCTTGGGATAGACCTGTGCCTTGATCGACTTGCCGTTGAGCAACTGCGCGGTCTGCGTCGCCAACTCCTCGATGGCCTCCTTGCCGGTCCCGGACACCGCCTGATAGGTGGCCACGTTGATGCGCTCGATGCCCACCGCATCGTAGATCGGTTTGAGGGCCACCAGCATCTGGATGGTCGAACAGTTCGGGTTGGCGATGATACCGTGCCCGGGATAAGCGGCTATGGCATGGGGGTTGACCTCCGTCACCACCAGTGGGATATCCGCGTCGTAACGGAACTGGGAGGTATTGTCCACCACCACACACCCCGCGGCCGCGGCCTTGGGCGCATACACCTCGGAAACCGACGCCCCCGCCGAGAACAAGCCGATCTGTACCTGGGAGAAATCGAATTCCGCCAAATCCTGCACCTTCAACTGCTGGTGCTTGAACCCCACGCGGCTGCCCGCCGAGCGGCTGCTCGCCAGCGCGTAGACCGTGCCTACCGGGAACTTGCGCTGTTCAAGGATCGAGAGCATCGCCTCGCCGACCGCGCCTGTCGCACCCACTACCGCCACATCGAAACATCTGCTCATATCCGCGCCACGACCTCGTTAGTGAATCCGCTGCACTTCCCGATCTACACAGGTCCTGCCACGTCGGCGCATCACCCCGTTATGGAGCACGCAGTGCCACCGCCACCGCGTCACCGATCTCGCGGGTACCCACTGTGCGCGTCCCCGCGGCCTGGATATCCGGCGTGCGCAGGCCCTGATCCAAAACCCGTGTCACGGCGCGCTCCACCCGCTCCGCATACGCCGCTTCCCCCAGGGAATAGCGCAACAGCATGGCCACGGACAGGATGGTGGCCAACGGATTGGCGACGCCACGCCCCGCGATATCCGGGGCAGAACCGTGGATGGGCTCGTACATGCCCTTGGCACCCTGATCCAGGGACGCGGACGGCAGCATGCCGATGGACCCGGTAAGCATCGCCGCCTGATCCGACAGGATATCCCCGAACAGATTCCCGGTCACGATCACGTCGAACTGTTTCGGAGCTCGGACCAGCTGCATGGCCGCGTTGTCCACGTACAGGTGGGACAGGGTGACATCCGGATAGTCGGCAGCCACGCGGGTGATGACTTCACGCCACAGCTCGGAGACCTCCAACACATTGGCCTTGTCCACGGAGCACACCCGCCGGGCGCGCTTGCGCGCCACCTCGAAGGCGACCCGTCCGATGCGCTCGATCTCCGCCTCGCCGTACACCATGGTGTTGTAGGCCTGCCGCCCACCACCATCCGCATCCCGTATCCCGCGCGGCGCGCCGAAATAAATTCCCCCGGTCAGCTCACGCACGATCATCAGGTCCAGACCGGCCACCACCTCCGGCTTGAGCGTGGAGGCGTCGGCCAATTGCGGATAGAGCAGCGCCGGACGCAGGTTTGCAAACAGGCCCAGTCCGGCCCGCAATCCCAGCAGACCCCGCTCCGGGCGCAGATCCCGATCCAGTCCATCCCAGCGCGGCCCGCCCACCGCGCCCAGCAACACCGCGTCCGCATCCCGCGCCAGACGCAAGGTGGAATCCGGAAGCGGACTGCCGGTAACCTCATAGGCCGCGCCGCCCACCAGGGCCTCCTCCAACTCCACACCAAGCCCGAAGTCCGCGGTCAGGACCTCAATGACCTTGCGCGCTTCATGAACGATCTCGGGACCAATGCCGTCACCGGGCAACACGAGAATCTTGTGTGTCATAGGGATCCTGTATCCGGGCGTAGTCGGGGATAGGCCAAGAAGGGCCGGCGGCCCGATGCGTGGGAGCCGCGCTCAGCGTTCAGCGCTGGCCTCCGGAAACAGCCAGGGGGCATCGGTACGACGGCGCCGTTCGTAGTCCCGGATCGCCTCCGCACGCTGCAGGCTGAGACCGATCTCGTCCAGGCCCTCCAACAGGCAGTGCTTGCGAAACGGATCCACGTCGAAGCCGAACGACGCGCCGTCCGGCGTGGTCACCGACTGGCCTGGGAGGTCGATGGTGAGCCGGTAACCCTCCCGGGCGCCGGTTTCGCGGAACAGGCGATCCACGGTGGCGTCGTCCAGCACCAAGGGCAGCACCCCATTCTTAAAGCAGTTGTTGAAAAATATATCCGCGAAGCTCGGCGCGATGACGGCCCGGAAGCCATAATCCGAAAGCGCCCACACCGCGTGCTCGCGCGACGAGCCACAACCGAAATTGGTCCGCGCCAGCAGCACCTCCGCACCTTGATAGCGGGGCAGGTTCAACACGAAATCGGGATTGCGCGGCCGATGGGTACAGTCCATCCCCGGCTCGCCATGGTCGAGATAGCGCCATTCGTCGAACAAATACCGCCCAAAACCGGTACGGTGGATCGATTTCAGAAACTGCTTCGGGATGATGGCATCGGTATCCACGTTGGCACGATCCAGAACGGCCACCAGTCCCGTGTGGGTCTCGAATTTTTTCATGGGTGTTATGTTCCGTCCGTACGCCGGGTAGCCGCGGACTACTCACCCGCGCCCACGTGTGACTGCCGCGGGCACCGCGTCCACCCGCTGGAGCGAAGCACCCGACGGTAGCCCCTTGGGTAGGCCATCAATCCAGTTCTCTTACGTCCACGAAATGACCATGGACCGCCGCCGCCGCCGCCATGGCCGGGCTCACCAGATGGGTACGCCCACCGGGCCCCTGGCGGCCCTCGAAGTTGCGGTTCGAGGTGGAGGCGCAGCGCTCGCCGGGGGCGAGCCGGTCCGGATTCATCCCCAGGCACATGGAACAGCCGGGCGTGCGCCACTCAAAGCCCGCGGCGATGAACACCCGATCGAGCCCCTCGGCCTCCGCCTGCTGCTTCACCAGTCCGGACCCCGGCACCACCAAGGCCTGCTTGATGCTGGCGGCCACCTTGCGGCCCCGCAGCACCGCGGCGGCGGCGCGCAGATCCTCGATCCGGGAGTTGGTGCAGGAGCCGATGAAGACCTTGTCGGGACGGATCTCGGTGACCGGGGTTCCAGGCACCAGTCCCATGTACTGCAAGGCGTGCTCCATCCCCTCCCGCTTCACGGGATCGGGTTCATCCTGCGGTTTGGGCACGCGCCCGTCCACCGGCACCACCATCTCTGGCGAGGTACCCCAGGTCACCTGGGGCCGGATGGCGGCCGCGTCCACGCGCACCACCCGGTCGAACACCGCGCCGGGATCGCTGTGCAACGCGGACCACGCCTGCACCGCTAGATCCCAAAGGTCGCCCGCGGGCGCGTAGGGGCGGCCCCGGAGATACTCGATGGTGCGCGCGTCCACGGCCACGAGGCCGGCGCGGGCGCCCGCCTCAATTGCCATGTTGCACAGCGTCATGCGGGCTTCCATGGACAAGGCGCGGATTGCCTCCCCGGCGAACTCGATGGTGTAACCGGTACCGCCCGCGGTGCCGATTTCGCCGATCACCGCCAGGGCAATGTCCTTGGCGGTAACGCCGCGTCCCAGCACCCCGTCCACCTGCACCAGCAGGTTACGGGACTTCTGCAATATCAGGCACTGGGTGGCCAGCGCATGCTCAACCTCGGAGGTCCCGATACCGAAGGCGAGCGCTGCGAACGCGCCGTGGGTGGAGGTGTGGGAATCGCCGCACACCACCGTCATTCCGGGCAGGGTGAGGCCCTGCTCGGGTCCGATGACGTGGACCACCCCCTGACGCGGATCGTCCATGCCGAATTCGGTGATACCGAACTCCACGCAGTTGGCGTCCAGGGTCCGTACCTGGATGCGCGAGACGGGATCAGTGATCCCGTCCCCGCGTGCGGTGGTGGGCACATTGTGATCCGGCACCGCCACTACAGAACCGGCGCGCCACGGGCGCCGCCCGGCGACGCGCAGGCCCTCGAAGGCCTGGGGCGACGTCACCTCATGCACCAAGTGCCGGTCGATGTAGAGCAGCGTGACCCCGTCGGGGTCCACGTGCACCACATGGGCGTCCCATAGCTTGTCGTAGAGGGTTTGACCAACCATCCCGCACGATTCCATCGCTGTTACCGGCCTGCCAGCAGGTCAGGATAAGCCGTTCATTATATCGGATGCGAGGGCGGAAAGCAGGTGCAGCCCGTGCGATACCGGGCTGCATTAGGCCCCCGGCACACCGCCGGCAGGTATCCAGCGCCAGGCCACGAGCCACGCGACGCCCGCCACCAGGGCGGCGCCGTAGAAAGCGGCACTGGGACCCAGCCCGGCCCACAGGTAGCCGCTGGCCAGACTCCCCAAGGCCGCTCCAGCACCGAAGCTTACGCTGCTGTAGAGGGCTTGGCCGCGCCCCTGATGACGGCCAGTGAACAAACCATGCACCAGATGGATCGCCACCGCATGGTAGACACCGAAACTCGCGGCATGCAGGGTCTGCGCAAATACGATCAACAACAGATGGCGCGGGAATGCCCCGATCAGCAGCCAGCGCAGGGCCGCCAGGGCCAGGCTCGCCAGCAGCAAAGACCGGGCACCGAACCGGGGCAACAGACGGTGCATGACCAGGAACACGCCGATCTCCGCCAGCACACCCAGCGCCCACAACAGGCCAATGAGCCCCGCGCGGTATCCATGGTCCTCCAGATAGAGGGTGAAGAACGCATAGTAGGGGCCATGGCTGACCTGCATGAGAAAACACACCACCAGCAGCGCCGCCACCTCCCGCCGGCCCAGTACTTCGAGCAGCGGACGCGGCGCGCCCTTCCGGGGCGGCGCAGCCCCGTCCGGCACCAGGAGACTGGTAACGCCGATACCGAACAGCAGCGCCAGCACCACCAGTGGAAGCAAACCGGCGGCGTAGCGCTGGAACAGGAACCCGAGTCCGGAGACGCTCAGGATGAAACCGATGGAACCCCAGAGGCGTACCCGGCTGTAGCGGTGTACCCGCGGGCCCAGATGGTTGAGGGTGATGGCCTCGAACTGGGGCAGGGCCGCGTTCCAGAAGAAGCTGAACAGGGCGACCACCAGGGCCAACCATCCGAACCCATGTCCCAACAGCACGCCAGCGAACGCCACGGGTGCCAGAAACGACGCGCAACGCACCACCGCCATGCGCCGGCCGGTGTGATCCGCCAGCCAGCCGGCCAGATTGGGCGCGACGATTCGGGTGGCCATCATGATGGCCATCAGTTCTCCGATGGCCACCGGTCCGAATCCGACGGACTTCAGGTACAGGCTCCAATAGGGAACCAAAGCCCCGAGGGCCGCGAAATAGAACCAATAAAAACCGGAGAGTCGCCAGTAGATCATAGCGGGACCTGGAGGGCCGTGGGCCCGTCCCCACCCGGTCCGGGGGAGACGCGCGGCCACCCTGTCAGAACCGCGCGGAAGACTCAAGCCCCACCGGCGGCGGGCGGCTGTCAGGGACCAGGAGCCGGGGGAACTGGCGGCAGGGGGGGTATCACGTCGAGATTCTGGGCACGATGGCGTAGTACATGGTCCATCAACACAATCGCCACCATGGCCTCGGCAATGGGGGTGGCGCGGATCCCCACGCACGGATCGTGACGCCCCTTGGTGACCACTTCCACCGGCGCCCCCTCAAGATTCACGCTGCGACCTGGTAGCCGGATGCTGGAGGTGGGCTTAAGGGCGATAGAGGCCAGCAGATCCTGGCCGGTGGAGATCCCGCCCAGGATCCCGCCCGAGCGGTTGCTCAGAAACCCATCCGGGGTCAGCTCATCCCGGTGCTCGGTCCCCTTCTGGGTAACACTGGCGAACCCGGCGCCGATCTCCACCCCCTTCACGGCATTGATACTCATGAGCGCATGGGCGAGATCGGCGTCCAGGCGGTCGAACACCGGCTCCCCAAGCCCCGGGGGCACCCCCTGGGCCACCACGTTGATCCGCGCACCGATGGAATCGCCCTCCTTGCGCAACGCGTCCATGTACGCCTCGAGCTCCGGCACCTTGGCCGCATCTGGACAAAAGAACGGGTTGCGTTCCACCTCGTCCCAGACGAACGCCTCTGCGCGGATCGGCCCGAGCTGCGCCAGATAACCCCGGATCACGACGCCGTAGCGCTCTGCCAGATACTTCTTCGCAATCGCACCCGCCGCCACCCGCATCGTGGTCTCGCGGGCCGAGGAACGCCCGCCGCCGCGGTAGTCCCGAAATCCGTACTTCTGTACGTAGGTGTAGTCCGCGTGGCCGGGCCGGAATCGGTCCTGGATCTCCGTGTAGTCCCGGGAACGCGCGTCGGTGTTGTGGATCAGCAGCCCGATAGGCGTGCCGGTGGTACGCCCCTCGAACACCCCGGACAGGATCGCCACCGCGTCCGCCTCGCGGCGCTGGGAGGTATGGCGGCTCTTGCCGGGTTTGCGACGGTCCAGATCCGGCTGCAGGTCTGCCTCCGAAAGCGCCAGGCCCGGCGGGCAGCCGTCCACCACGCAACCAATGGCCGCGCCGTGACTTTCGCCGAAGGTGGTGACGCTGAACAGCCTGCCTATGGTGTTCCCGGACATGAGTAGGCATTGTAGCGGCTCGCCTCCCGGACGTCTCGCCTAAAGTTTCCGCGTTCCGGGTCGATTCCATCCACTGAAGGTGATGCGCCGGAGCTACCAGCCCGGCCACCACCGTCGAGGCACCTGAGCCGGCGCCACCTGGGCCCCGGTTGCGGCAACGGATCTAGTTGACGGCGAGGCTGAAATGGAACGGAGTCAACGACAATACGGTCCGAGAATCGGTTCCTATCTCGGGCAACCCATCTTCGAGAAGTTCCAGGACCAGGACGAAACCTACATATTCGACCGGATCGCCCAATGCGACGTGGAAGGCTGCCCGTTGGATCAACTGGATAAGGGCGAGATGCTCTTACCTCCCGGACTGATCTACAAACAGCTCTAACCGGATGTCCCGCCAATATTCGCCGTGCGAGCACCGTAAGGGTCGGCCGCGTAGCCAGCGCTAAGTCAAAACGGACACCGGGAACAGGCCCCGCGATGGCGCGGATCCTCGAGACACCGGCAGTCCTCAGATCACGCGCGAATAGCGCACCGGGTCCCGGTCCCGGGACGGCGGCGAGCGCAAATAGCCGTCGAAGATCATGGCCACGTTGCGGGCCAGCAGCCGTCCCACTGGTGTCACCCGGATCCGCTCCTGCGTTACCTCGACCAAACCATCCGCCTCCATTACCGCGAGCCGTTCCAGTTCAGCGCGGAAGTATTCCGGAAATACGATTCCGTAGCGCGCCTCGATCGCGGCGTAGGACACTTGGGCATGGCATAACAGGCCCATGATTACCGCGCGCCGCAGCCGGTCGTCCGGGCTCAGCCCAACACCGCGCACCACCGCCAGGCGGCCGGCGTCCAAACGTTCGTAGTACGCGGGCAGATCGCGCGCGTTCTGGCTGTAGCTCTCGGCCACTTGGCTGATCGCGCTGACACCGAGCCCCACCAAGTCGCAATCCGCGTGGGTGGAATAACCCTGAAAATTCCGGTACAGAGTGCCCGCGCGCTGCGCCCGCGCCAGCTCGTCCCCCGGGCGGGCGAAGTGGTCCATGCCGATATAGACATAGCCCGCCGCTTCGAGCCGTTCAACAGTGTGGCGCAGGATCGCCAGCTTCTCCGCAGGTGGCGGCAGGTCATCAAGGCGGATGCGCCGCTGGGGTTTGAACCGCTCGGGCAGATGGGCATAGTTGAACACCGACAGGCGATCGGGCGCAGCGTCGATCACCTTGTCCAGGGTGCGCGCGAAACGCTCCACATTCTGGAACGGCAAGCCGTACATCAAGTCCACACTGACCGAGTGAAACCCCGCGCGGCGCGCGGACTCCAGGACCGCGAAGGTCTGCGCCTCACCCTGGATCCGGTTGACGGCGCGCTGGACCTGGGGGTCGAAATCCTGGATGCCGAGACTGATGCGGTTGAACCCCAACGCGCGCAGCACAGTGAGGGTCTGCCCCCGGATCCGCCGCGGATCCACCTCGATGGAGTACTCGCCCCAGTCATCGTCGCGCAGGCGGAAATGCCGGCCTATGGCCGCCATCAGCTCCTGGATCTGGGCATCGCTCAGAAAGGTCGGGGTGCCTCCGCCCCACGCCAACTGATCTACGCTCCGTTCCCGGTCGAACAGCGCGCCTTGCAGTTCCACCTCCCGCAACAACCGCTCCATATACGGGCCGGCGCGGGAGTGGTTCCCGGTCACCACCTTGTTGCAGGCGCAATAGAAACAGACCGTGTCGCAAAACGGGATGTGGACATAGAGCGAAAGGGGCCGCTGCGGGGCGGATAGGTTGCTGCGCCGCGCCCACTCCCGATACTGGGCCTCGCCATACTCTGGATCGAACTGGGGCGCAGTGGGATAAGACGTGTAGCGAGGACCCGCCAAGTCATAGCGACGGATGCGCTCCGGATCGAAAACCACCCGCTGGGATAGGCCTTCCATGGCCTGGAATCCTAGCCGGTGGCGTACCCCGGGGCCTTGATGGAGGTCAACGGGACCGACTATTCCTCGTCCACCAGCAGCCCATGCTTGTGCGTCTGATTGATGCTCTGCAGCAGGGACTTGAACGGGAGCAGCGCGGTATTCTGTTGCGCGACGATCTCCATGAACTGCAGATCGGCGTTTCCAAAATGATAGGTGCCGTCCAGCATCTGGGCGCGCAGCTTGCGCACCTCCGCCTCCAGCGGGTCCAGGAACTTCAGCGCGCCTCCCAGATCTTCCGCGTCGTACTCCGCGGACCAGCGCAACTCCTCGATCTCGAACAGGGTCTGGTCCACCAGTTCAAAGTATTCCTTGGCTGTCCTCGGCCGCTGCATAACCCCTCCGCTACCGTTGTTGCACTCGGGCCCCGGGGCTCACGCGGCGTCGCCGGCCCCGGGCTGGACCCGGCTGGAATATTCTCGCAACTGGGCGGAGCCCAGCACAAACACCCCATCGCCACCGCGTTGGAATTCCGGCCACAGGAACGGAAGCTCGGGCAGCTGCGCTTCCAATGCCGCAGCGGCACCGCCCACCTCCACCACCAGCAGCCCCGGCTCCTCCAGGTGGCGGGGCGCCTCCCTCATGATGCGCAGGGCGAAATCGAGCCCCGCGGGGCCCGCGGCCAACCCCAGGGCGGGCTCGCGACGGTACTCCTCCGGCAAGGTGTCCATTTCCGCCGCGCTCACGTACGGGGGATTGCTCACGATCAGGTCATAGCGCCCGCGCAACGCGGAAAACAGATCGGAGTGCACGGTGCGCACCCGACCCTCCAGGCCGTGGCGGAGTACGTTGTGTTGAGCCACAGTGAGGGCATCTTGCGAAACGTCCGCCAGATCCACCTCCGCCTCTGGGAAAGCCAGGGCGCACGCAATGCCGATACAGCCGCTGCCGGTACCCAGGTCCAGGATGCGGCGCACGTGGATCTGCGCCAACCAGGGCTCGAATCCCTGCTCGATCAGCTCGGCAATGGGCGAGCGCGGAACCAGCACCCGTTCGTCCACTTCGAAGCACAACCCGGCGAACCACGCCTCGCCGGTCAAGTAGGCGGCGGGCGCGCGCTCGCGGATCCGGCGTTCGAGAACCACCGCCACTGCGCGGCGCTCGGTGTCGGTAAGCGCGGTGTCCCGGTAATCGGACGGCAGATCCGGTGGCAGGTGCAGGGCATGCAACACCAATAGCGCCGCCTCATCCAGGGCATTGTCGGTGCCGTGCCCGAACACCAACCCCGCAGCGTTGAAACGGCTCGCACCCCAGCGGATAAAATCGCGCAGGGTACGCAAACCGATGATATCTTCGTCCGTCATGCACACCTCATGAGCATCCCACGCCGCGGCGCGCGGCCGTGCCACACCAGGTTCCCCGCCCAACCCCCAGCCCTGTGGCATAATCCTGACATGTCCATGGTCCTCCGACCCAGCACCCGCCCGCGCCGGCATGCATCCTCGACCGCCACCACCAGGGTCCGGTGCCCTTCGATCCCGGGCCAGAACTACTATACCCGGGATTCCGGCCGCCGGCGGACCCCGATCACCTCCTCTCCGGGAGGTTCCCCACTGGGGCATCCACCGCACGCCCGCCGCGGGTCTGGTCCCCGGTGAGCGGGATTCCAGCCGTCTCCACGCTGCGGGTGGCGCATCAATTCCTGCTGCCGCAACACACCCTGAGCCGGCTGGTGTACCGCATCACCCGCAGCCGCAACCGGTTCGTGAAGGACCGCCTGATCCGCTGGTTCGTGCGTCACTACCGGGTGGATCTGGGGGAAGCGCGGGATCGGGACCCCGCGGCCTACCTGGACTTCAACAGCTTCTTCACCCGGGCGCTGCGCCCCGGCGTGCGGCCCCTGGCGGCGGACCCCGAGACCCTGGTGAGCCCCGCGGACGGGCGCGTCAGCGAATTCGGCACTCTGGACGGGGAGCGGCTGCTCCAGGCCAAGGGCCGCGCCTATTCGGCAGTGGATCTCCTGGGTGGGTCGGAACAACGTGCGGCACCGTTCCGGGGCGGCGCATTCCTGACCATCTACTTGGCGCCGTGCGACTACCACCGGGTCCATATGCCGCAGCTCGGCACCCTGCGGGAAAGCGTGTACCTCCCCGGGCGCTTGTTCAGTGTCTCGGACGCCAGCTCCCGCAGCATCCCCCGGCTGTTTGCCCGCAACGAGCGCGTGGCCAGTCTGTTCGACACTCCCGCCGGCCCCATGGCCATCGTGCTAGTGGGGGCCATGCTGGTGGGATTCATCGACACCGTGTGGGGCGGACCCGCCAGCTATCCCTACGGCCGGCAGCCCCGGGTTCGGCGCTACCCGGACACGAACGCCCAGGCACCCACCCTGGCGCGCGGGGCGCAGATGGGCCACTTCGGCATGGGTTCCACGGTAATCCTGCTGTTTCCCCGGGGCCGGGTAGAATGGGCCCCGGCCCTGGAGACCGGGGCACCGGTGCGGGTCGGCGAGCCCGTCGGACGGCGCGTGGGCGGCGCCCAGGGGTCCGCGGCCTGAAACCGGGAACGCCGCGCTCGCACACGCCTACACCAACCGGCACCCGCGTCAGGCGCGGTCCACCGGAAACGCCAACACCGCGGCGATCCGCCGGACCCCGGCCGCCACCATGACCAAGCGGTCGAACCCCAGTGCCACCCCGGCGCAAGCCGGCAATCCCGCCTCCAGGGCCGCCAACAGGCGTTCGTCCGTTGGAATCGCCAAGTCTCCAGCGGCGGCCCGATGCTGCTGGTCGCGGACGAAACGCCGACGCTGCTCCACGGGGTCGGTGAGTTCGTGGAACCCGTTGGCCAGTTCCATGCCGTCCAAAAAGGCCTCAAAACGCTCGGCTACCGGTGGGGTGTCCGGACGCACCCGGGCGAGACTCGCCTGCGCGGCGGGGAAGTCGTGGACGAAGCTGATCCGGCCCTGGCCCAGGCCGGGTGTCACGACTTGGCTGAGCAGCAGATCCGCCCAGGACTCCGCCTCGCGCGCCGGTTCCGCGGCGCTGAACTGGATACCGTGGCGCGCCGCGCAGGCCCGCCACTCGGGCACTGTGGCCTGGTCGGGATCGATCCCGGCGTGACGCTGGAACGCCTCCCGGTAAGTGAGGCGCTCGCTGGGACCCAGGAGACACCGCGGCCCCACCAGCGCCGCCACCAGCGCCGCCACCTCCTCCATGAGGCGCAGGTGGTCCCATCCCACCCGATACCATTCCACCAGCGTGAACTCGGGGTTATGGCGGGATCCCGCCTCCGCGGCACGAAACACCTTGCAGACCTGATAAATGGAACCGCTACCCGCAGCCAGCAGGCGTTTCATGGCAAACTCGGGGGAGGTGTGCAGATATAGAGTGCGACCGGCCCGCCCCGCCCCGGGTCCGGCATAGCGGGTCGCGAAGCTGTGAATCTGGGGGTCCGTGGTTGCGGCGGCGGACAGGGCCGGGGTTTCCACCTCCCAAACGCCCCGCTCGGCGAACCAATCCCGGATACGGGCCAGCAAGTCGGCACGCAGCCGCAACACCTCCAAGGAGGCACTCGGCCGCCAATCGGCCGCGCCGGTCTCGCTCACCCCCGCAGCCTCTGGCGGCCCGGGGTGTGATCGCGGCGCGGCACACCGCCGTCCCTCATCCCTTGACCCGGGCCACGTACTCGCCGGTGCGGGTGTCCACCCGGATGGTCTCGCCCACGTCGATGAACAGGGGCACACGGACCACCGCGCCGGTCTCCAGGGTCGCGGGTTTTCCGCCGCCCCCGGAGGTATCCCCGCGCACTCCGGGGTCGGTGTCGGTCACCTGGAGCGCTACGAAATTGGGCGGCGTGACCGTCAAGGGCGTATCGTTCCACAGCGTCAGGGTGCAGAGGTCTTGTTCCTTGAACCACTTGGCCCCATCGCCGATCGCGGTCGCATCCGCCGCGTACTGCTCGAAGGTGTCCGACTTCATGAAATGCCAGAATTCGCCGTCGTTATAGAGGTACTGCATGCCTACTTCCACGACATCGGCGGCCTCGACCGTATCCCCGGATTTGAAGGTCCGGTCCACCACGCGCCCGGTCTTCAGGTTGCGCAGCTTCACCCGGCTGAATGCCTGCCCCTTGCCGGGTTTGACAAACTCGTTTTCAATGATCGCGAAAGGATCGCCGTCAAGAATGACCTTGAGCCCGGACTTGAACTCATTGGTGATATAGGTGGCCATTACGTCTCCGTTCCAAGCCGTAGTATCGATTGTCATTGGAGTATGCGGGTGCACATCATAACGCGAACCAGGGTCCCCGGGCAGACACCCCCGTGGCAACGGGAGTTGGCGCGCGCTGTGCGCGATCCCGGCGAACTGCTGCAACTGCTCGGCCTGGATCCGGCTTGGTTGCCCGGCGCGCAGGCCGCGGCGCGCCTCTTCCCCCTGCGCGTTCCGCACCCGTACCTGCGCCGGATCCGGCACGGGGATCCCCGCGACCCGCTGTTGCGTCAGGTATTGCCCCTGGACGACGAGACCGTGCCCACCCCGGGTTACCAGGCGGACCCCCTCCAGGAGGCAGCGGCGGCCATCGCACCGGGCTTGCTGCAAAAATATCAGGGTCGCGCCCTGTTGATCGCCACCGGCGCCTGCGCGGTGCACTGCCGCTACTGTTTCCGGCGCCACTTCCCCTATGGGGAGCATCATTCCGGACGGCACTGGGAAGCAGCACTGGCGCAGGTCCGTGCCGACGACAGTCTACGGGAGGTCATCCTAAGCGGCGGCGACCCCCTCAGCCTTGGGGACGAGCCCCTGGCGGAACTGGCCGCCGCGCTCGCCGCCATCCCCCATCTGCGGCGCCTGCGGATCCATACACGACTGCCCATCGTGGTACCGGAACGGGTCAACGACGCCCTGGGGGGATGGTTGGCGCACAGCCCACTGCGCACCGTGGTGGTGGTACACGTCAATCACCCCAACGAAATCGACGCCGCGGTGCGCGACTCCCTGCGACGGATGACCGATTTTGGGGTCACCCTCCTAAACCAATCGGTCCTGCTGCGGGGCGTCAACGATGACGCCACCACCCTGATCTCCCTCAGCGAAGCCCTGTTCGATGCCGGCACCCTCCCCTATTACCTGCACGCCCTGGATCCGGTGGCCGGTGCCGCCCACTTCGCCGTACCGGACCCCGTCGCCCAGGGCATCCACCGGGAAATAACTGCCCGCCTGCCCGGTTATCTGGTCCCCCGTCTGGTCCGAGAACTCCCCGGCGCCCCCGCCAAACTGCCCATCCCCCTCTAACCCGCATTGCTCACCGGTGTGCATCTGCCGCAGTCGAGCAAACTCAAATCCTACAAGCCGTTAGACGCCCCACCCTCCCGCACCCTTAAGCCTACCGCCGCGGGTCCGATAACCCCGTTGGCCCCGCCGCTGTCACCAAGCCACCGAGAGAAAGGCGCCCGCATGGCCCATGTACCACCTCTGACGGTACTGCGCGTACCCGATCGCACACCACCGGCCTCCGGCGCCTTCGATCTGCGCCCGCGCCAAGTTGCCGAATGGATCCAGGCGCTGCCCCTGGCTAGCGTCGGCGAGACCGCACGGCGCGTGTTCCATGCACTGCAGGACATCAACCGTTTGGAGGCGCGGCCCACAGAGCGGTTCGGCGCCCTGGAACAGTTTCGTGAACCTCTACGCTTTGCGGACGACGCACTGTCCAGACACTATGCCCACCAGAGTCACCCCCTGTCCCCCAAACAGCGGAAGATCGCCGAGCTTTGCCGGGCCCTGCAATTGGAGATGGCCACCGGCTACAAGATCGTGACCCTGGACAGCGCCGGGACTCCGAACCCCGATCCCCAACTACTGGCCACCGCCGTTCAACGCGCGCTGCGCTACCTGACGGGGGTGCTGCTCCGATCCTACCGGGCCTATACACCGGCCCCTATAGGCGTATGGCGCGAGATCCACGCATTGCATGAACTGGCGGAAGTCCATGGGGTTCAGGGGACTTCCGTGCCCGATTCGGAGTACCACGCAGTGTCCACGGGGACTCCGCGGGATGCCTACCAGCGGGTTCTGCTACTGGCGGCTGCCTGTCCCTACCGCCTGCGCCAGGGGGAACACGCGCGCCTCGATACGCTCCTCGAAGGCTGGGCCGGCAGTGCGCGGCTCGGGGCTGTGGGCAGCGCCCGCGCGGCGGGGGGCAGCGGGTTCGTGGTGGACCCCGATGCGGACCAGCCGCCCACTTATCTCCGGGCGGTCCCCGCTGGCGACCTGGATACCTGCCGGGCACTGGACACCCGCGCGTTGGTGACACAGCTGCAGCACGAAATGGAACGCCTCCAGGAACAGCCGGCGCAACCCGCGCGCCGGGATCCTCTCGACCTCGGGATGCTGCGCCGGTTGGCACCGGTATGGGGCCTGATCTCCAAGCGCAGCTTCACCCGCACGACCCAGGCCAGTGATGCCCCGGTCATTATCGGTCTGCACGCGGTTCATCACGGTCTATGCAAGACCGGCGGGCACGATGTGACAGGAGCGGTACCGCGCTGCGGTCTGGCACCAGGGGCGATCGTCGATACCCGCGCCCGGTTCACCAGCAAGGTCCTGCCGGACCGGGTCGGTGAGACCCCGGACGTGTGGGACATGGTGTACGAACGGGTGGATCCCAAGCGCGGTTCGGCCGCGGTCACCGTCATGCTGACCCCGAGTCCCGATGAGCTGGAACGCACGACCCCGGTATGGCGCATGAAAAACCTCAGCGCCGGCGGCTGCTGCCTGCTATGGGGCCACGGCCCCTCCCAGGTGCTGGTGGGGGAATTGGTCGCGGTGGGACATCAAAGCCCCGGGTGTGCCCTGCGCTGGAACGTAGGGGTAATCCGTTGGATGCTGGCCCAAGGACCCGATGGCCTGGAGATCGGGATCCAGTTGCTGTCCCCCGGGGCCCAAGCCGGGGCCCTGCGTGTCACGGCCCACCCGCGCACGGCCCAGCCTCATCATCGGGCCCTGTACCTGCCGGGGATCCAGCCGGTCCGGCAACCGCCCAGCCTGATCACTGCGCCCGGTGTCCACGCCATCGAAGACACCCTTACCCTGGTCACCGCCACCGGAGAGGCGCGCATCCGGCTCACCGGACTGCTGGAAGATACCGGCCTGTTCGCCCAATTTCTATTCGACCCGGAAGAGACCGGAGTACCCCGGGATCGCACCGGTTCCGACACGGACTTCGAGTCCCTTTGGCCGATTCTGTGAATGGGCACAGCAAGGCTGTCGATCAGAAGATCTTCGAGAAGGGATCCGGGTAGACGGCGCGGCCACCGTCCTGAAGGGTGCCCGCCTGCAGTTCCAGGGCCATGACCGCATCCTCCGGAACACGCAGATTGCAGGACAGGCCCCATTTCTGCGCCGGCTCGAATCCCAGACGCCGGTAGTATTCGGGATGGCCGACGACCACGATGGCGTCGAAACCGAGCCCGCGGGCTTGTTCCACCGCGGCCTTGATCAGCACGGAACCAATGCCGCGGTGGGACTGGGACGGCACCACCGACATGGGGCCCAGGGCGAGTGCCTTCGATGCGCGGCCCCCGTCCTTTTGCAGCGGAACCTTGGTGAGGAGTACGTGGCCCACGATGCGGCCATGCAACTCCGCCACCAGCGACAGCGCCGGGACAAAGCCCGGCAATTGGCGCATGAGGGTAACGAGTTGGGCTTCCTTTTCCCCTTCAAACGCGCTCAAATTGACCACGTCGATCGCCTTGACGTCGCCCCCGGTCTCCGGCCTGACGATAATGTCCTGGGTCTTCACGGCTGCGCTCACATCACCTGCGGCGCCCCCTTCAGGGCCTGCGGAAATACCACGAACCCGGTCCAACAATTCCCGGCAATCCCCTACAGAAAATCCTTTGGGAAAAGCCAATTCCATCCTAGCAGGAATGGGCGGTGCGGGGAACCGCCCGGGCCACGCGCCGATGCCGGCCGTCGCCCCGTCTCATGGTTCAAGTAAGCTCCCAGGCGGCCGAATATAGATGAGCGGCGCCACGATGGGAGACCGCGGCCCGCCTGCCCCTGTGGGGGGCGGCGATCACGGCCGGCGGCGCGTGCGGCAGGGTCGTCAGGAGCCTATGGTGGATAAGGAAAACGTACTTCGCCTGCTGATCGTCGAAACCTCCCTCAACGATGCCGAGATCATCACCAGCGTCTTGCGCAACGCAGGGCATGCGGTGCGCGCCAGCAGCGTTGAGGACGCCGAGGACCTGCAGGCAGCCCTCAAAGACCAGATCCCCGACTTGGTGATCTGCTCCACGGAACTCCCGGACTTCGGACTCAACGAAGTCATGGAATTCCTGGCTGAGACCGGTAAGACCATACCCGTAATCGCAAGTGCCGCCCGATGGGGCGACGAGGGCGCCGTCGTGGAAGCCCTGCGTGCCGGCGCCCGGGATCTGGTCTCCAAGGAGCAGCCCGAACATCTTCAGCTCGTGGTAAACCGGGAATTGGAATTCATACATGCGCAGCGCGCGCTACGCCGCAACGATGCTTCCCTGCGTGAGAGCGAGAAGCGCTGCCACGCGTTGCTCGAGAGTTCCCGGGATGCTATCGCCTATGTCCATGAAGGCATGCACGTCTACGCCAACCGTGCGTACCTGGAGCTGTTCGGCTACAACGCCTTCGAGGAGCTGGAAGGTACGCCGATCATGGACATGGTGGCCCCCGACGATCACAGCCGCTTCAAGGAGTTTCTGCGCAATCACGGAACGGGCGACGTCGCTGGCCAGATCGAATTGCACGGCCTGCTGCCGGACGGAAACACCTTCGATGCGCTGTTGGAGCTGGCAGCGGCGAGCGTCGAAGGCGAGGCCTGCACGCAGATCATCATCCGCAGCCAGTTGGATCAGAAGGAACTGGAACAGAAAATCAAACAACTGAGCATGAAGGATCTGGTGACCGGACTGTACAACCGGCAGTTCTTCATGGATACCTTGGACGAAGCGGTATCCCGCGCTGGGACCAAGGGCACCGCCAGTGCACTGCTGCAGATCGTGCTGGATGACTTCAGGGCCATTAAGGAGCAGGTGGGCATTGCCGCAAGCGACCTGGTGGTGGGCGATTTGGCCAAACTACTCCAATCGCGGGTTCCCGAGGGCGACGTCCTCGCGCGCTTCGGCGACAACACCTTCGCGCTGCTCACCGGCCAGGCCGACCCCGATGGAATCCATGCGCTGGCGGAATCGATCCGCAGCGCGGTCTCCGATCATATCTCCGAGGTGGGCACCAGTTCGGTGACCACCACTTGCAGCATCGGCATCAGCCGGATTAACGATGAGACTGGCGGCACTCAGGAGGTCCTCGGACAAGCCGACTTGGCCTGCGCGAAGGCCCAGGCCGCAAACGGCAACTGCATCGAAATATTCAACGCAGCGGCCGAACAACGCTCCGGCAAGGAAAAGCAGCAGCAGTGGACCGAACGCATCCAGGCCGCCCTGGACAACGGCCGGTTCCGACTCGTCTATCAGCCGATCGTCAGTCTGCACGGGGACGCGAACGAGATGTACGAAGTCTTGCTGCGCATGGTGGACGAGAACGGGCAGGAAATTCCGCCCAACGATTTCCTGGCACCGACCGAACAGGCCGGGCTGATGACCACCGTCGATCGCTGGGTTTTCAGCCATGCTGTCGAGGTACTCGCCCAACGTTTGCAGGCCGGCATCCACACCCGGTTCTTTGTCAAGCTCGCGGCGGCATCCATCACAGACGAGACCCTCGTTCCGTGGCTCAGCGATCTCCTGAAAGAGCACCGGTTGCCCGGCGACGGCCTGGTCCTGGAGCTATCCGAGTCGGTGGCCTTCACCCATCTCAAGGCTGCCAAAACGCTGGTCAAACGCACCCGGGAGCTGCATTGCGGTCTGGCCCTGGAACACTTCGGCAGCGGGCTGAATTCGTTCAACCTGGTAAAACACCTGCCGGCGGACTATCTCAAGATCGACGGCACTTTCATGCGCGACCTGGCGGAAAATACAGAAACCCAGGACACGGTGAAGTCCATTACCGACATGGCGCATTCCATGGGCAAGCTGACGATAGCCGAGTGGGTGGAGGACGCCGGCACGCTGGCGGTACTGTGGCAATGCGGGGTGAACTATATCCAAGGCTACTTCCTGCAGGAGCCCGATACCACCCTGGGCTATGACTTCAGCGAAGGCGTGCTCTAGCGGGCGGTTTTCAGCCTCCGGTCTACCCGCGCTACTCGCAGGACCCCCGGCGCGGTTAAGGGTCGCACCCCCGCGGGCCGGGCGCTCTCCCAGGCGAACTGGATCCGCGGGCCACATCCAGCACCGCCCGTCGTTCAGTCCAGCACCGCCTGGATGTGCAGGGGCTTGCTGCGAGGCGACCCGCCGCCGCCCCGCGCGTGGTGCGGACTAACGCTACGTCGCGTGGTTGTGCCGGTGCTCGAGCATGCGCGTCAATCCAAAACGTGGGAGACCAGCCCATCGGCCAGCTTGGGCTCGAACCAGGTGGACTTGGGCGGCATGACTTCCCCGGCGTCCGCCACCGCCATCAGTGCCTCCATGGGGGTGGGGCGCAGCGCAAAGGCGGCGGCCATGCCCCCGCTATTCACGCGCCGTTCCAGTTCCTGGAGACCGCGGACCGGCGCGGCGCAACCGCGTCCGGCGCCGGCGCCACCGAGAAACGCTCTGAGAGCCGCGCCAGAAAGTCGTCCGGCGCCAGTCCATTGAGATCCTTGACGACCCGGTTGTAGTCGAGAATCCGCATGCGGTGGGCGGGAAACGCCACTGCCAGAAAGGCGTCGTAGCTCGCTTGCCCGCAGTGACCGGGATCGGCGGCGGCCCGCGTCCGCGCGACGCGCTCCGCGGCCGCCGATCGATGGTGACCATCGGCGATGTAGAGGACTCGCATCGCCTCAAAGCAGCGGGTAATCTGCGCGCACCAACCCGCCTCTGCCATGGGCCACAGGATGTGGCGCACCCCATCCGCGGCTTCCAGATCGACCTCAGGGGCACCTAAGGTCACCTGTTGCAGCAGGTCATCCACTTCCGGCGCCCGGGGGTAGGCCAACAGGACCGGGCCGGTCTGGGCGTTCAGGGCCTCGATCTGCCGGACCCGGTCGTCTTCCTTGTCCGGGCGTGTGAACTCGTGGCGCCGGATGCGGTTTTCCCGATACGCCGCCACCGCCGCCGCCACGACCACGCCGGTCTGTTCATGGTCGCCCATCCGCAGGCGGTAGACATAGTAGGCGGGTTCCGGATCACGAGTCAGCACGCCGGCGCTCAACAACGCGTCGAAGTTCTCCGCAGCCTTGGCGTAGACCTCGGGGGAATGCGGGTCCTGGCTCTCCGGCAGGTCGATCTCGGCCTTGGAGATATGCAGGAAGCTCCACGGATGCCCATCGGCCATGCGGCGAGCCTCCGTGGAACTAACCACGTCATAGGGTGGCGCGAGCACGTCGGGCGCGCGGCCCGGTGCCGGGCGCAGTCCGCGTAACGGTCGGATCAGAGACACAGAGGATCTTCCTTGCCTGGGGAAACGGGGTCCAAGATTGTACCTGCTCAGGTCTCCGTTGTCCGCCCGGCCCGCAAAGCTGCGATCCGCTCTTCGAGGGGAGGATGGGTCATGAACAACCGCGCGAATCCGCTACCGACCCGGCCGGAGATACCGAACGCGGCCATCCGATCAGGCAGGCGCCCATGATGTGCGCCGGACTGCAGACGCAGCAGCGCCGCGATCATCTTCTCCCGTCCCGCGAGCCGGGCGCCGCCGGCGTCGGCACGGAATTCACGGTGGCGTGAAAACCAGAATACGATAAGACTCGCCAGAAACCCGAGTACCAGCTCGGCGGCAATCACCGTAAACAGATACGCCGGCCCGTAGCCGCGCTCGACCCGGAACACCACCCGGTCCACTACCTGACCGACCACCCGAGAGAGGAAGATCACGAAGGTATTGACCACCCCTTGGATCAGCGCCAACGTGATCATGTCCCCATTGGCGATATGACTCACCTCGTGCCCGAGTACGCCCTCGATTTCGTCCCGCTCCATACCGATCAGCAGCCCCGCACTCACCGCGACCAACGCATGGTCTCGGCGCATGCCGGTGGCGAACGCGTTCATCTCCGCGGAGTCGAACACCGCCACCGCGGGCATGCCGATGCCCGCTTCCCGCGCCAGCCTGCGCACCGTGTCGACCAACCAAGCCTCGGCCGGGTTTTGAGGCGGCCCGATCACCCGCGCGCCGGTCGTCCGTATAGCGGTCCATTTCGACAGCGCCAGAGACACGAATGCGCCGCCGATCCCAAACAGCGCGGCGAACACCAACAGTCCGTTGTAGTGCCCCCCAACGCCGTGGCGCGCCAGCAGTTCGTCGACCCCGAGCACCTGCAGAGTAACACCCAGCAGGATCACGATGGCCAGGTTGGTAGCCAGAAATAACCATATTCGTTTCACAGGCTTATGTCTCCCCGGACGCAACCACCAACACATTGTGATATTGGGACGCACGGCGCCCCTTCAAGGGCGTCGTCTGCGCCGTGGATCACCATGCCCATGGTATGCTCTAGCCCGCGAGCGGGGGCCATCCACCTTCCGCCCCAGGGGGTAGGGCAACCGTATGCTTGGTCCACCAAAGCTGGAACGATCACCCGACGCCGGGACCGACCCGCCGTCGCCGGTGCCGTGCGAACCTGCACGGCGCCCCTGGATCACAAAGCTGCTGGCGCAGGTCCGAAAACTGCGGCCCAGTCACGCGCCGATTGCCTACAAGCTGGCGTTCGTCATTGCCCTGCTGATCACCCTTGGCATGGCCCTGCTCGGATCTATCATCATCAGCAACCAGACGCGCCTGTTACGGGCCCAGATCGACACCTTCGGCCGCACCGTGGTACAGCAGATGGCGGAATCCGCCAAGGAACCCTTACTGGCCAACGATACACTGGGGCTGGAGGTCCTGGCCACCAACCTGTCCAACGGAGCCAATGTCCTCGGGACCGCGATCTTCTCCAACGGCGGAACCGTGATGGCCCACGCCGGCGTGACCCCGTTCACGACCGACGCGCCCTTCGCGGGCCGTGTCGTAAATTTCCTGGACGGGAAACCCCACGAACTCGACTGGCGCTGGGCACGTCCGGCCGGCACCCGGGTGGACGCGGTATCCTTTCTGAGCCCGGTGCGATTCAAGAACGTCGTGGCGGGCTACGTGCTCATCAGCTTCAGCCGCGAGGCCATGACCCAGGCCGTCGGCGAGTCCGTGCGCGCCATCGTTACCGCCACCGTATTTATGATACTGCTGGGTCTGGCCATGTCTTATGTCATGGGGCGCAAGCTTTCCCGCCCCATCATCAACCTGATGGACGCGAGCCGCGCCTTCGGGCAGGGCCACTACGATTTTCGCTTTCTGGAGCGGCGACACGATGAAATCGGTTATCTCATGAACTCCTTCAGCAAGATGGCTGAAGGCCTGCTGCAAAAGGCTCAGGTGGAGAGCGTGTTCCGCCGCTATGTATCACGCTCCGTAGCACAGGCGGTGCTATCGGACCTGGAACAGGTCAAACTCGGCGGTCAGCACGTGCACGCAAGCGTCGTGTTCGCCGACATTGTGGGCTTCACCGCCCTGTCGGAGCGAATGAACCCCACGCATGTGGCAGACCTGCTGAACGAGTTCTATTCCTATACCAGCCGAATCGCGGAAATCTACGGCGGCATGGTGGATAAATACATCGGCGATTGCGCGATGCTGATTTTCGGGGTCCAGGAACAGGACGACCGTCACGGGTTTCGTGCGCTGTGTTGCGCCGTGCTCCTGCAGCGCCTGATGGAGCGGCTCAATCAGCGGCGTTCCGCGGCCGGCATTCCGCCCGTACGACTTCGCATAGGCGTGAACACCGGCGACATGCTGGCCGGCAATATCGGGACCCGGGAACGGATGCAGTACACGGTCGTCGGCGATGCAGTGAATCTGGCCTCACGCCTGTGCTCGGTGGCAGAGCCCGGCACGATCGCCATCAGCGGCGAGGTGCTGGCGCAGCCGGAGGTCGCAAATCGCGTGCGGGTACGCGAACACCGCTCGATACACCTACGTGGCATCTCGCGGCCGGTGAACACCTACCTGGTGCGGGACGTCACCCCGCGCTACCGCAAGGCCATGGGCCGGCGTATCGAGTCGCTGCTGCGGGAGAATGCTGACGCGGAGGCGACGGAGGCCCAGGCATGATCCGCTGGATATGCCGGTCCGGTTCCGTGCTGATCCTGGTCCTGCTCGCCGGTTGCGCGCAGTTCGGCACCCTCACCGCCCAGCGCCCGACACCGCAACACATCGCGCACCTACTCGCCCATCAGCAGTACGGTCAGGCCCTCGCCGCGCTCCAGAACATCCCAGCCGGAACACCTGACGCCGCGACGTTGCGGGTCATGCGCCTGCAGGCGCAGGCACAGGCGGAGCGCTATGAACAACAACAGCTCGAAGCAGCGCACCGGGAGGAGCGGGCGGGTAACTGGCGCCACGCCGAGAAGACCCTTCGCGATGCCCTCGGCCGTTACCCGGGTGCGCCGCTGCGCAGCGCCCTGGATACCCTGCACGAACGCCGTGTGCGCCGCATCCAGGAGATCGACCGCGATCTGCTCGTCGCCTGGGGGCAGTGGCTCAACACGGCCCTGCCCGCCCGCGAAGAACTGAAACGGATCGCGCCGTTCAGCCTGTTGGACCAGTTGCGGATTAAACAGCTGGAGTTCGAACGCCAAAATGCCGCGGAAGGCCTCACGGCATGCGGGCGTGATGCCCTGCGCGCGGATCATCTGAGCGAGGCCAGCCGCTGCCTGACTCTCGCCCAGCAACTTCAGGATACGCCCGCGGTGCGCCAGGCGTTGGGGCAACTCGCGGAGAAATCCGCGGATCGCGCCCGCCAGGAGGCGCTGGAAAAGCAGCGCAGTCTGGAAGAGGCTCTACGTCGACGCCAAGCCGACCTCAGAAACCTGGTCCAGGACGCGATCGCCAACGGGGAGTGGCAACAAGCACGCGTTAGTCTCACGAAACTGATGGCGCTGGATAAGGGTAACCAGGAGCTCGCGCGGCTCAAGCGTGCCCTGGACGAGGCGGTAGCGGTCCGGATCCAACAACTGCTGGATCAGGGCAATATGCTGTACCGGGAGGGAAAGATCCAGAAGGCAAAGGACGTGTGGGATGCGGTGCTGGCGCTGGATCCCGAACAGCAGCAGGCGCGCGCCAATGTGCAGCGGGCACAACGGGTACTGAACAAATTGCGCGAGCTCCAGGAACAGAGTGCGAAGCCAGCCCCGCCAACCCCGTCATCGGCACCCCCGCCGGTCCATTGACCGGCGCCGACCCAGCGCGGGCGGCAGTAACCACGGGAGCCCGGTGAAGAATTTGAGCTGCAGCGAATCGTGCCTAGACATCCACCACCACCGTGTCCACCCGCTGGAACCCCCGGGGCAGCATGCGACCCCGACGGCCGCGCTCGCCCTGATAGTGTTTCAAATCGGCGGGTTTGAGGGTGAGCTGACGTTTGCCGCAGACCAGCACTAGACTACCGCCGACAGGAACGCTGGCCGCCGCCACCATCCGCTCCTCCCCGCTTCGTCGTTTCTGCGCTGGAATGTCCAGGATCCGATTGCCCTTGCCTTTCGCCATCTGCGGAAGGTCGGCGGCGGGAAACACCAGCAGGTGGCCGCTGTTGGAAACCGCGGCGATGAGATCCGCCGCCAGATCGGTCACCGGATACGGCACCAGGACATCGGCCCCTTCGGGCACTGACAGCACCACCTTGCCGGACTTGTTGCGGGTCACCAGGTCCGCGAAGCGCGCCACGAAACCGTATCCGGCGCTGGTGGACAACACATAATGGCTGTCAGCATCGCCCAACAGGAGCCCCGCGAAGGTGCTCCCATCCGGGGGGTTCAGCCGCCCGCTCAAGGGTTCGCCCTGCCCCCGCGCCGAGGGCAGGCCATGGACGGGCAGGGCAAAACTGCGCCCCGTGGATCCCAGGAACACCGCGAGCTGATGGGTACGGCCCTGGGCGGCGGCGCAGAATCCGTCGCCCGCCTTGTAGCCCAGGGTCGCCGGGTCCACGTCGTGGCCCCGTGCGGCCCGCACCCAGCCGCGCTTGGAAAGCACCACGGTCACCGGCTCGCTGGGTATCAAAGCGGTCTCGTCAAAGGCCTGGGCAGAGCGGCGGATCACCACGGGGGAACGGCGCGGGTCCCCGAAACGCTCCGCATCCTCGATGAGCTCTGCTCGGATCAACGTCTTCAGACGCCGCTTCGAGCCCAGGATCTGCTCCAAACCGTCCCGCTCCCGCGCCAACTCGTCCTGTTCGCCGCGGATCTTCTGCTCTTCGAGCCGCGCCAGATGGCGTAGTTTGAGGTCCAGAATCGCCTCGGCCTGGAGATCCGACAGCCCAAAGCGCGCCATCAGCGCCGCCTTGGGGTGGTCCTCGTTGCGCACGATGGCGATCACCTCGTCGATGTTGAGATAGGCGATCAACAGTCCGTCCAGCAGATGCAGGCGCTGCCGAACCTTGTCGAGTCGGTACTCCAGACGTCGGCGCACCGTGGCGGTACGGAATTCGAGCCACTCCAACAGCAGGCCGCGCAGGTCGCGGGTGTGGGGTCGCCCGTCCAACCCGATCACGTTGAACTGCACCCGGTAGCTGCGTTCCAGGTCGGTGGTGGCGAACAAATGCGCCATCAACGGCTCCACGTCCACACGGCTGGAGCGGGGCACGATCACCAGCCGGGTCGGATTTTCGTGATCGGACTCGTCGCGCAGGTCCTCCACCATGGGCAGTTTACGCGCCTGCATCTGCCCGGCGATCTGCTCCAGCACACGGTTGCCGGATACCTGGAACGGCAACGCCGTGACTACGATCTCGCCGCCCTCGACCTCGTAGCGGGCGCGCGCCCGCACGCTGCCGGTGCCGGTTCGGTACATCTGCCGGATCTCCTCGGACCCGGTGATGATCTCCGCCTCGGTGGGGAAATCGGGCCCCGCGATGTGCTCACACAATTGATCCACGTCCGCCTTGGCGTCGTCGAGCAGGCGCACGCAGGCGCTCGCCACCTCGCGTAGGTTGTGGGGGGGAATATCGGTGGCCATGCCCACCGCGATGCCAGTAGCGCCATTGAGAAGCACATTGGGCAGACGCGCCGGCAGGGTGACCGGCTCGTCCAGGGTCCCATCGAAATTGGGCGTCCAATCCACCGTCCCCTGCCCAAGTTCCTGGAGCAGCAACTCGGAGAACAGCGTCAGCCGCGCCTCCGTGTAACGCATGGCCGCGAAGGACTTCGGATCGTCCGGAGAGCCCCAGTTTCCCTGACCGTCTACCAAGGGATAACGATAAGTGAACGGTTGGGCCATGAGTACCATGGCCTCGTAGCACGCGCTATCCCCGTGGGGATGGAATTTTCCGATCACATCTCCGACGGTGCGGGCCGACTTCTTGTGCTTTGCCCCCGCGGCGAGGCCGAGTTCCGACATCGCATAAATGATGCGTCGTTGCACGGGCTTGAGCCCGTCGCCAACGAAAGGCAGCGCACGGTCCAGCACCACGTACATGGAATAGTCCAGGTAAGCGCTCTCGGTGAAGAGCCGCAGCGGGATGCGCTCCACCCCCTCCGGTGCGTAGGGCTGATGAGTATTCGGCATGAGTCAGCGGGTTCCTGTGGCTACGGGTGCTCGATGGTACACGGATCGGCGGCGCTGGCCGGCCAGCGCGGACCGCGGGCGCCGCCATGGACCCCGGAGTCCGCCGCGGACTGCGCCGGGTTTACTCGGCCTGCGCCAGATCCCCTTTCTGCTCCAGCCAAGCCCTGCGGTCTGCGGCCCGGCGCTTGGCCAACAACATGTCCAGGAGCGGATCGGTCTCGTCTCCTGCTTCCAGGGTCAGCTGCACCAGACGACGGGTATCCGGCGCGATGGTGGTCTCCCGCAACTGCATGGGGTTCATCTCGCCCAGGCCCTTGAAGCGCGTGACACTGACCTTGCCCTTGAGCTTCTCGGCGGCAATGCGATCCAGGATTCCCTGGCGCTCGGCATCGTCCAGGGCATAGAAGATTTCCTTGCCGACGTCGATGCGATATAAGGGCGGCATCGCCACGAACACGTGGCCCGTCTCCACCAGCGTGCGGAAATGCCGTACGTAGAGCGCGCATAGGAGCGTGGCGATGTGTTTGCCGTCGGAGTCGGCGTCCGCCAGGATACAGATTTTCCCGTAGCGCAAACCACTGAGGTCCCCGGAGCCCGGCTCCACGCCGATCGCCTGGGAGATATCGTGCACCTCCTGCGACGCCAACACCTGATCCGACGCCACCTCCCAGGTATTGAGAATCTTGCCCCGCAGCGGCATCACCGCCTGGAACTCCTTGTCCCGCGCCTGCTTGGCGGAGCCGCCCGCTGAGTCCCCTTCCACCAGAAACAGTTCCGTGCGGTTCGGGTCCTGGGCGGTGCAGTCCGCCAGCTTTCCGGGCAACGCCGGTCCGCTGGTAATCTTCTTGCGCAGCACCTTCTTTCCGGCGCGCAAACGCGCCTGCGCATTCTGGATGACCAGTTGCGCGATACGCTCGCCGGCGTCGGTATGCTGGTTTAACCACAGGCTGAAGGCATCCTTTACTACCCCCGAGACGAACGCCGCGCATTCCCGGGACGAGAGACGCTCCTTGGTCTGGCCGGTGAATTGCGGCTCCTGAAGCTTCACCGAAAGGATATAGCTGACCCGCTCCCAGGCGTCCTCCGGGGTCACCCGCACCCCGCGTGGCAGCAGGTTGCGGAACTCGCAGAACTCGCGGATCGCCTCCGTCAGACCGGTGCGCAGACCGTTGACGTGGGTGCCCCCCTGGACGGTGGGAATCAGATTCACGTAACTCTCCGTCACCGGCTCGCCGTCTTCCGGCAACCAGACTACGGCCCACTCCGCCGCCTCCCGCTCCGCCGCCAAGCTGCCGGTGAACGGTTCCTCCGGCAGCCGCTCGGCACCCTCCAGGGCGTCCGCCAAGTATTGGCGCAACCCGTCCTCGTAACACCATTCGATCTGCTCGCCACTCGTCGCGTCGCGAAACTGGACCCGCAGGCCGGGACACAGCACCGCCTTCGCCCGCAACACATGCTTGAGGCGCGGCATCGAGAACTTGACGGAGTCGAAGTAGGACGGATCCGGCCAGAAACGCACGGTGGTTCCGGTGCTGTTGCGGCCAACCTTGCCGATCTCGGTCAGCTCGGAGGTCTTGTTGCCGCCGGCAAACGCCATATGATATTCGGCGCCGCCGCGCCGCACCCAGACCTCCAGGCGCTTGGAGAGCGCGTTAACGACGGACACGCCCACGCCGTGCAGGCCCCCGGAAAACTGGTAATTTTTGTTGGAAAATTTTCCGCCGGCGTGCAACTTAGTGAGGATAACCTCAACGCCCGGGAGTTTTTCCACCGGATGCAGGTCCACGGGCATGCCGCGCCCGTCATCGCGCGCCTCCAGAGAGCCGTCCTCGTGCAGGATCACCGCGATCTCACGGGCGTGTCCCGCGATCGCCTCATCAACACTGTTGTCGATGACCTCCTGGGCGAGATGGTTCGGGCGGCTGGTCTCGGTGAACATACCCGGACGCCGGCGGACCGGATCCAGGCCGCTCAGCACCTCGATGGCGGACGCGTCGTACACACTGCTCATGCGGGAAAAACCTTGTATGGACCTGGGTCAGGGCACGTCGGAGACGGATGCGGACCCCGGGTAGCGCAGCCGTTGACGGACCGCGTCCGGATTCCGCGGCAGGCCATAAGAGTCACACAGATACTCCCGGTACAGGACCCAGCGATACGCCCCCGTGCCATCCCGGGTCACCGAGCGCCAGCGGGAATGGCCGATACGGCGGAACCGGCCCGTGCTGCTCCCGAAGGCGTAGGTCCGATACTGCGCCGTGTCACAACGCAGTCCCTCATAGAACACATTGCGCACGCCGCTGGCGGAGGTCAGCGCCACGATGTAACGCATGACCCCGTCCGTGCCGCGGGAGACGGACCCGGGGTCCAGGGCATAGCCGAAGCCGGTGCCAACCGATCGTACCGGCACCGGCAGGAACGCCGCGGCGGCGGGATACGGAGGTAAAACCACCGGTTGTTCCTTGAACGGCACCGGCGCCAGGAATGGTGCGCCCACTTGCACGCCGGAACAGCCGGTCCCCAGCAGGGCAACGGCCAGCAGACACGGGGTCGTCCAGCGGGTAATCTTGAGACAAGTGTAGTGCTTCACGCGCGCCATTGTCCGCGAACCAGCGCCCGGAACTCAAGGCCGGCGCGGCACGGCCCGCGCGTCAAGCGAGATCCCGCACCAGCGCCGCGTGAACCGACCCCGGGACCGGGTCCACGGTATGGTCGTAGTGTTCATGCGCCACTCCGATCGCCAGGGCGGCCCCCCCCTTGATCGCGGCGACCATGGGCGCATCCAGTTCAAAGCGCAGGAAATGTACCGCGGAGGTCTTCTCCTCGGTAGCCCGCTCCATGTCCTCGTCGGCGACGGCGTAGACCGGTTCGAACCCCGATACGCGCACCCAGACCCGGTCCTCGATGCCGACTAGACGCGCCAGTTGGCGTCTGCGCTCGTCCTCGTCGGGAAATTCCACCATCATGGTGGCCTTCCAGTTGGCCCCGTCCGGAATCAGTGGGTTATACGCGTCCAGCTCATCCTGGATCCCCGCCACCTCGAAGATCCGTTCCACCCGGAGCATTTCCTGGATCTGATACTGGATCGTCAAACGGTCTTCGAACAGCAGGGCCAAGCTGGGTCCCAGTGCGACCTGACGGTGGCGTTTGTGTTCGATCACCTGGGCGCGGAATCCGGGACGTAATTCCGCATAACGTTCCAGCGCGTACAGATCTTCACGGGTCAGCTTTTGCATAAGTAGTCTCCCAAAGGGGCCCGGCGCGCTGCGTAGACCGGCCGCCGCTGCGCACGGCGCGCCGCGGCCCATCGGTTCAGATGCCGTACGCCAGCCGGAGCAGGCGCAAGGGGTGCTCGGGGGCGCGGCCGTTGCCGAGACCATCCCCGATATGGTGCCCGGCCAGGGCGCAGTCGCTGGAATAGTGGTCCGGCGCGGCCTGCTGCACGCGCTTGACCACCGGGAGGCCGATCTTCACCGCCATCGCGCGGGTCTCCCGCTTGACCGCGTAGGTGCCATCGTGGCCCGAGCACCGTTCAACGACTTCGATGCGGGTGTCCGGAACCAGGGACAGGACTTCGCGGGTCTTGAGCCCCACGTTCTGCACCCGCACGTGGCACGCGGCGTGATAGACGATGCTCCCCAGGGGGTTGCGGAAATCGGTTTTGAGCTTGCCATGCCGATGACGCAACACCAGGTACTCGAACGGATCGAAGATCGCCGCGCGGACCTTGTGGACCTCAGGGTCATCCGGGAACAACAGGGGCAGTTCCTGTTTGTACATCAGGACACAGGAGGGCATCGGCGCCACCAGGTCCCAGCCCTCGTCGACGAGCCGGGCGAGCACCGGAATATTGGCCTCTTTGAGCCGTTCCACCGCCGCCAGGTCCCCGAGTTCCAGTTTCGGCATGCCACAGCAGCGTTCGCGCTCGACGACCCGGACCGGGATTTCGTTGTGCTCGAACACCGCCATCAGGTCCTGGGCCAGACCCGGTTCGTTGTAGTTGCCGTAGCAGGTCACATACAACGCGACCCGTCCGCGGGTGGGCCCCGCGGGCTCCGGCGCGGCCTCCAGCACGGGCCGGTGGACGGCATCGCGGCGGAACGGATGCGGCTGATAACGGGGCAACGGCGCCTCGGCATCCACGCCCAAGGTCTTCTCCAGCAGCTTGCGGGCCGGGCGGTTGCGGTTGAGCGCGTTCACCGTCTGCGCCACCACCGGGATGCCGGCCAGACGGCCCACCATGTCGGTGGAGGTCAGCAACCGGTCCCGGATCCGCGTCTCCCCGCGCTGGAAGCGAAACGCCTTGGCGCGCAGCATCAGGTGCGGAAAGTCCATGTTCCATTCGTGCGGCGGCACATAGGGACACTTGGTCATGAAGCACAGATCGCACAGATAGCAGTGATCCACCACGCCCCAGTAGTCCGATTTGGCAACGCCGTCCACTTCTAGGGTATCGGAGTTGTCCACCAGGTCGAACAAAGTGGGGAACGCGTGGCAGAGATTCACACAACGCCGGCAACCGTGACAGATATGGAACTGACGTTCCATCTCCGCCAGCAGCGACTGCTCGTCATAAAAATCGGGTTCGTGCCACGGCACCGGGTGGCGCTGTGGCATCTGCAGGCTGCCTTCGCGGACGCCTTCGGTACTGGACATAGGGACTCCCGTGCGCGCCGCCCGGTGGAACGGCGCTACGCTGTTGCGTGCTCAGCCCATCACTTCAACAACTGGGGGTGCGGGGCCGGATTCCCCGACCCCGCACCGCGCAGCAACGATGGCTCAATCCTCCAGGGCGTCCAGGGCCTTCTGGAAGCGGTTGGCGTGGGAGCGCTCCGCCTTCGCCAGGGTCTCGAACCAATCGGCGATCTCGTCGAATCCCTCGTCCCGGGCGGCTTTGGCCATGCCCGGATACATATCGGTGTACTCATGGGTCTCGCCGGCGATGGCCGCCTTCAGATTGGCCGAAGTGGCGCCGATGGGCAGACCGGTGGCGGGATCACCCACTTGTTCGAGATACTCCAGGTGGCCATGCGCGTGGCCGGTCTCGCCCTCCGCCGTGGAGCGGAACACGGCCGCCACGTCATTGTAGCCTTCCACGTCGGCCTTGGAGGCGAAGTACAGGTAACGGCGGTTGGCCTGGGACTCGCCCGAAAACGCGGCCTTGAGGTTGTCTTGGGTCTTGCTGCCTTTTAGGTTCATCGGGGATTTCCTCCGTTACGGATGCATGGCATCGGAAGCCATGCAGTCTATGAGATTTAGACAGATTCTAAATCGTGTGAGAACGGTATACTGATCAAGAATATTTGTCAACCTTGGCAGAGGCGGCCGGGACCCCGGGTCATGATTTGACCGGTGCGGGAACGCTAGGGTAACTTAGGGCCGGTTTCGCGGAGTTTCAACCGTGGTCAAAAAAAGCGCTGTGCCCCTGGACTTCGAACATGCCCTCAAGGAACTGGAGGCACTGGTACTACAGATGGAACAGGGTGAACTTACCCTGGAACAGTCCCTGAAGTACTTCGAGCGGGGCATCGAATTGACCCGCGCCTGCCAGCGGGCCCTCAAAGAGGCCGACCAAAAGGTGGAGCAACTGGTCCAGGCAGAGGGCCATTCCGAGGTGGTCCCGTTCTCCAGTGAAGAGTAAGCCTAACCCCTTCCAGGAGTGGCTGCGCTTCCATCAGGCCCGCGTCGAGCGGTCCCTGGAGCGTTGGTTGCCCTCCGCCGACACCCACCCCACGCATCTCCACGAAGCCATGCGTTATTCGGTGCTGGGCAGCGGCAAACGGATCCGCCCGGCCCTGGTGTATGCGGCAGGGGCGGCCCTGGATGTCCCCGCCGCGGTCTTGGACGGACCGGCCTGTGCAGTGGAATTGATCCATGCGTATTCCCTGGTCCATGACGACCTGCCGGCCATGGACAACGACGACCTGCGCCGCGGCAAACCCACCTGCCATCGGGCGTTCGGGGAGGCCACGGCGCTGCTGGCCGGCGATGCCCTCCAGTCTCTCGCCTTCCAAGTCCTGGGCCATGACCCCGCGCTGCAGGTGTCCAGCGACGCTCGGCTCAAGATGGTGGATACCCTCGCCACCGCCTCCGGCTCCCGCGGCATGGCGGGAGGACAAGCCATTGATCTCGCGGCGGAAGGGAGGGTTCTCGATCTGGCGCAACTGGAAGACATGCACATCCACAAGACCGGTGCGCTGATCCGTGCCAGCGTGCTGCTGGGCGCCCATAGCGCCGCGGTGGCCAACCCCGAGCTGCTGGAACGAATCGATCATTATGGAAAGTGTATCGGGCTGGCGTTTCAGATTCGTGACGACATCCTGGATGTGGAGGGGGAAACCGGCATCCTGGGCAAGACCCAGGGCGCAGACGCCGCCCGCTCCAAACCCACCTACCCGGCGGTAATCGGACTGGAGTCCGCCAAGCAGCGCGCCCAGGAGCTGTTTACCGAGACCATGGATACCCTCGCACCGCTGGACCGGCGCGCCGACCCCTTGCGCTGGATCGCTTCCTATACCGTGGAACGCAATCACTGACCGCCCCCGACAAAACTTGGTTGCCCGGGGCGCCCCAGTAGCGAATAATGGTGAATTCACCGGTGCATACTGAATGGTCAACGATCCCCAATATCCCCACCTGATGGCGATAGACAGCCCGGTGGACCTGCGCGCGCTACCGGAAGAGGCGCTGGAGGCCGTGGGCCGTGAGTTGCGCGACTTCTTGATCCGTTCCGTGGCCCGTACCGGAGGGCATCTCGCCGCCGGGCTCGGCACGGTGGAACTGGCCGTCGCGTTGCACTATATCTTCGACACCCCCAACGACCGCTTAGTCTGGGACGTTGGGCATCAGAGTTACCCGCACAAGATCCTCACCGGGCGCCGTGACGCTATGGGCACGCTGCGCAAAGAGGGTGGCCTGTCGGGATTCCCCAAGCGCACCGAAAGCCCGTACGACACCTTCGGCGTCGGTCACTCCAGCACCTCCATCAGTGCCGCGCTGGGCATGGCCCTAGCCGCCCGGCGCACCGGCAGCGGCCGCAAGGCAGTGGCGATTATTGGTGACGGCGCCATGACCGCCGGGCTTGCCTTCGAGGCGCTGAACCACGCCGGCGACCTGCACGCCGACCTGCTGGTAGTACTGAATGACAACGACATGTCCATCTCCCCCAACGTGGGGGGGTTGCAAAAATATCTGGGCCGGATCCTGTCCGGCAAGCTCTATTCCACGGTGCGCGAGGGCAGCAAGACGGTGTTGCGGCACATGCCGCCGGTATGGGAGTTTGCGCGCCGTGCCGAGGAGCACATGAAGGGGATGGTCGTCCCGGGCACCCTGTTTGAGGAGCTGGGCTTCAATTACATCGGCCCGATCGACGGCCACGACCTGCCGGCCCTGGTGCGCACACTGAAAAACCTGCGCGACCTCGAAGGCCCACGCCTGTTGCACGTGGTCACCCGCAAGGGTAAGGGCTACGCACCGGCCGAGCGCGACCCCCTGGCCTACCACGGCGTCGCGACCTTCGATCCGGAGACCGGGGCAATCCCGAAGAGTGCGCCCAAAGGCCCAAGCTATACGCAGGTGTTCGGCCAGTGGCTGTGCGACATGGCCGCCCAGGATCCGTCGTTGGTGGGCATCACACCGGCGATGCGCGAGGGTTCGGGCCTGGTGGAATTTTCGGATCGGTTCCCGGGTCGCTACTTCGACGTGGGAATCGCAGAGCAGCACGCGGTAACGCTGGCGGCGGGGCTGGCCTGCGACGACATGAAGCCGGTGGTGGCCATCTATTCCACGTTCCTGCAACGGGCCTACGACCAGTTGATCCATGACGTGGCGATCCAGAACCTACCGGTCCTGTTTGCTATCGACCGGGCCGGCTTGGTAGGACCCGACGGGGCCACCCACGCGGGTAGCTTCGACCTCACTTACCTGCGCTGCATTCCGAACTTGGTGGTCATGGCACCGGCGGACGAAGACGAATGCCGGCGTATGCTCACGACCGGATTTCTACACGCGGGTCCGGCGGCGGTACGCTACCCCCGCGGCCAGGGTCCTGGGGTACCCATCGCGCCGACCTTGGAACCCTTGGTCCTGGGTCGGGGTGAGGTGCGCCGAGACGGCCACCGGGTCGCCCTGTTGGCCTTCGGGGCCCTGCTGGCGCCGTGCCTAGATGCCGCCGAGGCCCTGGACGCCACGGTGGCCAACATGCGGTTCGTGAAACCCCTGGATACCGATCTGATTCTGCGGCTCGCGGCGGCCCACGAGGTCCTGGTGACCGCCGAGGACAACGTGGTGGCCGGCGGCGCTGGCGCCGCGGTCAGCGAGTGTCTCGCCGCGCACGGGATTACGGTCCCGGTGGTGCACCTGGGGCTGCCAGACCGGTTCCTGGATCACGCCAGCCGCGAGCAACAACTGACCCATTGCGGCCTGGACGCGGACGGCATCCGCCAGTCGGTGGAAGACTTCCTGGCAGGCGGGCATTGCCAAACCGCCCGCAGTCGATTAATATCTTACTGATTTTGTCAACTACTCCATGGCGGCACCCTACACTCTCAGGATCCTGACGGACTTCGCGTCCGCCCACACCTTGCAAGGTTATCCTGGGGCCTGTGCCCGTATGCACGGCCACAACTGGAAACTAGAGGTGGAGGTGGAAGCCACGGGGCTGGACGACATGGGTATGGGTGTGGACTTCAAGATCATCAAGGGCGCGGCACGGGAGTTGTCCGACCAGTTGGACCATCGGTATCTGAACGAGATCGAGCCCTTCGATCGGATCAACCCGACGGCGGAAAACTTGGCAGCGTGGTTCTACCAAGGACTCTCCGGGAAGCTCAACGACGGGCGGGTCCGCGTCAGCGCGGTCACCCTGTGGGAAACCGACCGTGCGTGCGTGCGCTACGCCGAGGAGCGATAGACGATGAAAGCGACGATACCAGCACCGCAGCCAACCGCGCCCATCGCGGATGTCCAGAACAGCGTCGACACGCGCCGCATTCCAATCAACAAGGTAGGAATCAAGGAGATCCGTCACCCGGTCCGGGTCAAAGATCGCTCCGAAGGCGAGCAGAACACCATCGCCACGTTCAACATGTACGTGAACCTGCCCCACGACTTCAAGGGCACGCATATGTCCCGATTCGTGGAGATCCTCAATCATCATGAACGCGAGATCAGCGTGCAGTCCTTCAAAGACATGCTGCGCGAGATGACCACCGTGCTGGAAGCCGAATCCGGCCACATCGAGATGCGTTTTCCCTACTTCGTAACCAAGGCCGCGCCGGTGACCAAGGTGCATAGCCTTATGGACTACGACGTGAGTCTGATCGGCGAGATCCATGATCGGGCCGTCCATACGCACATCCGCGTGGTGGTGCCGGTGACCAGCCTATGTCCCTGTTCCAAGGAGATCTCGGACTACGGGGCTCACAATCAACGCTCCCACGTAACGGTCATGGCGCGCACCCGCGGTTTCATCTGGATCGAGGAGTTGATCGACCTGGTGGAACAGGAGGCATCCTGCGAACTCTACGGACTGCTGAAACGCCCGGACGAGAAGTACGTGACCGAACGAGCCTACAACAACCCGAAGTTCGTGGAGGATATGGTGCGGGACGTGGCGGTGCGGCTCAATCATGACGAACGGATCGAGGCCTACATAGTGGAATCGGAGAACTTCGAGTCCATCCACAACCATTCCGCCTACGCCATGATCGAGCGGGACAAGACCCAGGACGAACCCGCGCAGCAGCCGCGGCGCTGAAGCAAGGGCGTGCGCCATCGGCGCACTACTCCGAAAGACGCTCAGTAGGGCTTGTGCAACACCAAGGCCCCGTTCTTCCGGCTCATGTCCAGCCGGCCCAGAAACGACATGCCCAGCAGCGCCCGTTCGGGGTGCGCGCCATCCAGCACCACCGCGCTCACGCCGGTCAGTTCGATCCCGCCAACCTGCACTTTATCCAGTGTCAGATGCCAAGCCCGGGCAACGCCGGAGGCGGTATGCACCATGGTGGGCGTCCCCACCACCCGAAAGTCGATCCCAAGGTACCGTGCTTCGGCGGCATTCATGGCCACGGAGGTTGAACCGGTATCCACGAGAAAATCCACCGGCAGACCGTTGATGCTGCCCACCGTGGCATACATGCCCCCGGAATCCTGCCAGATCCGCACCGTCGGACCGGCGGGGGAGCGGGCGAAGGTATTGCTGACGGAAGTGCCGAGTGGGTAGGAGCGGCGCTGGCCATCGATTTCCAACACCGCCGCCTGGCTGTCCGCGCGGATCAGTTTGACCCCCTCGGGACTGGTCTCGCCCGCCGAGAGCACTCGCTGCCGCCCATCGATCTTCAGCACCGCTTTGTTTTCAAACAGGCCCAACACCGTCAGGCTATGCACCGCCCAGGCAGGAACGCTCACCAGACAGAAGGGTAGCGCGAGCAGCAGGGAGGCCACGGTCCTCTTATACATATCCGGGTATTTCGACCGCGGGCCCGCGGGACTTAAACGGCTGGGAAAATTCCCGATAAGGGGTGGGGTGACATGCAGCTCGGCTTGCCCCTCGGGGCCCGGCTGGGATCGCTGGCGGCCCGCGACGCACTCCGGTGAGGAATCCGCGTCAGAATGTGGTTGGGAAACCGTCTACCAGGCGATGCAGGGATACGGCGGGTCACTTTCGGGTACGCCGGTACTGGGAAAACGAGCAAGCCAGGAGACCCGCCGCGCAACGAACTAAAAAATGCCCGGGACGGCCCCGTCAAGCTCCGGTCAAGAGTCGCCGTCCCGACGCAGCACGATCCCCAGGGCCAGGCCGAGACCCATGGCAAGGACGGTGAACAGCACCCCGAAGGTCCACGGGTAGCCATGGGCCACATCCGACACCCAGCGTTCGAGACGCACCTGCCGCACCTCCAGGGTCCGGCTCTGGTGCCCCACGATCCGGCCGCCGCGCACCAAGTAGATATCCAAACGATACACCCCCAGGGGAATCTTGGCGGGCAGGTCCACCCGGGTGAAGAACAAGCGGTCACTCACCAGGGTGACCGCATGACCGTCCTGGAGGTAATAGTGGTCCTGTTTCTTGAGCTGAAGCAGGGCATCACGCCAGTCTTCCATGCCCTCCGGCACGTGCGCGATCCGCAGCTTGGCTACCGCATGTTCCAGGGTCAGCCCGTAGCGCTCCCGGGTACGGACGTCGAGTAACTTCTTCACGGGGGCGGAAGCGAGCACATAGAGCAAGCCGGGGGCCGCGTCCACATCAAGCTTTCCGCTGTTGAGCCAGAACGGACCGAACTTGGCCTTGCGGGACAGCGCGACCACCTGGTCCGGAGCGCGCAACCTCACGATCACATCCCCGCGCCGGGAGAGAGCGCCGAAGATCAGGATCTCCTGGCCGGTGAAGCGCGCAGTGATGTCCACGTGGTCCGTTGCGAGCTGAGTTACGAGCCCACCCTCACCCACCGGCGCGGCATGGGCCGGCAGGGCCACGAGTCCGGCCAACAGTAGCCAAGCGCGCTTCATCCAGAGACCACAGCGAGCATATAGAGATCCTTGGGTGGAATCAGGATGTCCGCCAGCATCTTCAGCGTGACTGCCACCACCACCAACGCCAGCACCAACCGCAGCCGTTCGGGCGGCATACGCACACCGAGGCGGATACCCCATTGGGTCCCCAGCGCGGATCCCAGGATCAGGATCAGGGCCAGGAACGGGTCCACCGCATGATTGACCCCGGCCTGCAAGGCGCTGACCACCGCTGTGGTGAACAGCAGTTGGAACAGCGAAGTACCCACCACCACCTTGGTCGGCATCTTCAACAGATAGATCATCACCGGCACCATGATGAACCCGCCACCGACCCCCATGAGCGAAGTCAATACGCCCACCGCCGCGCCCAACAGCAACGGAACCAGCAAAGAGGTGCGCAACGCCGAGACTGGAAAATCGGTTTGTGCCGGAAGGCGGGCCATCAACGCGGCGAGACGTGCGCCCAAACGCGGTTCACTGGGACCACTCGCCAACGCCGCGGGCCCGCCCCACACCGCACGCAGGGATTCGATCAGCATGGAGATGCCCACGATGCCGAGCAACACCACGTAGAGGAAGATGACGATATTGCCGAAGTCACCGCGCTGATGAAGGGCCCGGGCAACGAACACCCCGACACTGCCGCCAGTCCAGCTACCCAACAGCAGGAAGATCCCGATCTTGAAATCGATGTTCCCGAGACGCCAGTGGGCATAGCTGCCCGCCGCCGACGTGCCCACGATCTGCGCGGCGCCGGTAGCAACCGCGACGATAGGCGGAACACCGATGAAGATCAGCAACGGCGTGATCAAAAACCCGCCGCCGACTCCGACCAGCCCCGACAGCAGCCCGACCGCACCACCGAACATAAGGATCACCCACAGGTTGACATCCATGTGGGCAATTGGAAGAAAGATTTCCATACGATTCGAGTTCCCGGACCGTTGCGTACTCAGCGGATCGCCATACGCCGGCTACTCAGCACCGGGCGTTTCCATCCGGAACTCCGCCATGGCGCTGCAAATATGGGAAAGCGGAACATCGGGTGGAACCAACATCACCGGCACCGGAAGAATCTCCGCGAGCTTGGCGCCCAGGCGCCCACTGGAACGGCGCAGCCGCAACTGGGACTTCTTCTCGCTGGCGATGCCGCGCCGCCCAGCCACCACCATGAGGATCTGGCGATCGCCGTTCACTACCTTGAGGATCTCCTCCTCGGGCATGCCCTCCACGATATAAAATTCCGGGACTACGTCGCAGATCACGCTAATTTTTTGGGAGATTTCCGCCAAGGTGGCCTCTGCCTGACGGCGGATGTCATCCTTCATGCGTGTCTCCACCCCGACCCAGAAGCTCAAGGCCGGGACGTCGAGCACGTAGATCAGGCCGAGATGCGCCCCGAGCAGCCGCGCGATGCGCGCGCCGACCCCTGCGGCCACCAGGGAATTCTGCGATCCATCGATGGCGGCCAGGATCGTACCGTTTTCGGGATTACTCATCGCGATCGGGTCCTGCCGAAATAAACGGATCAAAAATCAGGATCGGGAGGGGCGGCCGTCACCCGCCCCCGTCCGTATGGACATCAGGCGACGGCCCCGTCCGGAGCGGTACACAACAACCGCGCCGCGGGCGCGTTTATCATACACGCCGGGTATCCAGCGATGAACCCCCGGGAACAACGCTACCCGACTGTGGTCGCCGGATGCGCCCATCCGGCGCCGTGCGGGATGCGCGCTATGCCACCCCTGCCCGAGCCAGGATCCACAGGACCGCCGCGCCATAGGCTCCCGCCAGCAGGTCGTCCACCATGATCCCGAAGCCCCCCGGGACGTTGCGGTCCAACCAACGGATCGGCCAGGGTTTGACGATATCGAAGAGCCGGAACAGGGCAAAACCCGCCACCACCCAGAACCAGGTGCGCGGTACCGGGATCATGGTCACCAGAAAACCGACGATCTCGTCCCACACGATGGCCGGATGATCGGCCACGCCCAGTTCTACAGCGGCGCGGTGGCAGAGCCAGATGCCCACTGCGAACATCACCGTGACCACCGCCGCATAGACGGTGCCCGGGAACAGCGCAAGCCCCCAGTAGAGCGGAACCGCCACCAGCGTCCCCGCGGTACCCGGCGCGTAGGGCGACAGACCAGCGCCGAACCCCAGCGCCAAGAACGGGACCGGCCGTCGCAACAGCCGTGGCGGAACCGCCGGTCTGCCTGCCGCCGTATCGCGCATCAGGCCCCGCCCCCGCACGCGGGAATCCGCCCGGCGTTGGCCGTCATCAAGAAACCGGCCCCGCGAAGTGGTCGTAGCCGGTACCGCCAGGCGTGTAGGCGCTGCCATCGCGCCGCTGGCAACGCACACCGGACCCCGAGTACACGGACCCGATCCGGGTCACAGAGGTACGCAGGGCGGCGAAGCGCTCCGCCACCGCATGCGCCTGCGCCGCGGGCGCGGCGAAACACAACTCGTAGTCGTCCCCGGCGGTAAGGGCCAAGTCCCAGGGACACTCGGCACCCATGTGCACCCGGTACAGATCGGATACCGGTAACCCGTCGACCTGGATCGTCACACCCACCCCGCTCGCGCGCGCCAAGTGCCCGACGTCGCCCAGCAGCCCATCGGATACGTCAATGGCGGCCACCGCCAGATCGCGCAGTGCCAAGCCCTCCGCCACTCGCGGTTGCGGGGTGTCCAGGCGCCGGCGCAACGCCTGCAGAGCATCCTCCGGCACGATACGCCGGCCCTGCAGGCCCGCCAGGGCGAGGCCCGCATCCCCCAGCGTACCGGTGACGTAGAGATCGTCGCCAGGACGCGCGCCGCTGCGCCGCAACGCCCGGCCCGCGGGAAGGAACCCCAACGCCTGCATCGTGATACTCAAGGGGCCGCGGGTAGTGTCCCCTCCCACCAGCGCCACACCGTGGGCGCTGGCCAAGGCCGACAGGCCGCGGGCAAACGCCGCCAACCACGTCGCGTCGACGCCCGGCACGGTGAGTGCCAGCGTCGCCCAGGCCGGTTCTGCGCCCATGGCGGCGAGGTCACTCAGGCTGACGGCAAGGCTCTTGTGCCCGATAGCGTCCGGCGCGGTATCCGGGGGAAAGTGGATGCCCGCTACCAGCGTGTCGGTGGTGACGGCGAGCTCGACACCCGCCGGGACCCGCAGCACCGCGGCGTCGTCCCCGATGCCCAGGGCAACGTCGGGCCGGTGTCCCGCCGCGGGGGCAAAGAACCTGCGGATGAGTTCGAATTCGCCCAGGGGCATGACGTTCACAGTGGGGCGGACCGCGGGAACCGCCGCTCACTCCTCCCCGGTCATCTCCACGGCACGCAATTGCTGCGCCATCCGGTCGAGCACACCGTTGACGAACTTGTGGCCTTCCTCCGCGCCGTAGATCCGGGCAAGGGCCACCGCCTCATTGATCGCGACACGGCAGGGTACGTCGAGACGGTAGCCCAGTTCATAGCCGCCGATCAGCAGGATTACGCGCTCAATCGGATCCAGGCCCGCGAACGGACGATCGAGGAACGGCGCGAGGCGCGCCTGTAGATCGTCCAGATGCGCGGGAACCTGGTGCAGGAGTTCCTCGAAGTAGGCTAGGTCGGCACGACTCATGTCCTGACCGACGCGGAACTGGGCATCGATATCGGAGACGTCCTGGCCGGTCATCTCCCACTGGTACAAGGCCTGGACCACACGCCGGCGCGCCCAGCTGCGGGCTTGGTAGACACTTCCGCCCGCTGACCCGCCCGCGGCCATGCCGGCTCAGTGGCCGAGTTGCCGCAACAGGTTGACCATCTCGATCACCGAGAGCGCGGCGTCCACGCCCTTGTTACCCGCCTTGGTACCGGCACGCTCAATGGCCTGTTCGATATTGTCGACGGTCAGTACGCCGAACCCCACGGGGATCTGATGCTCCATCGCCACCGCCGCAAGCCCCTTGGCACATTCACCGGCCACATAGTCAAAGTGCGGGGTCGCCCCGCGAATCACGCAACCAAGGGCCACCACCGCATCACACTTGCGCGCCGCGGCCAGTTGCTTCACCACCATCGGGATCTCGAAGGCGCCCGGAACATGGATCAACTCCAGATCCTTTTCCGCCGCCCCGTGGCGCAGCAGGGTGTCCACCGCGCCTTCCACCAGCTTCTCCACGATGAAGCCGTTGAAGCGGGCAGCGACGAGCGCGAAGCGCGCGTCGCGGATGACAAGCTCGCCACTGGTGTTTCGGATATTCTTCGACATGTTGCTGCGATCCCGGCTTGCTGTTTGCGGGCCCCTGAAACCGGCCCGGATGATGTTTCCGCCGTCCCCTAGGGCCGGTGCGGCCCATGCTACACGGGGGATTGACCGGCTTCAAATGGACTCGGCGCGGTGGGTACTGCTCAGTCCACGTACTCCACGACCTCCAACCCAAACCCCGAGAGGCCGTGAACCTTCTTGGGCTTGCTCAACACCCGCATGCGCCGCACGCCGAGATCGCTGAGAATCCGGGCCCCGAGCCCCAGGGTGCGCAGTTCAGAGCCGGCCGCGACCGGCGGTTCGGCATTGCCTTCCAATTGGCAGTTGCGCACGCGCCGGATCAGCTCCCGGGAATCCTCCCCCTGGCGCAACAGCAGCACCACCCCGCTATCCTCCCGCGCCACCCGGGCCAGGGCGCTGCGCAGAGTCCACCCGCTGCCGTGCAGGGCGCCAAGCACGTCAGCCAGGGTATCGAAAACCTGAACGCGGACCAGGACCGGTTGCTGCGGATCCACTTCGCCCCGGACCAGGGCGAAGTGGATCTGGCCGTCCACCGGGTCCTGATAGCTCACCAGCCGGAACGCGCCGAACTCGGTGGGCAGGTCACACTCGGCGACCCGTTGCACAGTCTTTTCGTGGGCGATCCGGTAGCGGATCAGGTCCGCGATGGTGCCGATCTTAAGCCCGTGCTGCCGCGCGAATACCTCCAGCTGCGGCCGCCGTGCCATGGTGCCATCCTCGTTGAGGATCTCGACGATCACCGCGGCCGGTTCCAGGCCCGCAAGCCGTGCGAGATCACAGCCCGCCTCGGTATGTCCGGCGCGTGTCAATACGCCGCCCGGTTGCGCCATGATGGGAAATATGTGGCCCGGAGATACCAAGTCCTCGGGCTGGGCATCCGGCGCCACCGCGACGCGCACGGTGACGGCCCGGTCGGCCGCAGATATTCCGGTGGTAACCCCCGCTGCGGCTTCGATGGACACCGTGAAGTTGGTGGGATACTTGGATTCGTTGGCGGATACCATGAGCGGCAGGCGCAGTTGCTGACAGCGATCCCGGGTCAGCGGCAGGCAGATCAACCCCCGGCCGTAGCGCGCCATGAAGTTGATGTGCTCGGCAGTGACCTGTGCGGCGGCCATGACCAAGTCGCCCTCGTTCTCCCGGTCCTCGTCGTCCATGATGATGGCCATCCGTCCCTGGCGGAGGTCCTCGATGATCTCTGGAATGGTGTTCAGTTCCATGGGGTCGTTACGTTCCAAAATCGGCCGGGCCGGGTACGTTCAGGACTGCGAATTCAGAAAGCCGTGACGCGCCAACAGTTCATGAGTAACGCCACCGGTCGCGGCGGCCGCATCGCCCAACAGCAGCCGCTCCAGGTAACGAGCAATCAGATCCACCTCCAGATTCACCCGTCGGCCGGGACGGAAACCCGCACAGGTGGTCTGCTCCAGGGTATGGGGCACCACGTTGACGCCGAACTCCGCGCCGTGGACCTCAGTGACGGTCAGGCTCACGCCGTCCACGCATACCGAACCTTGGGCGGCGATGTAACGGGCCAGAGTCCCGGGAGCGCGGATGCGGAACCGTACCGAACGCGCGTCGGCGCGGCGCGCGAGTATCTCACCAATTCCATCCACGTGTCCGCTCACCAAGTGTCCGCCCAGGCGCGTGGTGGGCAACAGCGCCTTCTCCAGATTCACCGGTGTCCCCACATCCAGATCCGCGAGCACAGTGCGCGCGCGGGTCTCCCCGGACACATCGGCCCAGAACCCGTCGCCCGACAAGGCCACGGCGGTGAGGCAGACACCGCTCACCGCGACGCTGTCTCCCACTGCCACGTCCGCGAGGTCCAACGCGCCGGTGGCCACCCGCAGCCGGGCGTCCGCCCCACAAGTCTCCAGCGCGGCTACCGTGCCGACGGCCTCTATGATTCCGGTAAACATCGGGTGTCGACGATCCTCACGTGGGCCAGCCCCGACCGGCCCCCGCCCGGCACGCGTACGTGGCGTGCTGTTCTCACCGGTCGCCGGACGTCGCTGCGCCCGCGCGACGAACCGCTAAGTCCGACCAGAGCCTAGGACGGGGCCACGCCCGGCCGCGCGACGATCCGCCAGTCGCGTCCCACCGCACGCACGTCAAGGATCTCGAGGCCTATGCGCTCATCCATGGACTGGAGTCCGGGCAGGTGAACCAACCCGCGCCCCGCGTCCCCCAGCAGATGGGGTGCCAAGTAGAGGACGAACTCGTCCACCAGCCCAGCCCGCAGCATCGCACCACCGAGGACGCTGCCGCCCTCCAACAGGACTTCGTTGATCTCCCGGCGACCCAGGAAGGTCAACAGCGCCGCCAAGTCCACCCGCCCGTCGCCCCCGGGGAGCGCCACCAGTTCCACGCCCCGCTGCGCCAGGGCACTGCCGGCGGCACCCTGGTCGGTCACCGTCGCCACCAGCGTCCGGCCCGGCAATCCTATCATACGTGCCGCCGGCGGGAGACGCAGGCGGGAATCCACCACTACCCGCAGGGGTTGCGGACTCGGGAGATCCGGTTCCAGACCTAGCTCCACCGGCGTGAGGCGCACGGTCAGGGAAGGGTCATCCGCGAGCGCGGTATCCACACCGACCATGATCGCGGAACTACGCGCCCGTAGCCGCTGCACATCCGCCCGTGCCGCTGCGCCGGTGATCCACTGGCTGAACCCGGAAGCCAGCGCGGTGCGCCCGTCCAGACTCATGGCCGACTTGAAACGTACGAATGGACGGCCGGACTCCATGCGGCGCGCGAAACCGGGATTCAGGGCCCGCGCTCGATCCTCCAGCAGCCCGGTCCGCACCGTGATACCGGCGGCGCGCAAGCGCTCCACGCCCCGGCCCGCCACGCGCGGATTGGGATCGGTCATGGCAGCCACGACCGCGGCGACACCCGCTTCTACCAGCGCATCGGTGCAGGGCGGCGTTCGACCCAGGTGACAACAGGGCTCCAAGGTGACATAAGCACTCGCGCCACGCGCATCGGCGCCGGCCGCCCGGAGCGCGCGCACTTCCGCGTGGGGTTCCCCGGCACGGCGGTGCCAGCCCTCCCCCACGACGCAGCCATCGCGCACCAACACGCAACCGACCCGGGGATTCGGATCCGTGGTATACAGGCCGAGCGCCGCCAATTCCAAGGCCCGCGCCATGTACCCGTATTCCACGGCGGAAAACATCAGCGGCGCGCCCTGGACCCGCACCGGACCGCGCAAGAACCGTGCGTGGGCAGGTGCCACATCGGCCTCACTCGCCGTCCTCCGGGAGCAAGGGGAGCTGGTTGCGGCGCAGTTCAGGAGGCAGTTCGCGCTCCAGACGCTCGATTTCCTCCCGGAACGCGTTGACATCCTGGAAGCTCCGATACACCGACGCGAAGCGCACATAGGCCACCTGGTCCAGGTCGCGCAACTCGTCCATGACCCACGCGCCGATCTGCTGCGAGATCACCTCGCGCTCACCGGTGGCCCGCAATTTCTGTTTGATATGGTTGATCGCGGCTTCGATCCGTTCAGTATCTACCGGACGCTTTTCCAGCGCGCGCAGGATTCCGTTGCGCAGCTTGTCCTCCGCGAACGCCTCCCGGCTCCCCTCCCGCTTCACCACCCTCGGCAACACCAACTCCGCGCTTTCATAGGTCGTGAAGCGCTCGCTGCAGGTGACGCACTCCCGGCGACGGCGCACCTGGCAGCCCTCGTTGGCGAGCCGCGAGTCGATGACCCGCGTGTCCTCGGAACCACAGGATGGACAACGCATGGTATAGCCCCTATCGGCGGTCCGGCATCACAGGCACCCGCCCCATCGGGACCGAACTAGAACCTGGTGCCGACACCCGATGGCCGCGATGTGGTCCACGCCGCACCCCGCTGGGTTACGCCGCGCCCCACTCGTGTTCGTAGACCGGGCGCCGCCGACAGATCTCCAGCACTTGGCCCTGGACCCGCTCGATGGTGGCCTCGTTCTCCACGTCGTCCAGCACATCGCAGATCCAGCCGGCAAGCGCTGTCACATCGTCCCGCGTAAAACCGCGGGTCGTCACGGCCGGCGTGCCGATGCGGATGCCACTGGTGACAAAAGGCGACTGGGGATCGTTGGGGACCGCGTTCTTGTTCACCGTAATATGGGCGCGCCCGAGGGCGGCGTCCGCGGCCTTGCCAGTGATGCCGCGTTCGATCAGGTCGAGCAGGAACAGGTGGTTGTCGGTCCCGCCCGATACCACCCGATAACCCCGGTCTATGATCGCCGTGGCCATGGCCCGGGCATTGGCGAGGACCTGGCGCTGATATTCCTTGAATTCCGGTTGCAGCGCCTCCAGAAATGCGACCGCCTTGGCGGCGATGACATGCATCAACGGTCCGCCCTGCGTCCCCGGAAACACCAGCGAACTGAGTTTCTTCTCGACGTCCGGGTTGGCGCGCGCCAAGATCAGGCCGCCGCGGGGCCCGCGCAGGGTCTTGTGGGTGGTGGTGGTCGTCACATCGGCGATCTGCACCGGGCTCGGATAGACCCCGGCGGCGATCAGCCCGGCGGGGTGGGCCATATCCACGAACAGCCAGGCTCCCACCTCGTCGGCGATGACGCGGAAGCGCTGCCAATCCACCACCCGTGAATACGCGGAGAAACCGGCGACGATCATCTTCGGGCGGTGCTCGCGGGCCAGCTGCTGGACCTGGTCGTAGTCGATCTCGCCGGTATCGGTGTTCAGGCCGTATTGGACCGCCCGGTAGATCCGCCCGGAGAAGTTCACTTTCGCCCCGTGGGTAAGGTGCCCGCCGTGGGCGAGGCTCATGCCGAGCAGAGTGTCGCCGGGGTCCAGCAGGGCCATGTACACCGCCGCGTTCGCCTGGGAACCGGAGTGCGGCTGGACGTTGGCGTAATCGGCGCCAAACAGCTGCTTCGCCCGGTCGATGGCCAGTTGTTCGGCCACGTCGACGAACTCGCAGCCGCCGTAGTAACGCCGGGCGGGGTAGCCCTCGGCGTACTTGTTGGTCAGCACCGAACCCTGTGCCTGCAGCACGCGCGGGCTCGCATAGTTTTCGGAGGCGATCAGTTCGATATGGTCTTCTTGGCGGCGCACTTCACCTTGCATAGCCTGCCAAAGCGCATCATCGAACCCGGCAATCTGCATCGACTTGGGAAACATGATCCTCCCCCGGTTGGCGGGTGGGAAACAGCGGGTGTCCAGGAAGCCCCGACCGGATAACAGGACCGGCGGCGGTCCCAGGCGGGCGGAAAGCCGGGCCAGGATACCCGATTTGCGGAGCCGATGCATGTATCCGGCTACGTTGGCCCACGGAAGGATGCGGTCAACCCGGCTCCAGAAGGACCTCCACCACCGCGCTCCAGGCCGCCGCCAGGTTCTCCCGGTCGTAGCCACCACCCCCCATGGCCAGCACCCGGCCTTGGCAATGGGTCTGTGCAAGTGCGCGCACCCGGCGCGCCGCATGCGCGTGGGCCGCCGGGGAATAGCACAGGTGCGTAATGGGGTCGCCGGCCATGCTGTCCGCCCCGCACTGTAGCAGGATAAAATCCGGCCGTCCTTCCGTCAGAAACGCTTCCGCCTGTTCCCAGGCGGCGAGAAAGTCCTGATCACCCGCGCCTGGACGCATCGGCAAGTTGAGCTTGGTACCGCGGGCGGGTCCGCGGCCGGTCTCCTCGGCGTGTCCGGTCCCCGGGTATAGACACCGCCCGTCCTCATGGAGATCCACGAAAATGAGGTCCGGGTCCTCCTCGAACGCGTAGAAGACCCCGTCGGCGTGATGGGCATCGATGTCAACGTAAGCCACACGGCGTATCCCGTAAACGGCGCGCAGGGTCTCGATCGCCACCCCGCAGTCATTGAACACGCAGAACCCGGCGGCGGCGTCGCGGCGCGCGTGATGAAGCCCGGCGATAGGACTGAACGCGCAGCGGCATTCACCGGCAAGGATGGCTCGCACCGCCTCCAAGGTAGTGCCCACCACGAAGGCGGCGGCCTCAAATACACCAGGAAACGCCGGCGTATCCCCGTGGTCCAAAAATCCGGTTCCCGCCCGGGACTGGGCTCGCACCCGCTCCAGGTAATCGCGGGTGTGGAACCGCTCCAAGGCCTGGGCGGAAGCCAGGTGTGGAGCACGCACCTGCACCCGGCGCAACAAGCCACGGCGTTCCAACTCGATCTGGAACGCCTCCATGCGGTCATGGCCAAAGGGGTGGCCGTGGCCAAAGCCATAGCCGGCCAATTCGGCGCCCAGGTAGACCTGAACATCGGATGGGTGGTCAGGTGTCATCGGTATCGGGTGAGAGCGGCGCGGCGCATGGCCGCAACCACGAAAGTATACGGCAACGGAACCGGGCTGATGGAAGGGGAGTCAGCCGACCTTGTCGGAGGACTGCACGACCTTGGGTGCCAACATCTGGTCGAGCATCGCCGCCGGGACCGGTCGACTCACCAGGTAGCCCTGGATGGCGTCGCAACCGCGGTCCTGCAGAAACTGCCGCTGCTCCACGGTCTCCACGCCTTCCGCTACCACATCAAGCTTCAGGTTGTGGGCCATGGCGATGATCGCCGTGGCGATGGCCGCGTCGTCGGGGTCAGTGGTGATGTCACGGACAAAGGACCGATCGATCTTCAGCGTATCGATGGGGAAACGCTTCAGATAGCTCAAGCTGGAGTACCCGGTTCCGAAATCGTCGATGGACAACCGCACGCCCATATCGTGCAGCTCCCATAGCGTGGACCGCGTCAGTTTATCGTTCTGCATGATGCTGCTTTCGGTAAGTTCCAGCTCCAGCCACTTCGGGTCCAGCCCGGTATCGGACAGCACGCCACGCACGGTGTCCACCAGGTCGCGCTGCTTGAGCTGGCGCCCGGACAGATTGACAGCAACCCGGACCCGCTGGTGCCCCGCATCCTGCCACGCCCGGGCCTGTTGGCATGCACTGAATAGCACCCATTCGCCGATCGGCACAATCAGTCCGGTCTCCTCGGCCGGTTGAATAAAGTCCGCCGGCGGCACCATCCCCAGATCTGGATGGTGCCAGCGGATCAGCGCTTCCAGCCCAATGATCTCGCCGGATGCCAGGTGTACCTGGGGCTGGTAGTGGAGCAGGAATTCGTTGCGCTCCAGGGCGCGCCGCAGGTCGTTCTCCAGCTCCAGGCGCTCCATGGCGCGGGCGCTCATCTCGGCGGTGTAGAACTGATAGTTGTTGCGCCCATAGTCCTTGGCCCGGTACATCGCAACATCGGCGTTCTTCAGCAAAGTCCCATGGTCCCCCCCGTCGAACGGGTATAGGGCGATGCCGATGCTCGCCGTGACGAAGACCTCGCGGCTATCCAACATAAATGGCTCAGCGAGCACGACCAGCACCTTCTGGGCGATCAGCGCCGCTTCCTGGGCGGACGCCACTCCCTCCACGATCACGGTGAACTCGTCACCGCCGAGGCGCCCGACGATGTCGCCCTTGCGCACACACGCGGTAAGCCGCTGGGCGACGGACTGGAGGAGGAGATCTCCGGCGCCGTGCCCCAGGCTGTCGTTGATGAGCTTGAAGCGGTCGAGGTCCAAAAACAGCAGCGCGAGTGGCTGGCCCCTGCGGCGCGCCAGGTCGGTGCTCTGTTCGAGTTGATCCGCAAACCGCTGGCGGTTGGGAAGATCGGTAAGCGGATCGTGGTAGGCCAGATGGTTGACGCGTTTCTCCGCGCGGCTCTCGGTCAGCATGCGCCGCACCCGTTGGCGCAGTACCGCCCAACGGATCGGCTTGTGGACGTAATCGCTGGCCCCGCTCTCGAACGCGCGGTTGACCGATTCCTCGTCATCCAGGCCGGTAATGATCAGGACCGGCGTCAGATCTCCGCCTGGGAGACTGCGCAATTTGGCGCACGCGGTAAACCCATCGATGCCGGGCATCACGGCATCCATGAGCACCAGGTCCGGGTGGCTCCGATCAAAGATCTCTAGGGCTTGACCCCCGTCGACCGCCTCCTCCACCCGATATCCGTCCCGCTCCAAGGCGCGACGCAGCATGAGCCGCGTGGCCTGGTCGTCATCCACCACCAGGATCAACGGCTCGCTGTGATCGTGAGGCGCGGACATCAGGGCCCCTCCAGTGCCAGTTCCGCCTGCAGAACCTTGCGCACTGCGGCCAATTCCCGCTCCAACTGAGTGGTCAACTCGGCAGCCCCGGCCAGATTCCGGGTTTGGCCCATCCGTTGCAGGTCGCGGCAAATAGCCGTCAACCTGACCGCGCCCATGTTGGAAGCGCTGCCCTTGAGGCTGTGGGCCTGCGCGAACACGGTCGGGGAATCACCGTCCGCCGCCGCCCGCTTCAGGTCCTCCACGCGCCGGACGGCGTCGCTCAGGAACATCATGACACAGGATGTGGTCTCCTCTCCCAACAGGTCGCGCAATTCACCGAACTGTTTCTCATCGACACATGCGAGGTCCGCGAGCGGCATGGTGACACCCCCTGCGTATTCGGCGCCCACCAACGCCACGGAAGAATCCCCCGACAGGGCCCCGCACGGCGGCAGCCAGCGGACCAGTACCGCACGCAGGGAATCCAGACGCAGCGGTTTGGACAGATAGTCATCCATCCCGACGGCAAAGCATCGGTCCCGGTCACCCTTCAGGGTATAGGCGGTCATGGCGACGATGGGCACCCGGCCGCCCGCGTCGCCGCGGCGCCGGATCTCAGCGGTGGCCTCGTAGCCGTCCATCTCCGGCATCTGACAATCCATGAGGACCAGGTCATAGCGCCGGGCCTCCAATGCCTGGAGAGCTTCCCGGCCATTAGCGACCGTATCGGCACCGCAACCCAGTCGCTTGAGCATGCCAACCGCCACCTGCTGATTGACCGCGTTGTCCTCCACCACCAGGATCCGCGCGCCTGCATAGCGTTCAACTGGTTCCCGCAGGCCGTGAGCGCTACCCACCGGCCCTGTTTGGACCTCCAGCACCTCTGTGACGCGTTGGACCAGTTGCCCGTACCGCAACGGCTTGGTGACATATCCGTCGATCCCCGCGGCCCGGACCGCCGCGGTATCCCCCCTCTGGCCCAGGGGGACCATCAGCAGCATCGGGAGATCCGCCAGGGTCTGGTCGTTGCGCACCGCGTTGGGGAAGTCCAGGTTCTCCATCCCCGGGACCGATCCATCCACGAAGACTATATGGTAGGGCGCAGGCCCCTCCGCCGCCTCTCGCAGCCGATCCACGGCGTCGTATCCGCTGGGCTCGCAATCGAAGTCCAAGGACAGCGTCCGCAGATGATGACATAGCGCCTCCCGGCTCAGGTCGTCCCCGGCCACCACCAAGGCTTTGCGGCCCGCGAGCCCATGCGGCAGCGGGCCGCTGCGTTCCGCCACCGGCAGGTCCACCGTGAACCAGAACGTGCTTCCTTGGGCAGGCAACGATTCCACGCCGATCTCGCCACCCATCCGGGTAACGAGCTCCTTGCAGATAGCCAGACCCAGTCCGGTCCCCCCGTAGCGCCGCGTAGTCGAGGTATCCGCCTGCGAAAAGAGCTCGAACACCGAACGCTGGGCCTCCGGCGGGATCCCGATCCCGGTATCCTTGACCGAGAAGCGCAGACACACACCGGTCTCCGTCTCACTCAGGAATTCCGCCCGCACCGCGACCGCGCCGTGCTCCGTGAATTTAACGGCGTTGCCGATCAGGTTGGTGAGCACCTGCCGCAGGCGTGTCGGATCGCCACGCAGCGTCCAGGGCACCGGGGCGGAAACGATGCCCGCGAGCTGCAGGCCCTTGGCGTGAGCACGCTCCGAGAATAGTTCAACGGCATCCTCCAGGATCGGGCGCACGTCGAAATCGATGCTTTCCAGACGCAATTTGTGCGCCTCGATCTTGGAGAAATCCAGGATGTCGTTCAGGAGCGCCAGGAGCGAATCGCCCGACTTGTGGGCCACGTCCGCGTACTCCCGTTGCTCGGACGAGAGCGTGGTCTCCCGAAGCAGGCTCAGCATCCCGAGCACGCCATTCATCGGCGTGCGGATCTCATGGCTCATGTTGGCAAGAAATTCACTCTTCGCGCGATTCGCTGCCTCCGCGGACTCCTTCGCCCGGTGCAGCGCGCGCTCAGTGCGCACCCGTTCCAAGGCGTTGACCAAGATCTCCGCCACCAGTCGGAGCAGCGCCAGATCCACCTCCCCCCACGGCCGCTCATCGTGCATCGAGTCGAAGCCGATGAATCCGGAGACGGTTTCGCCATAGACCATCGGGATACAGACACAGGAGCGCACCCCCTGGGCGCGCAGGGCCTCTCCCCAAGCGCCGATGTCCTGCGGGGCCTGCTCCAGGCTGCGGACATCAACGAGCTCCCTGCGACGGATCCGCTCGATCAACCACCCCGCGTCGCGCACGCCGAGGTCCTCGAGCGCCTCACCCAGGGGGGTGACCCCTTCCGAGCACCATTCGCGGTCCCGGCGCGCGCGCTCACCGTCGTCGGAAAATAAGAACAGGTAGGCCCGATCCATTTCATAGAAGTCCGCCACTGCCTGCAGACCGCGCGCGACCTCGGCACCGATCCCGTTCGCGTTGGCGCTGATGAAATGTGCCGACATGGTGCTCACCAGCTGCTGCGCCTCGATCTGGAACTGCAACGCCAGTTCCGCGCGGCGACGCTCCTCCACGCGCTGTTCCAACATCACCTTCTGGCTACGTAGATCGGCGTTGCGTTCCTCCAGAACCACCATCATCTTGTTGAAGGCCTTGGACATCTCCAGGATGTCCTTCGGCCCGTGGAGCGGCGCGCGGATCTCGGTCGCCCCGAGTTCTGCCTGCTTCATGATCTGCGACAACCGGCCGATGGGCCCGGTAATCCGCGCTGTTATGATCCGCAGCAGGAACAAAAGGACAGCCGCCAACAGGAACGAAATGGTGATGTTGTCGAGGAAGATCCCGCGCTGCATGTCATGAAGCGTCGCCTTGCTCATGGAAACATAGACGAAGCCGACGAGCTGCGGACCGGACGGATGCAGATCGAACGGGGATTTTGCAGAGGTGCCGGACCCGCCGGCGAACACGGGCGCGGAAAAACCCCAGCTGTCCTTGCCCTCATGCACCAGCGCCGCACCCTGACGCGGCCACTGATCCACGGCCCGGGGCGCCCACACGCCCCCGACGCCCTGGTTGAGGATCGCGTTGTGGTCGAGATCGTAGACTTCGACCCGGCGCACACCGGGAAAAGCAAGCGTGGCAGCGGCCGAATCCCGCGCGTTTTCTCCACTGGAATAGAGCAGCGCCAGCACGCTCTGGCGCGCGAAGTTTTCCGTGACCTGCCGGCCCTGTTCCAGCAGCGTGACGCGGATCTTGCGGCTCGCGGACCAGGAGATGGCCACGGACGTGACCAGGGCCAAGCAGACGATCCCCATCGTGAAGGTGAGGGACAGCTGGCGTAGAAATCCCTGGTGAGGCGGAAACAGTCGGTCCAACGCGCCCATGGTCAGTCCACCACCGGTTACTGCGAGGCCGGGAAGATCAAGTTGAAACCGCGCACTTGGCGCGCCGTGAAAGACAAACCCAGATGGTCCGCGGTACGCACGTTCACGGCGATCAGCAGATCGCGCAGAAAACGGATCCCCGGACGCCCATCGGGCCAACCGGCACGGGCCTGGATCGCCATGTCCGCCAGGCTGCGTCCCATGGCCACGTTGTCCGGATACAGGGCGAACAGCACGCCGCGCTGCACGTAGGATGGATTGCTGGAAAATACCGCCATCCCCTTGTCCCAGGCATCCTGGAGTACCAGGGGCAGGACAGCGCGCGGATCTACCGTAGTGGAGTCCGGTGGGAGCCAGAGGGCCACACGGCTCGCATCCGCGCTACGAAACAGCGTCCGGTAGGCCTGCACGGCGGTCCGAAGATCAGTTGCTTCGATGCCCACCAGCTCCAGGCCATGGGTCCGGGCGGCTTGGCGAGCGCGGCGGATCAACCAAGCGTTATGCTTAGGATTGTAGACCACCGCGACCCGGAGGATCTGGGGGGCGAGTTCCTTCAGGCGGGAAAACAGCAGGTCGGGATCCGGCACCAGGCTGATTCCGTCCATGGGGGACGCCGCGGAATCGGGGGAGATCAGCACCGCCCCGGCGATCACCGGAACTCCTCCGCCCCAAGACTGGGCGACTGAAAGCCCACGGCGTCCGAGGGCGATCACCACCTGCGGCCGGCTTGCCCGGACCTGCGCAATCACCTGCTCGGGCGTGACCTCCGCGCCGATGGCGTAGCCCTGCGCAGTGACGGCTGGAACGCTCTCGATGCCGTTGATGATCTGGGTAAACACCCCCCGGTAGGGCTCCGGAATATCCGGATACAGCACAGCGACCGTGGTATCGGCGGCCGCGGTGGCCCCGCACCCGAGCAGCAGGCAAAGGCCGAGGAACCGCGCCGCGAGCCCCCGCGGCCACCGTCGTCCGAACCCGGCGTTGCGTCGCGTCCCCGCCATGGTGTGATCAGCCGCCAGGTCCGTGCTTCACCTCCGCCACCCCCAGGTAGCGGGCCCGGCACCTGGGTATCGGCGCGCGCCGGTCCACGGCCCGCAGGTGCCTCACAGGATGTCGGGAAAGGTCAGCCCCGGCCTTCCCCAACCCGCTGCGCCGCGGCACTGCCCCACGGCTTGCTCCATACTCCATACACGGGTGTGTTGGGAAAATACCGCGTCGCATCCCTGCCCCGCATGACCCGCCGTTTCCCAACGCACCGCTAACCCGCCCAAACGCCCCGCCTCCGGCATCAGAAGTCATAGCGGGCCTCCACATAGAAATTCCGGCCCGGGAGGGGAAAATCGTTGGGAATGAGGCCGGGCGCCGGACTGGGCTCCTTCGCCTGACGATCGAACAGGTTGTGTATAGAAGCGGCGAATTGCAGGCCGGTGCCACCCACGCGATAGCGGGCCGTGGTATCCACCAGCAGATAGGCCCCCACCGGCGGCCGATTGTCCCCTGCCACCCGGCGCCGGACGCCGATCCAGATCGCCTGGGTGTCCAGGGACCACTGCGGGGCGAACTTCCAGTCCCCGCGCAGATAGGCCTGGCTCTGCGGCGCGTTCCCGGCGGTGGTATGGGTACGGTCGTCGGTGGAACGCTGGAAGGCGTAGTTGCCCCGCAGTTGGAAGCTGCGCGTGGCGTCCCAGGTGAACTCGGCCTCCAGCCCGTATCCGGTCTGGCTGCCACTGTTCTGCGCCGTCGCACTGGTGGCGGGCGCCGGATCGGCCACGAAGCGGATGATGTCATTCATCTTATAACGGAACAGATTGAGTCCGGTTCTCAGAGCCGGCGTGGGACGGTAATCGAAGGCCAGCTCAAAACTATTAATAGTCTCCGGTTTTAGGTTCGGGTTGCCGAGCGCGACCGGGTTGTTGATGTTGTACTGCTCGGCAAAGGACGGGGCACGGAACGCCCGCCCAAACAGGAGCTTGGTGGTCAGGTTGTAGCGCGCCTGCCAGACCAGCGCCAGCCGCGGGTTGGTGGTGGAACCGAAGTCGGAGTAGTTGTCGTAGCGCACCCCCGCCGTCAGATACCAGTCCCGGACGAAGGACCATTCGTCCTGGATAAAGACGTAGGTGTCGGTACGGTGATGGGGCCGTATGAATGGAGCGGTGTTCGACACGTCCACGAGCCCCCCCAAGGGAGCGGGGATGCCGGACAGGCCTAGGAAGTAATTCTTGGTCTCGCGGGTCTGGTACATGTCGCCATACAAGCCCCCGCTCCCGATCCGGATGCGGTGATCCCGCAGCCCAGTGTAGAACGCGGACAGGTCCAGGCGGAAGTCGCGCTCGAACACGTCGGGATTACCGATCACGCCGTTGGGGAATCCCCCAGGGGAAAGCGTATTAAAAGCCCCCGGCGGAAACAGGACCAGATTCGTCTTCGTTGCCACGTCGAAGTAGCTGACCTGCCCCTTAAGATCCCAGTCCGGCCGAAAATTCACGGTATGGTAGGTAAGATCGGCATTGAACCGATGTCCAATTCCGCTGCCGGTCGGGTCCAGCGCAGATGCCGCTCCCACGCCGGTACCGACATCGAAGCGCCCCTGGTACCCGCTCCGGAGACGCCAGTGACCTCGGGACAGATCAAGCCGGACATCGAGTGCCTTGCGGCCCGTGTTCACCGGGCCCGGTGCAAGGGAAGCATGCGTACTGAACAGCCGGTCTAGCCCGGTTTGGGCGTCTTGTTCAACGGTCTTCCGGAAACCATCGGTAGTGCTGGTTTCCAATGAGAAGGCAACCTTGACACCGCGATACTCGCCCCCATGCAGGAGCCAACCTCCGTAGGTATCGAAACTGCCGACGCGCACCCCGGTCTTGGTGCCGTCGATCTCGTCCGCCGTCTTGGTGATGATGTTGATGACGCCCGCGAAGGCGTCAGCGCCGTAGAGAGCGGAGCCCGGGCCCCGGATCACCTCGATACGCGAGATGTCCTCCACCGGCATCCCACCCCAGACTTGACTCCGGTTCCCCAGGAACAGACTGGTAATCGGAACCCCATTGACCAGTACCAGGACTTCAGGATTGAACTCGGAAGAAATACCCCGGATGACATAGATCGGGTTATATCCCGCACCGGACACGGCGACATGCACCCCAGGGACAGTCTCCAGGACCTGATCGAGGTCCGTGGCCCCCATGTCGCGGATATCCCGCGCGGTGATGACGCTGGCCACCGCCGGGGCACGGGACAGGGGTTGACGCGTCCCGGTGGCGATGCTGACGAATTCGGCTCCCCCGTAGGCCTGGGAGAGATCGCCCTCATCCAGTCCCTGAGCGTCCGTCCTCGGCGTCACGGCAACCAGCAGCACAACGAACGTAAGCGCGACGATCGACCGCATACCCCCCTCCCTGGCCATTCCTCAGGCCATCAAACGGGTCGGCCGCAGCACCGGAAACTTTACCTTATGAAGCGTCTGTGCTCACAGTTCCGAGCGGACCCGTCGCGGCGTGCGTTCCCCCCACCGGCCCATCGTCCCAACGCCGGCGCCCTGGTCCATCAAAGGCAATCCGCCGGCAAGACAGCGGCAGGAAGGTACCCTCAGGCCGCTCCGCGGCCTCGATCCAGCACGGAATCATGCCAGCCAGAAAGGCGCCAAACGCGAACAGGTAAAACTCACGCGCCGTAAACCCAAAATCGGCACAAAATGCGGCCGTCAGTACCGCATAGTTCATCTGCAAACGGCGCCGGGAAGCGCGCAGGTATCGCCCTATGTCGAAGGCTAGGGTCACATATGGCCCGCGATTCAGACCCAGCGCCTCCGCCCGGCGCATCAGGTGATCGAGCCGCTCGTCGCTGCGCACCACGGGTCGTCCATATCCGGGCAAGGCCCGATATCGCGCCAACTCCGCTTGCACCAGTTTCGGGAGCGACTCCCCACGATCCAAACCGCTCTTTATGCGTTGCAGAAAATTCAGGGTACGGATGTCTGGACGTCTTCCGTACACCGTGGCCTCGGACACCGCCAGGGCCGCGCTCAGCGCCAACGCCCCGGTACTCCGTGCGGAGCCGGCAAGCGCCGCGACCCGGTTGTTCCATAAACGGGGATCCGGATAGCTGGTGAATACCCACATGGTGTTCATCAGCTCCAGTTGTACCCCGCTGAATCGGCGCCCGGTAATGGCGTATACGTACAGCGCCATCCAATCGGCGTCGCCGAAGTCCCGGTGCAGATCCTTGCCGCGGAAGACCGTGCGTTCTCCGGGGAACCATGCACCCATGCGGGTAACCAGGTGATCCTCGTTCTCCAGCAGTTCCCGCGGCCCCTTCATGGATCCTCCTCGCGCCGGTACCCCGGGTCCGCATCGTCCGCCAGTATCACGGCATCGCGGAAGAACGGATATTTCCGCCAGCCCGCTTCCACCTGTTCCAGTGCGTGGACCGCGGCACCAGGCAGCCGCAGCAGCAGGAACAGCATCTCGCCCGCGGGCGGATCGAGACCCAGATCGATCAACGCCGCGGCGGCGACCCCAGTCATAGCGAGTGGACAATCCGCGGCGGCCTCCAGGGCGGCACGCTGCGCCTGGAGCCACGGCAGTGCGCCGCCGGGACTCTGATCCGCCAGATACGCCAGGGTCTGACGCACCGGAGTTGCACAACTCGCGCCGTGGGGATCGAATCCCGGCGGGTGCTCCGGCGGCGACCAGATGTCGGCGCGATCTTCGCGCGGCGGACTGCGCAGCCGCTCGCGCCAGGCGTCGAGATTCCGTCCGCAGGCCACCCAGCCCTCCATCGCCCGATACACCTCATGCGCACCGCCCAATTGGCCGGCCCCCACCGCCAGCGCGGCCATGAGGCAGGACGCCGCGGTAGACCCGCCGGCGCCGCCGTTCATGGCGGCGCGTACGCTATGATCGCGCGGCCCCGGGTTCGCCAGGGCCACCGCCAGGCCCTCCAACAGCCGCGTTAGCGTCTGGTCCGGGCGTTCACCATGGAACAACAAATAAAGGTACTCGGGCCAGCTTCCACGGCCCAGAATATCGCCGTATACGTCGTACCCGCGGCAGTAACACACCGCCGCTGCGAAGGGGTTATCGGGTTCCGGCTCCTCTTGCCAGATGCTGGTGTGGATAACCTCGCGCGGCTGGCTCATCGGGCAGACCTCAGCACCTTCATTCGGGTATGTATGGGGGGAATCTCATCGGGGTCCACGTGCACATCGAGTACCGTCGGGCCATGGCGCCGGCACGCTTCGTCCACGTCGATCCCACTCAGGTCCCGCGGTAAACGGATAGTGTGCGCCGCGGCACCCATCGCCCGGGCCATGGCACAGAAATCCACCGGCGGCAGTTCATAGCCAACCGCCTCGGCTCCGCTCAAGCGCTGGCCGTGCTTGACCATCCCCAAGGCGCCGTCGTTGAGCACCACGAACACTACCGGCAGCCGTTCCGCGACCGCGACCGTCAGTTCCTGACCGTTCATCAGCAGGCTGCCGTCGCCTGTAATGCACACGACCGGCACACCCGGCCGCCCCAGGGCGGTGCCGACGGCTGCTCCGATGGCCCACCCCATGGGCGCGAACTCCATGCACACGCGGAAAAACCCGCCCTGCGCGGAGCGCTGGCCGGCCATGCGCCGGTCCATCGGATGCAGGTAATGCACCGCCCAAGGTACGCTGTTCCCGGTGTCGGCGAGAAACCGGGTGGCCGGGGGGAACCGTTGTGCCAGATCGCGCATCAGGCGCTGGGGTTTGATCGGGCTGCGTTCGTCCATGCACTTGGGCGCGTCGTCCATCACGAACCCGTGCGGGCTGATACCCTGCCCCAGCGGCAACAGGTGCGGCTCGTGGCGGTCCTGAAGGACAACAGGGTGAAATGAATCCGGCCGCATCCAGGGATCGGTGGCGCCTTGGTGTTGATGGGCTACACGCGCCAGCAGGCGTTCGAACAAAGCGGCGATATCACCTTCCACGTGCAGGACTGCCATGGGCGAGCGCGCAAAATGCTCCGGGGTATCGTCGATGTGGATCAGGCGCCCGTTGAGTAAGGCCTCCTGATCCCAAGCGCCAGTGGTCCACTCGCCGAGGGAGGTGCCGATGGCCAGGACCCGGCCCACCCCCGGACCCGTCAGGACCTCCGTTGCACTGGCGTGGCCCGCGAATCCAAACACGCCACGGAATTGCGGGTGATAGGGACTCACGAGACCCTTGCCATCGGGCGTCGTAACCACCGGCACATCCAGCAGGAGGGCAAGTTCCAATATCGTTCCCACCGCTGCGCCGCATCCTTGCCCGACGACAAACACCATACGGTGGGCGCGGGTAACTTCCCCATAGAGCAGGTCGAGCGCGGCCAAATCCACGGAACGTGGCGCTCTCAGCAGCGCGGGAAGATCGGGCAGGGGCCGCGCGGCCGTCGCCGGGCTGCGCAGTACATCCAGCGGGATGCTTAAGTGGACCGGCCCCCGCGGCCTTCGGTGCGCCGCGAGCACCGCGGCCACAAGCTTGTGTTCCAATTGAACCGGATGGGAAACAAGGGAGTTGTACCGCGTACAGTGGCGGAACATGGACACCGTGTCCACGCCGGTACAGGATGATTCCTGGAACGCCGCGCGTCCAAAGGTATGCAAGGGTGTCTGGGCGGTGAGAACGAGCAGGGGGATCTCGTTCTCGTAGGCGGCGCAGACCCCGGTGATCAGGTTGGTGGCGCCGGGACCGGTGGTGGCGCAACACACCCCGAGCCGCCCGGTCTCCCGGGCATAGCCGTCCGCCATGAACGCGGCGCCGGTCTCGTGGCGGGCCACCACCGCGCGCGGCCCGCCGCGGCGGGCGCTGCGGGCCAGTGCGTTGTAGAGGGGCTCGATGGCGCCGCCGGGGACGCCAAATACATACTCGACGCCCAGTTGTTCCAGATACTGAATGATCCGGTCCCCGACCTGCGGGGAATCTCCTGGGTGGTCACTGGCAACCGGCTTCACTTCCGGTGCGTTGTGCGGAATTGGCATCGCGTACGTCCGGCTTGCCCAAGCTCTTGGTTTGTTCTTGTTTATAATCTCCGAGCTGCGCACGACCTCCATGTGTATTTAAGTCCCGAGTCGGGATTTGATCATGCACTACGCTACATTGCAACCGCACCGATACAGGCTCGCCAATCAGGTGCGCGGCCGCGTGATGGAAAGGTGTCGTCCGCTTGGTCAGATCCATCGTCGCAGCTGGCGTTGACGCGAAAACGGAACACCATCACCGCTGCGACCGGGAAGCCGCGGTTCGCACCGCGGTTGGTCCATTCATGGGGAAGCATATGCGCGGGTTGGCGGAACCGGATACGCCGGAGTTCAATCCGGGACCTCACCCCTGCCCCCATCGGGGGCGGCAAACGCAGCCCGGCGGTCGGCGGGGTCAAGGCAGCGGGCGTCGCGCAGCATCGCCGCGAGATCCGGCGCGGGAACCGGTCGACTAAAGTAATACCCCTGGATCCCATCACATCCGTTGGCACACAGGAAACCGATTTGCTGACGGGTCTCCACGCCCTCCGCAATGACTTCGAGTTCCAGGGAATGGGCGAGCCCGATGATGGCGCGGGCGATGGCGGCGTGCCCCGCGTGGGTGCATACCTCCTGCACGAACGAACGGTCGATCTTCAGGGTCTGAAGCGGAAAGCGGTTCAGGTAACTCAGCGACGAGTAACCGGTCCCAAAGTCATCGATGGAAAATTTTACACCGGTCTCGTGCAGGGCCTGCATCACTCGGATATTCTGCTCGACGTTTTCCATCAGCAGGCTTTCAGTCAGCTCCAGGCCGAGATCGGCCGGATTCAGTCCGGTCTCTTCCAGCACGTGGTGGAACGTACTGGTCAGGTTGCGCTGGCGGAGTTGCCGCGCCGACAGGTTTACCGTCACCGTGATGGGTGGAAGCCCCGCGTCCCGCCACGCCCGGGCCTGACGGCAAGCCTCGCGCAATACCCACTCCCCGATGGGGACGATCAGGCCGGTGTCCTCCGCGACGGGAATGAAATCCCCCGGCGCGACCAACCCCGCCTCGGGGTTCTGCCAGCGGATCAGCGCCTCGGCGCCACTGATCGCCCCGGTTCCCAGATCCACTTGGGGCTGGTAATAGAGCAGAAATTCCGCCCGCTCCAGGGCATGGCGCAGGCTCGTCTCCAGCGACATGCGGCGCGCCACGCGGGTGCGCAGTTCCGCCGTGTACAGCCGGTAGGTATTGCGGCCATGTTCCTTGGCGTGATACATCGCGGTATCGGCATTCTTCAGCATACCATCTATGTCACGGTCGTCGAACGGGTAGACCGTAATGCCGATACTCGCGGTGATGAACGCCTCGCGCCCACCCACCGAAAACGGGCTGCTGAACAGGTCCAGCAGGGTGTAGGCGGTGCCGGTCACCGAGTCGATATGACGCACACCCGGCAAAATGATGCCGAACTCATCCCCCCCCAGCCGCGCCAGGGTGGCGCCGGGCCGCAGGACGGACTGGAGCCGGTCGGCCACCGCCTTGAGGAGAAAATCTCCAAACTCGTGGCTCAGGGTGTCGTTGATCTGCTTGAACCGGTCCAGGTCCAGGAACAGCAGACCCACCAGCCGCTCGCTGCCCTGCGCCTCTGCCATGGCCTGCTCCAGGCGCGCGGCGAACAATAAACGGTTCGGCAGGCCTGTCAGATGATCGTAGTGGGCGAGATGGTCGAGCCGCTCCGCCGCCTTGCGCCGGTCCGTGGCGTCGGTGGCCACGCCGATCACACCGCTGACCGCGCCCGCGGCATCCCGCAGCGGATGCCACCAGACATCGAAGGATGCGTCGCCCGCGCGGGCCACGGCGTTCACGACCTCACCCGACAAGGCGCGGTGGAACTGATCCAGGGTCTCGGGGTTGTCCCCGTACAGCTCGTAGATGCTGCGTCCCACCACCTCGCCCGGGGCCAGACCCAGGCGTTCCAGACCCTTACCCTCGGACAAGGTGAAAATCCCGTTGCGGTCGATGCCGAACAGGACGATGGGCGCCCGGGACACCACCGCATCCAGCCGCTCCTCACTGGTGCGCAGGGCACGGCGCGCCCAATCCCGCTCCAGTTCCATGGCGGCACGCACGGCGAAGATCCGCACCAGCGACTGGCCCCACGACGGCGCCGGCAGCGGCTTGGTATCCGCCACTACGAGCAGGCCCAGCGCGCCGCCCCCGTGGTCGAACAGGGGGATCCCCAGATAGCTGTCGATACCCAGTTCCGCCAGCATCGCATCGTCGGGGTAGCGCTGCCGGACGCCGGTGGGGTAATAACAGGCGCTGCGACCCACTACCTCCTCGCAGGGCGTCTTGTGCAGGGAATAGGTGAAGTTCTCCAGCAGCCGTCCACGGTGGCTGACGGCCAAAGTGTGGATCTGATCCGGGTCCGCGCGCCGAACCTCGCTGATCATGGCGAGTTCCACATCCAGCACCTCGACCAAGTGCAGGACCAGGGCCTGGAAAAACGCCTCCCCGGAGCGGGAAAATACGGTTTCCACGCTCTCCTGAAGGATCCGATCCAGGTCGTTGCGGGCCCCCCGACCCGATTGCGTCAGCCCAAACCCGCCCAGAACCGCGGCGAAGTGCCGCGCAAACTGTGCATCGCCGGAGGTGAACGGCGCGCCGTTGCGTTTATTGCAGAGGTAAAGGGTGCCATGAACCACCCCGGGGGTACCGACCGGCAGCACCAGGAAGTTGCGCAACGCGCTAAGATCCGCAGCCGCGGCGCGGCGCGGGGGGCGGCGATCCGACGCGACGGCGACATCCGCCTCATCCATGGGCCGGTCCGCCCCAGCGGCACCGGCCCGCTGAAGCAGGGCGCGGATGGTGGCGGGGCGCTGGTGCCCGAACCCGGTGGCCACAAACCACTCCTGTCCCAACTCGTTCCGCAGGTCAAGTACGCCGTACTCGGCACCTACAGCATCCGTCACCCCCTGGAGCGCTTGGCGCAGCGGCCGTACCTCGGGCAGGCCCCCGGCGAACAGCTCCGAGAGCCCGGCGATCACCGCGCGTAACCGTTCCCCATACGTCAGATCATCCATGGTCTCCGTTCCATTGGCGCCAGTAGACCGTCGCCACCCGCCAATGCCGGCCCGCGCACGGCATCAAACCGACCCAGGTCTACCGTCCTTCGCGGGCATGCAGCAACGCCATAGTGCAGCAATTTTCATGCCGAAAAAACACCATGGATCCCGCGGTTACGCTTCGTACGCTGCGCGGTGCGCATCCGGAAACCGCACCGGACTCTGCCACACCGTCGTCTCGGTCCTCTCATCGCCCGCCGGATCCCCGGCGGTTCAGTGCGCCACGCTGCCCGCCCGGTGGCGTGGCCGCGTCGATTCGACGATAATGGCCCGCCCAGGGCGATCCGGCTCCAAACAGTCGCCTGTGTTTTTCATGAAGGGGCGCGGAGGATGGCGAGGTTTACGGCCGCGCGGACGGGCTGGGTCGATTCCACAGCGCGCGCATACACCGCGGGAACGGCCAACCACCTTCATGATGACTCGGACCGGCTCCTAGGCAACCCACTCTGCGGAACATCAGCAATGGCGCAGTACATCTACACCATGAACGGCGTGGGCAAAGTGGTCCCGCCGAAACGCGAGATCCTCAAGGATATTTCCCTGTCGTTCTTCCCCGGGGCGAAGATCGGCGTGCTGGGCCTCAACGGATCCGGGAAATCCACCGTGTTGCGAATCATGGCGGGCGTGGACCCGGAACACCTGGGCGAAGCCCGCCCGCAGCCGGGCATCCGCATCGGCTACCTCCCCCAGGAGCCCCAGCTCGATCCGGACAAGGACGTACGCGGCAACGTGGAAGACGGGGTGCGCGAACTGAAGGCGCTGCTGGACCGATTCAACGCCATCAGCATGCGCTTCGCCGAGCCGATGGAAGAGCAAGAAATGAACCAGTTGCTGGCCGAGCAGGCGCAGCTGCAGGACGCCATCGAGGCCGCCGGGGCCTGGGAGCTGGAGCGCCGGCTGGAGATCGCCGCCGATGCGCTGCGCCTGCCGCCCTGGGACGCGGATGTGACCCGCCTGTCCGGCGGCGAACGGCGCCGGGTGGCGCTGTGCCGCCTGCTGCTCTCCGGCCCGGACATGCTGTTGCTGGACGAACCCACCAACCACCTGGACGCGGAATCCGTCGCTTGGCTGGAGCGGTTCCTGGGGGAATACGCGGGCACCGTGGTAGCGGTCACCCATGACCGCTACTTTCTCGACAACGTCGCGGGCTGGATCCTGGAGCTGGACCGCGGTCATGGGATCCCTTGGGAAGGCAACTACTCCTCCTGGCTGGAACAGAAGGATGCGCGCCTGGCCCAGGAGGAGCGCCAGCAGAGCGCGCACCGCAAGAGCCTCGAGGCGGAGCTGGAATGGGTGCGCTCCAACCCCAAGGGACGCCATGCCAAGAGCCGCGCGCGCCTCAAACGCTACGAGGAGCTGGCATCCCAGGAGTTTCAGAAACGCAACGAAGTCCGGGAGATCTACATCCCGCCGGGGCCACGCCTCGGCGACCTGGTGATCGAGGCGCAACAGGTGCGCAAAGGTTACGGCGACCGTTTGCTGATCGAGGACCTGAGTTTCCACCTGCCCCCCGGCGGAATCGTGGGCATCGTCGGACCCAACGGGGCCGGCAAGACCACCTTGTTCCGCATGATCGTCGGCCAGGACCAGCCGGATGCCGGCAACATCCGGGTCGGTGAAACGGTGCAGCTCGCCTATGTGGACCAGACCCGTGACGCCCTGGACGACACCAAGACGGTCTGGGAAGAGGTCGCGGACGGCCAGGACATCATCACCGTCGGCAAGTTCGAGCTGCCCTCCCGAGCCTACGTAGGACACTTCAACTTTAAGGGATCCGACCAGCAGAAGCGCATTGGCGACCTCTCCGGTGGCGAACGCAACCGGGTCCACCTGGCAAAGCTGCTGCGCAGTGGGGGCAATTTGCTGCTCCTGGACGAGCCCACCAACGATCTGGATGTGGAGACCCTGCGCGCCCTGGAAGAGGCGTTACTGGCGTTTCCGGGCTGCGTCATGGTGATCTCCCACGACCGCTGGTTTCTGGACCGGATCAGCACCCACACTCTGGCCTTCGAAGGCGACAGCCAGGTGGTGTGGTTCGAGGGCAACTACACCGACTACGAAGAAGACCGCAAGGCGCGCTTGGGTGCCGACGTGACACAGCCGCACCGGATCCGCTACCGGAAACTGGCTTAAGCCGAATGACGCTTACGTAAGACCCATCGGACAGCACGATTCAGGATACACCGCGGGAGTCTGCCCGATCCCGCGCGCGCAGCTGGGGACCCCGCCGTTCGGCGCGGAACCGCGGCAGGACCCCCAACCGGATTCGGAAACGCCGATGTTCGCCTATCTGGACTTGCTTATCTCGCTGCTGGTGATCCTGGTGGCAGCGGAAGTATTCACCAACGCGCTCGAACACCTGGGCCAACGGCTCGGCATCTCCGAGGGGATGACCGGCTCGGTGTTCGCGGCGGTGGGCACCGCCCTACCGGAGACCACGGTCCCCCTGCTGGCGGTGTTTGCGGGGACTGCCAATGTGCGCGTGAACCACGAGATCGGCGTGGGCGCGATCCTCGGCGCGCCGCTCATGCTCTCCACCCTTTCACTGTCCCTGCTGGCGCTGACCACCCTCAGGCGCCGCGGAATCCACGGGGCGTTCCGGCCCGAGCCCAGTGGGCTGACCCGGGACCTGAACTTCTTCCTTATGGTGTTCTCCGTCGCCGGAGCGGCATTGTTCGTGCCGCCGCAGGCCGCGGCCCTTCGCGTGAGCATCGCCATCATCCTGGTAACCAGCTACTTCGTGTACCTGCTGCTGACGCTGCGCGCCTCCAGCGCGCTGGTGGAAAGGGGGCACGCAACCGAGGCCCACGCGCCGGTGCTGCTGGCACGCATCGGTTTGCCGGAGAATCTGGCGGTAATCCTGGCGCAATTGGCACTGGGCTTGGGGCTGCTGGTGGGCGGGGCAAAGGGATTCATCTATGGGGTCGAACGGATATCCGAAGCCTTGGGGATTTCCGCACTGCTGCTGTCCCTGGTGATCGTCCCCATCGCGACCGAGCTCCCGGAAAAGGTCAACAGCGTGCTGTGGGTTCGCCGCGGCAAGGACACCCTGGCGTTCGGCAACATCACCGGGGCGATGGTGTTCCAGGGGTCTCTACTCACCGCGTTGGGCATCACCCTGACCCCATGGGTGCCCCAGCGCGAGGTGCTGGGCGCCGTGGGCATCGCCCTGCTGGCCGGGCTTTGGTTGCGTTGGCGTGTCGGCCGTGGTGACCTGCGCGTCTGGCACCTGCTGGTAAACGGCGCCCTGTACATCGCGTATATCGTCCTGGCATTCTGGATGCGGACCCCGGGAGCGGGCTGAAGCGGCGCCGCAAGGCTCAGGCGACCGGGGGCACCGGGGCGTCATCAATGATAGCGGACGGGGCCGCCGGCAGCACGAAGCAGAAGGTCGCACCCCGCCCCGGTTCGCCTTCTGCCCAGATCCGGCCACCATGGCGTTCGATGATGCGTCGGGCGATCGCAAGCCCTATCCCGGTACCCGGGTATGGAGCGCCGTGGAGCCGGCGGAACGGCTCAAACAGCGTGCCCGCCTGAACCATGTCGAAGCCGATCCCGTTGTCGCGCACGAAGCAGACCCGGTCCGCGCCCCGGAGGATCACGCCCAATTCGACGCGCGGCGCCGCGCTTTCCCGGGTGTATTTCCAGGCATTGCCCAACAACTGTTCCAGCAGGACCCGCAGCAGCCGCGGATCGCCGTAGGCCGGCAGGGTCTCGGGAACAACCGTCTGCGGCGGCGGACCCCCAAGAGAGTCGGGGAACTGCAAAAGTACCTCGTGTGCGAACACCGCGAGATCCACCGCCTCACGGCGCATGGGCTCCCGGGACAAGCGCGCCAGCAGCAGCAGATCATCGATCCGCTCTCCCATCCTCCGGCTCGCGGCCCGGATGCGTCCGAGGTAATCCCGTGCGGTCGGGTCCAGGTGTTGGCCATAATCCTCCGCCAGCACCCGGCAATATCCGTCGATGGCGCGTAGCGGCGAACGCAGGTCATGGGACACCGAATAGGAGAAAGATTCCATGTCCCGAACCGCCTTGACCAACTCCCGGGTCCGCTCCTGCACCCGCGCCTCAAGCGCCTGATTGGTCCGCTCCAGGGCCGTCTGGCTGTCCTCGATGCGTTGCACCATTGTGTCGAACACCCGTCCCAGGCGCGCCACTTCGTCGCGACCGGTCAGACCGGCCCGGACCGAGCGCTGCCCGGCACCCAACCGACCTGCCACCACCACCAAACGCCCCAGACGCCGGGTGAGCAGATACCCCATGGCCAAGCCCACCAGGGCGATCGCGAACATGCCAGCCCCCGCCAGCACTATGCCCCTGCGCAACGCCTGCCGGTAGGCGTCGTGAAATGCGTCCCGGGAGAATTCCACCGCCAGGGTCCCGAGCGGCCCGGCTGCATTGCGGATCGGCAAACGCCGCCAGTATCGGCCCGCGGCGCCCACCACGGTACCGAGCTGCCCCCCGATGCGTTCGGCATCGCTGGCGGCGATGATCCGACCAGCTTCGTCAGCGAGCAGTACCGTATGGATATGCGGGTCGCTTCCGGCACGCTCCAGATAGGGCTGGAGGCCGGCGTACTCTTCCGTGATCAGCGCGGTGTGCGCAAACCCGCCCAGTACGTCGACGATCACTTGGTCCGTGGTCACCAACTGCAGGCGGCTTTCTTCCAGAAACAGGTTGAGGCTCTGCCACAGCACCACCGCCATCATGGTGAGCTCCAGCACGAAGATGGTGAGGGCGATCCGGTAGCGTAGCGACACGGGAGTTACCCCCCACCGTGCAGGTCACCCGGGAAGCGGCGTACGGATTCATAGTCCGAATCCGCGGCGGGCACGAATCCGGGAAACCGCCCGCCGGTCAGGATCCGCCGGCCGGGCTCCGACCGACCCCAGGAGACAATCTCCGCACGCAAGCGCGCGCGTTCCTGGAGACTCACTCGGGGATGCGCCGCGAACAGCGGCCCCGGAATCGAGGGCGAACGGAAAATTACCCGCACCGGGTGGCGCGCGTGATCCCGGTACAAATCGAGCGGCGACGCGGCGGTCACGCAGGCGCGCGCCCAACCTGCCATCAATGAGCGCATGCAGGCCCAATGAGTCGAGTCGTATCGGGGCTGAAAATCGCGTTGCGGTTGCAAGCCCACTTGCCGCAACGCAGCCAGTGCGAGCCGAGTGACCGCGCTGGCCGCGGGTGGGAACGCGATGACCTGCCCCCGGAAGTCGCGCAGACCAGATGCACTGGCCTCGGCACGCACCACGAACAGGGCCTCGAGATCCCGTGCCGAACGCGCCAGCGGACGGTATCCCAAACGGTCCGCCAGCCACACATAATCGAAGGGCTGAACAAAGACCACCGCGAACGCCTCCCGGTCCAGGGCGGCACGGAACCGCGCGTCGCTGGAGCGAGTAACCAAGCGCACCTCGCGGCCCAGGACCCGCCTGAACTCCGCGGCCATCGGCGCGAACAGGGGTTCCAGACGCAACGGCGAGAGGTATGGGAATACCGCCAGACGGTAGACCCGCCGTTCACGGGACTCCACGGTCTCTTGCGCAACCGCGACGGACGCCTGCAGCAGCAGTGCCGTCAACAGCAGACGCAACACCACCGCGAACCGCCAGTGGGCGGAACACCTTCCCGCGCAGAGTGACTCGCCGTCCACACCACCTCCCGGGCGTGCCTTCGACCGGGGCCACGCGTGCGGCCCCTAGGCGATAAGATCGCTGCATCGGCCCGCAGCGGGCCTATGTGGTCGATAGTCCCCAGCGGCACAATCCATTATCCTGTGGCGCCGGGTCGGGGAATATCGTATCGGACTGTAGGACCTACCATGGCAGACTACCACGAACTGCTGGATCGGGTGGAACGGATCCTGGAGCGGGCCGAACACTGGTTTCCCACTCCGCCCGCGCAAGCCGACTGGCGTCGCGCCGCTGCGTTCCGCTGGCGCCGGGTGGGCGCGCGCGGCTTCCTGGAGGGGGTCCCGCATCCGCACCGGATCCGGCTCGCGGACCTGCACGGCATCGACGATCAGAAGGCGGACCTGGTGCGCAACACGCGCCAGTTCCTGGCCGGACTTCCGGCCAACAATGTGCTGCTCTGGGGTGCCCGTGGCACCGGTAAATCGTCCCTGATCAAGGCACTCCTCACCCGTTTCCGGAGCGACGGCCTGCGCCTGATACAGGTGAACAAGGAGCATCTGCTCGATCTGCCGGACCTCCTGCCACTGCTGGAACCGCGGCCGGAACGCTTTGTCGTATTCGCCGATGATCTGTCCTTCGCCGCCGGCGACGCCGGCTACCGCGCGCTCAAGGCGGTACTGGAAGGCGCCGTCAGCGCGCTGCCGGACAACGTGCTGCTCTACGCCACTTCCAACCGGCGTCACCTGTTGCCCGAGACCATTCAGGAGAACCTGGAGACACGGCTCGTCGAACAGGAGATCCACCACGGCGAAGGCGTAGAGGAAAAGATCTCGCTCTCGGAACGCTTCGGATTATGGCTCGCGTTTCATCCGTTCTCCCAGGAACGTTACCTGGAGATCGTATTCCACTGGCTGAAACGGATGAAGACCCCAGTCCCGGACCGGGAAGCGGTGCTTCGCGCCGCCCTGCAATGGGCGCTGACACGCGGCTCGCGCAGCGGCCGTGTAGCCTGGCAGTTCGCGCGGGATTGGGCGGGACGCACAGGGCTCCGGGCCTAAACCCGGCCACGGGGCGCATAGAGTAAGGCTCAGTCCACCCAGACGCGGGCGTTGCGGAACATCCGCAGCCACGGCCCGTCCGGACCCCAGTGGGGCGGGTGCCAGGAATGCTGAACGGTGCGGAACACCCGTTCCGGATGGGGCATTAGGATCGTCACCCGCCCATTCGCGGTGGTAAGACCGGTGATTCCAAGTGGGGAACCGTTCGGATTGTCCGGATAACGCTGCGCCGCGGTGCCGGTGTGATCCACGAAACGCAGGGCCACGCGCTGCTGGGCCAGCAACCGTTCGGCATCCGCGCCGGAACGGAACTCGGCGCGCCCTTCGCCATGGGCCACCGGCACCAGCAAGCGCGAACCCGCCATGCCCGCGAAGAACAAAGAGGGCGACGGTAGCACTTCCACCAGGCTCAGACGCGCCTCAAACTGCTCCGAGGTGTTACCCACGAAGTGCGGCCAATCTTCGGCGCCGGGAATCAGCTCGCGCAGGTTGGCCAACATCTGGCACCCGTTGCATACCCCCAAGGCGAAACGCGTCTCGTCCTGGAAAAATGCCGCGCAGTCCTCCCGTACCCGGGGGTTGAACAGGATCGTCTTGGCCCAACCCGCGCCGGCCCCCAGGACATCGCCATAGGAGAACCCGCCGCAGGCCGCGAGACCGTGGAAATCCATGAGGCTGCGGCGCCCGGCCAACAGATCGCTCATGTGTACGTCGTAGGAATCGAAGCCGGCGCGCTGGAACGCGGCCGCCATCTCCACGTGACCGTTCACCCCCTGCTCCCGAAGGATCGCCACCTTGGGTCGCGCGCCGCGGCCCACGAACGGCGCCGCCACATCCAACGCCGGGTCGAAGGACAAGCTGGGGTTAAGGCCCGGATCCGCCCCCCGCGCGCGGACCTCGAACTCCTCATGGGCGCAGTCTGGATTATCCCGCAACGCCTGCATCCGGTAGCTGGTCTCGTTCCAGACCTGCTGCAGATCGGCACGCGGCGCGTCCAACAGGGTACGCCCGGCCGCGCGGATCACCACCCGGTCATCCGCGTTGGGGGCGCCCAATACGTGGCTGCAACGGACCAGGCCGGCGCCGCGCAAACGCTCCAATACCGCTGCCTGGTCGGCGCCGCGCACCTGCAGCACCGCCCCCAGTTCCTCGGCGAACAGGGTCGCGACCGGGTCGGTACCGAGCCCATCCACGCTGACAGTTACGCCGCAGTGGCCCGCGAACGCCATCTCGCACAGGGTCACGAACAGGCCACCGTCGGAACGGTCGTGATAGGCCAGCACCAGACCGGATTCGTTGAGATCCTGCACCGCCTCGAAGAACGCCGCCAGTGCCCGGGGATCCTCCAGGTCCGGCGCATGCTGTCCCACCTGCCGGTACACCTGGGCCAGGGCCGAGCCCGCCAGGCGGTTGCGGCCTTTGCCCAGGTCCACCAGGATCAACACGCTGTCCGCGCCTGGGGTGAGTTGGGGCGTGAGGCTGCGGCGCGCGTCCACGACTGGAGCGAAGGCCGAAATGATCACCGACAGCGGCGCGGTGACTGCATGTTCGCCGTCGGCGTCGCGCCATACGGTCTTCATGGATAGGGAGTCCTTGCCCACCGGGATCGCGATGCCCAGGGCCGGACACAGGTCCTCGCCCAGCGCCCGCACCGTCTCATAGAGCGCGGCGTCTTCCCCGGGGTGGCCTGCGGCGGCCATCCAGTTGGCGGACAAGCGCACGTCCTGCAGGCGGCGGATACGCGCCGCCGCGATGTTGGTGATCGCCTCGCCCACCGCGAGGCGTCCGGATGCCGCCGCGTGCACCAGTGCCACAGGGGCGCGTTCGCCCATGGCCATAGCCTCGCCGTGGTACCCGTCATAGTCCGCCAGGGTAACGGCCACGTCCGCCACCGGGACCTGCCAGGGCCCCACCATCGGATCGCGCGCGGTGAACCCACCCACGGTGCGATCGCCGATGGTGATCAGAAATCCCTTGCTGGCCACCGCCGGCAGCCGCAACACCCGCAGCGCAGCCTCGTTCACGTCCACTCCCGCGGGATCGAACCCCGGCTTGTGAAACGGACGGCGATGAACCTCGCGCAGCATCTTCGGCGGCTTGCCAAGCAGCACATCGAGGGGCAGATCCACGGCGCCGACACCGGACAGCGCGTCGCCCAGCATCAGACGCGGTTCCGCAGTGGCCGCGCCGATCATCGCCCAGGGGCAGCGTTCCCGCTCGCACAGCGCCTGGAACGCTTCCAGCCGGTCCGGTGCGATGGCCAGCACGTAACGCTCTTGGGCCTCGTTGCACCAGATTTCCATGGGGGACATCCCCGGGTCCGCGCTGGGGATCGAACGCAACTCGAAACGCCCGCCGCGCTCGCTGTCATGGACCAGCTCCGGCACCGCGTTGGACAGCCCGCCGGCACCCACGTCGTGGATGGAGAGGATCGGACTCTCCTCGCCCATCGCCCAACACCGGTCGATGACCTCCTGACAGCGGCGTTGCATCTCCGCGTTGTCCCGCTGTACCGACGCGAAATCCAAATCCTCGCTGCTGGTACCGGCCGTCACCGACGAGGCCGCCCCGCCCCCGAGACCGATCAGCATGGCGGGCCCCCCGATGACCGCCACCAGGGAGCCCGGGGGCAGCACACCCTTGTGCACATGTCCGGCGCGGATATTGCCGAGGCCACCTGCCACCATGATGGGCTTGTGGTAACCGCGCACCTCCGCGCCTTCGGGCCCCGGCACCGATTCCTCGAAGGTGCGGAAATAACCCACCAGATTCGGCCGCCCGAACTCGTTGTTGAAGCGCGCCGCGCCGATCGGGGCCTCCAGCATGATCCCCAAGGCGGAGACGATGCGCCCCGGCCGGCCGAAATCACCCTCCCAGGGCTGGACAAAACCCGGGATGCGCAGGTTGGACACGGAAAACCCGGCGAGACCGGCCTTTGGCCGGGCGCCACGCCCCGTGGCTCCTTCGTCGCGGATTTCCCCTCCCACGCCGGTGGCCGCGCCCGGCAGCGGGGAAATGGCGGTGGGGTGGTTGTGGGTCTCTACCTTCACCATGATGTGCGCCGGCTCCTCCACCCCATCGTAGCGCCCGCTCCGGGGATCGGCGAAAAACCGCCGCGCGCGGTAACCTTCGATCACCGCCGCGTTGTCGCGGTAGGCGGACAGCACTCCGGCGGGACTGACCCGATGGGTGTTGCGAATCATGGCGAACAGGGATTTTTCCTGGCGGTGGCCGTCGATGATCCAGTCGGCATTGAAGATCTTGTGGCGGCAGTGTTCCGAGTTGGCCTGCGCGAACATCATCAATTCCACGTCGGTAGGATTGCGGCCCACGGCACCGAAGTGCTCCGCCAGGTACTCCACCTCGTCGGCCGACAGCGCGAGCCCCAACTCGCGGTTGGCGAGGTCCAGGGCGGGACGCCCGCCCCCGGTCACGTCCACGGTACGCAACGGCGCCGGCGCGGCCTGCACGAACAGACCCTCCGCGTCCTCCAGGCAGGAGAGTACCGTCTGGGTCATGCGGTCGTGGAGCACCGGGCGCACGCGCTCCAACGCCGCCTCATCCAAAGGCCGTCCGGCGTTCCGCATCAAGTAATAGGCGATCCCCCGCTCCAGGCGGCGCACGGACCCCAGGCCGCAGTTGCGCGCGATGTCGGTGGCCTTGCTCGACCAAGGGGACAGGGTGCCGAGGCGCGGCACCACCAGTTGGAGCTGGCCCTGCGGTGGTTCCCGCGGGCGTTCTGGACCGTAGGCCAACAGGCGCTCCAGCAGGCGGCGTTCGTCCACCCCCAGCCGCCGCTCCAGATCCACGAAGTGGACGAACCCGGCGTACAGCGTGCGGAGGTCGGGTACTTCGCGCCGGATCTGATCCGTCAATTTATCGACGCGAAAAGGGGAAAGGGCTGGGCTACCGGGTAACTGCAGCATCGCGGGGCGCCTGCGCGACGGAGAGGATCGAGGGTTGCGGATCATACTGGATGGCGCGAGACGGCACCAGCGGCCCGGTGCCGGGCGCGCCGCGGCCGACCCCCATCACACCAGCGTCCGCCAATCCAGGCCCGCGGCCTGATCCGCGACCTCGATCCACCCCGGGTCACAGCCCAGGACCCCGGCCAGGGCGGCACGCGCCCGATCCGGATGGTTGTTCTGCTCGCTCAGGTGGGCGGCCACCAGGTGCTGGAGGCGGGATCCGTCCAGCCCGGCGAGCAGTTGCGCCGCCTGATCATTGCTCAGATGCCCGTGACGGCCCGCCACCCGCGCCTTGAGGGCCGCGGAATAAGGTCCATGTGCCAACAGGTCCAAGTCGTGGTTGCACTCCAGCAGCAGCCCGTCGCAGCGGTCCAACATGGCCTGGATATGGGGCGTGGTGCTGCCGGTATCGGTCAGGATGCCGAGGCGCCGCCCGCCGTCCCCGATCACGAACTGGCAGGGCTCCCGGGCGTCATGGGGTACCGCGAACGGTTGGATCTGGAGGTCCCCGACGGCGAAGGTGTCCAGGGCGGTGAACAGCTCAAGCCGGTGCCCGGAGCCGCGAAGAAAGCCGCTGGTACCGGCAGTGGCCCATACCGGAGTCCCGTAGCGCCGCGACAGCCCCGCCACACCCCGCAGGTGATCGCCGTGTTCGTGGGTGACCAGGATCGCACTGAGACCCCGGGGATGGCATCCGAGACGCGCCATCCGGCGCTCCGTCTCGGCCACCGAGAACCCGCAATCCACCAGGATTCGGGTGCTCCCCTGCTCCACTACGGTGGCATTGCCACGACTGCCGCTGCCCAGAGAGGCGAACCGCACCTACTCCCTCCGCGGCCGGATCCGGTCCAACGTCGCGCGCCGACGGACGGGGCCGGTCGCCGGTCCCGCGCACCGCGCATCGTGCCCGCTAACGGAGCTGCTCCTGCAAAACCGTGAGGATCCGCTGGGCAGTCTTGGAATTGTTGGGCTTGCCGCCGTTGCTCAACACCACTACCCGGGTATCCTGACCGGTGGGCTGCTGCTGCAATCGGACCCAATAGCGGTCACTATTCGACTGCTTGCTGCCGAACAACCGTCCCAACAGGCTGCGCTTCTCCTGGTCCTTCAAGGGGTCGTCATAGCGCACATAATAGACCCCTTTGGCACGGTTCTGGGCCTGGACCAGAAAACCTACGCGGTCCAGGGCGATGCCGGTGCGCTGCCACGCGCGGTCGAAGGGCTCGCTGATACGCAGGGAAAGGTCCCCGTCCGAACCCCGGATCAGTTCCGCGCGGGGCGGTGGCTCGTGAGCGCCGGCTACCAGGGCCTGGGCGCGGGCCTTATGGACGCCCAGGAACACCATCAGGCGGCGCAGCATGGTGGCCTCCTGGTCGGGGTCCGGCGCGCGCGCCTCCCAGATGAAGCCGTCCCCTTGGGCCACTTGCTTGACACCACGTTGGGACAAATAAAGATCGGTGGTACCCGGCGCCGTACCGGCCTCGACGCGCACCCGGTATTGATCCCGCGTGGGGGCCGAATATACCGAAGGCAGGATCCGGGTGATCAACCGGCGAATCGGATCCTCGGGAATCATGGTCCGGTTCTCGCGCCAGTTGGTCTGCATGGTCCCAACCCGCGGATCCTGTTCCTCCAGCACGAATCCGTTCTCCAGCCAGAACGCCCGCACCCGGGGCCATACCTGGTCCGGGGGCAGGTCGATCACCAGCCAGCGTTCGCTACCGTCGCGGACCACCCGGATCCCCGGAATCGGCGGCGCCACCTGGGAGGAAGCTCCCTGTGACCCCGGGCCGGAAGCAGGCCCACCCGGGGTTTGCGCGGCGGGCACAGCGCCGGGGATCTGCGTGGCGGTATCATCGGGAAGCGCCGTCAGATCCGGGGGCACATCCAGGGGCCGCTCGACCTTGCTTCCCTTGTACTGGGGAGCGAGCCCTGGGAATAGCGTGTGCATGGAGGCACAGCCGCCCACCAACAGGACGAGTGCCGCAAGCATAGCGAACCGCACGGCGGCGCAGGCATGCGGCGCGGGACGGTCATCCACAATGATGGTTTTCACAACACCCCCGCCTGTTTCATGGCCTGACGCACCGGTTCGTGATAACGCTCCGAGAGCACGGTCATCGGCAGACGGATGCCCGGCGCAATCATGCCCATTTCATACAATGCCCATTTGACGGGAATCGGGTTGGCCTCCACGAACAACTGCTGGTGCAGGGCGTCCAGGCGTGCATTGATCGACGCCGCTTCGGCACGGCTGCCGGCGGCGGCGGCGTCGCAGAGCTGGCGCATGGCCCGCGGTGCAACGTTCGCCGTCACCGAGATCACCCCTTGGGCGCCGGCAAGCATCAACTCCATGGCCGTGGCGTCGTCGCCACTGTAGAGGTCCATGCGCCCGCTGCAGCGCTCCAGGATCTCGCGGCCCCGGGCCACGTCACCGGTCGCTTCCTTGATTCCGACGATATTGGAAACCACCGACAGGCGCGCCACGGTCTCGGGAAGCAGGTCGCAGGCGGTGCGACCCGGGACGTTGTACAGAATCTGCGGCATCGGTACCGCCTCTGCCACCGCCTTGTAGTGGCGGAACAGCCCTTCCTGGGTCGGCTTGTTGTAATACGGTGTCACCAGCAGTGCCGCGTCCGCGCCCGCCCGCAGGGCACAAGCGGTCAATTCGATGGCCTCGCGGGTGGAATTCGAACCGGTGCCGGCGATCACCGGAACCCGGCCTCGGGATAACGCCACCACACGCCGGATCACGTGGCAATGTTCATCGGTGTCCAGGGTGGCCGACTCGCCGGTAGTCCCGACCGCCACGATGGCATCAGTGCCGTTTTCGACATGGAATTCCACCAGGCGGGCCAGGGCCTCGTCATCCAACGCGCCGTCGCTGCGCATGGGCGTAACCAGGGCCACCATGCTACCGTGGAACATACTGGTACTCCTGAAGCCCCGAGGCCTCGAAAAAACGAATGGGCCATAGTAATGGGGGGAGATGGCGGTTACAAGCCGACGTCCCACCGACTTCGTTCGTCCCTAGGCAACCAGTCTGGTCCCGCGCCCCGATGCCGGAGCTGCGGCCCGGAAGCCCGCCTGCCTGCCTACCGCGCCCCGGCAGGTGCCTGTCCCAGTAGATGCGCCTGAGGTATCCTTCGGGAAACCTGACGCGTCCCCGAACGGAGTCCCATGAGCGAACCAGTCCAGCCCGCAGTCCAGCCCGTAAGAGAAATCCGCATCAACCCCGTGGTCCCCAGTGAATCCGTGCTGGTCGCCACCGCGCGGGCGGTACGCCCGCGCCAGGAGGAGGAGAAGGCGCCCCGCGACGCGCGCGCCCATGTAGACCGATGTCCGTTCTGCACCGGCAACGAGTCCATGACCCCACCGACCATCGCCGCCTACCCAGCGGAGGGCCGCTGGGAGGTGCGTGTCGTGGAAAACCTCTATCCGGTGCTCGGCCACGACAGCACCGGCGGCAATTTGATCTTCGGCCTGCAGCAGGCCATCGACGGCTATGGCCGCCACGAGGTCCTGATCGACCACTCCGCCCATGGAATCGCCATCCACGAGATGGACGACACCCATCTGTCCCTCGTCTTCCAGGCCTACCGGGACCGGATGTCAGAGTTGTACGCGACCAACCCGCGGCTGCGTTACGTGCTGGTGTTCAAGAACTTCGGGCCGGCGGCGGGCGCCAGCATTGCGCACACCCACAGCCAGGTGATCGCAATGCCCGTGGTGCCCGAGAACGTGCACAACGAGGTGGTAAACAGCCACCGCTACCATCAGAAACAGCACCAATGCATCTTCTGCTCGCTGATCGACGAGGCACTGACCTTTGAGGCCACCATCTACGACCGCGCATCAGGCGCGATCCGGCGGCGCATCAGCGTCGGCCAATACGTGGTGGAACGCGGCGAGCGCTTCATCGCCATCAAACCGTTCGCGAGCCGCTTCGAGTGGGAGGTTCACATCCTGCCGTTGGAGCACCAGAGCGACTACACGGCCCTGGACGACGCGGACCTCCACGATCTAGCCCGAGTGCTGCGCCGGACTATGGGCCGGCTGGAAGCGGTGGTGGGTGGCGTACAGTACAACTACTTCCTCCATTCCCTGCCGCGGGGCGAGGAGTACAATGACTGCGACGCAAGCTACCACTGGCACCTGGAGATCTGCCCACGGACCAGCATTCCCACCGGCTTCGAACTGGGCTCCGGACTGTTCGTGAACACGGTCAGCCCGGAAGACGCCGCCGCACGGCTGCGCGCGGTGCTGCTCGATGACTAACCGGGCCACCGGCGGCGCCCAAACCGCATCCACGGGCCGGCGCAAACCGCTCTGGACCCCGCAACGGCGCCGCGCGCCAGTGGTACGCCTATGGCCATGAACAACTTCCTCGTCATCTCCGCGCTGGGAGGAGACCGCCCGGGCATCGTCAACGAGCTCTCGCTCGCGATCCTCAATTGCGGCTGCAACGTGGAGGACAGCCGGATGACGGTGCTCGGAGGGGAATTCGCGCTGATCCTGCTGGTGTCGGGCAACTGGAACACAATCGCCAAACTCGAAGGCGCCCTCGCGGGGCTCGGCGAGCGCCTGAGCATGACGATCATTTCCAAACGCACCGAACCGCGGCCGCCGCGCGACGCGCTCCTCCCCTATACCGTGGAAGTCGTGTGCATCGACCATCCCGGCATCGTGCACAATCTGGCGGAATTCTTCTCATCACGGGACATCAACATCCAGGAATTGACCACCGCCAGCTACGCTGCGGCCCATACCGGCGCCCCGATGTTCTCGGTCCATCTGATGATCAGCATCCCGTCGTCCATCCAGATCGCCGCGCTGCGGGAGGAGTTCATGGATTTCTGCGACGCCCTCAATCTGGACGCCATCATGGAACCCTACAAGGGCTGAGTGCCAACGCGTATGACGCATGGGCGGAATCAATCAACCGGGAGGGATGCATGAGCAAAGTCACGATCGGCGGGAAGGTGGCGGACTTCGAACTGTCCGCTACCGGGGGCGAAACGATCCGGCTCTCCGCGCTCAAGGGCCGGACGGTGGTGCTGTATTTCTATCCCAAAGACAATACCCCGGGATGCACCCGGGAAGGACAGGACTTCCGGGACCTCCACCCGCGCTACACGGCCGCGGGGGCCGTGGTCCTGGGCATCTCCCGCGACACTGTCCAGTCCCATGAAAAGTTCCGCAGCCAGTATGATTTTCCATTTGCACTGTTGTCGGACGGGGACGAAAAACTCTGCCGGCAATTCGACGTGATCCGGCCCAAAAACATGTACGGCAAAACGGTCGAGGGTGTGGAACGCAGCACCTTTCTGATCGACTCCAACGGCATCCTGCGCCGCGAGTGGCGCAAGGTGAAGGTGGACGGCCATGCCGAAGATGTGCTGGAGGCGCTCAAGGACCTTGGATAGTCCCGTGCCCCGCACACCCGCGACGCGCCGGCCCCCGCAGGTCTCGCGCCCCTGCCGCTACGCCGCTCGCGCACAGGCCCCGTCATGAGCGCCCGAAACCGTGGGAAACGGCTGTTCGTGCTGGACACCAACGTGCTGATGCACGACCCAGCCGCGATTTTCCGGTTCCAGGAACATGACCTCTACCTTCCGATGGTAGTCCTGGAGGAACTGGATGCCGCCAAGAAGGGACTCTCGGAAGTGGCCCGCAACGTGCGTCAGGCCAGCCGTTTTCTGGACGACCTGATGCGCGACGCCAGCAAACAGCAGATCGACCTGGGCATACCGCTGCCCACCCCCGGAAACGGCGGCGCCACTGCGCACGGCGGTGGCCGGCTGTTCTTCCAGACCCGGGCGTTGCCGACTCTGCTCCCCGAGGGATTGCCCGGCAGCCGGCCCGACAACGCCATCCTGGGCACCGCGCTGGCCCTGCAGAAGGACCATCCGGACCGCCGGGTGACGCTGGTCTCCAAAGACATCAACCTGCGTATCAAAGCCGCGGTGGTGGGAATCCACGCCGAGGACTACTACGAAGACCGGGTCCTGGATGACGTCAGCCTGTTGTACACCGGCGCCGCGCAGCTGCCTGGGGATTTCTGGGAGCAACACGGCAAGGAGATGGAGTCCTGGCAGGAGGAAGGCCGCACGTTTTATCGGGTGCGCGGCCCGCTGATCGCCTCATGGTACCCCAACCAAAGCCTGTACATGGAAGGCGACCGACCCTTCGAGACGTTGGTACGCAGCTGCGTGGAAGAGACGGCGGTGTTGGAGCTGGCGCACGACTACCGCGGTGCCAGAAACACAGTCTGGGGCATACACGCGCGCAATCGCGAGCAGAATTTCGCCCTCAACCTGCTGATGGATCCGGGCATCGACTTCGTTACCCTGCTCGGCGCCGCCGGTACCGGCAAGACCCTGCTGGCGCTCGCCGCCGGACTCGCCCAGACGTTGGAGGACAACCGTTACCGGGAGATCATCATGACCCGGGTCACGGTTCCGGTGGGCGAGGACATCGGCTTCTTGCCCGGCACCGAGGAAGAGAAAATGACGCCGTGGATGGGTGCGCTCATGGACAACCTGGAGGTGCTTACCAAGACCGATACCGCCGGGGACTGGGGGCGGGCGGCGACCAACGACCTGCTGCGCAACCGCATCAAGATCCGCTCCATGAGCTTCATGCGCGGGCGCACCTTCCTCAACAAGTACGTCATCGTCGACGAGGCGCAGAATCTGACCTCCAAGCAGATGAAGACCCTCATCACGCGCGCCGGTCCCGGCACCAAGTTCATCTGCCTCGGGAACGTGGCGCAGATCGACACCCCGTACCTCACCGAGACCACGTCGGGACTTACCTACGTGGTGGACCGGTTCCGGGCGTGGCCCCACAGTGGCCACATCACCCTGTTGCGCGGGGAACGCTCGCGGCTGGCCGACTTCGCCTCCGAGGCACTTTGATCGGGTCCGACCCCACACACGCGCCGCGGAGGCCGACGGCCGTGATCGCGCGCAGCTCCGGGCGCGCGATCAGATAGACCACCATCAGCGGGGCAAGTCGCCCGCCAATGCCCACGAATTAGGCAAGTAGCCGCGGATAGTTGCAGGGTCGCCCGGAACGGTATGCTCACGGCCGACGACATGCTGCCGCTGGCCCGCGCAGTTCCTTATCGCCTGCGCCGAGAATACGGGCTGTTCCCGGTCAAACCAACCCACCCTCCGGGGGCGCGGGCGCTGGTGCCGCTACCGGCGGCGGATTCCGCGGCCAGGCGCGCATCACTGCCTCCACCAGGGTTGCCAGGGGAATGGCAAAGAACACCCCCCAGAATCCCCATACACCGCCGAACACCAGCACCGCGACGATGATGGCGATCGGATGGAGATTCACCACCTCGGAGAACATCAGCGGTACCAGTACGTTGCCATCCAGGGCCTGGACGATTCCGTAGGCCACCATCACGTAGGCGAACTCGCTGGTCAGGCCCCATTGAGAGAATGCCACGAGGGCCACGGGAATGGTGACCACCACCGCGCCGATATAGGGGACGAGCACCGAGAATCCCACCAGGGCGCCGAGCAGCATCGCGTACTTCAAACCCAGGATGGCCAGGGTAGCCGCGGTCGCCGCCCATACGATCAGGATCTCCACGAACTTCCCACGTACGTAGTTGCCGATCTGTGCGTTCACGTCGCCCCAGACTTGCTGTAGCAGACTGCGCTCCTGAGGCAGGCAATCGGCCGTCCAGGCAAGGATACGGGCCTTGTCTTTCAGGAAAAAGAACACCAGTAACGGCACCAGAATCAGATACACCAGCAACGCGATAACGCTGAATACGGACGCCAGGGACATGGACACGACATGCTGCCCAAGGGAGCCGATCTCAGCACGTACGGCGACGATCAAATCTTGCACCTGCTGGGTCGTAAAGAATTCCGGATACCGTTCCGGGAGGTGCAGCAAGGCCTTCTGACCCCGCGCGATCATGTGCGGGAACTCGTGGACCAGTTGCGTGAGCTGCTGGTACAGAAGAGGAATAAGTCCGAAGATCAGGATTAATAAAAACCCCAGGAACAGGATCTGCACCGCGATGACACCCACCAGCCGCGGCACATGGCGACGCTGCAGGGCGCCCACGATCCCTTCCAGGAGATAGGCGATGACGATGCTGGCCAGCACCGGCGCCAGCATATACCCCATGCCGACCACAACCGCGAACCCGGCGGCCAGCAGGATCGCGAGGAATACCGCCTGGGGGTCGGAGAAATATTTACGGACCCAGCCGTTGAGCACGGCGATCATCGCGGTTCGTCGGCACTCGCAGCCCACGCCCGATAATACTGCGCAAATACTCCCTCCAGCTCGTCGATGACCTCGTCGGCCGGACGCCTCTGCAACATGTGTAGGTTCATCAGCGCATACACTTCGTTGAGCATCTTGCTCCGGTCCAACATCGGGTAGGTCTGACGCAGCCGCTTGACCGCTGCGACCACCGCCTCGTTTTCGGGGCGCGGTATCGGCATCGGTTCCACGGCCGGACCGGGTTGCGGCGCTGGTTCCAGCGGCGCAGTGGGCACACCAGGGCTCAGGACGCCCGCGCCGCGCGCCCGCAGGAACTCAGCAAACGCCAGCAGCGCGTCCCGTCCCGGCTCATCCAGGGACTCGAAGATCTCCTGCAGGGTCCTGCCGTCGTCGGACATGGAGCTTCAGTTTTCGATCTTCAGGCTGAACACCGGCGGTTTGTGTCTCTCCCGCATCAGCGACAGCTCGTTCACCAGGGCGACTATCACTTGATCCGTGGTCCGTTGCGTCTCGTTCCACTCCTGTCGCGCGGTCGCGATGAGATCCCCCATATTGTCCGGTGCCTGCCGCTTGGCCTCCATGAGGATATCCTCCAGCATCCCGGGCTTGACCTCCGGGCGGAACAGCATCCCATAGGTCAACGGATCGGGCCGGATCGCCAGCCAGTTCCCGGCGTCGTCCACCACCAGTGGATCCACGCCCGCGGGGAGGCGCGCCGATCCATTGTACATCGCCAGGACCCGTCGCCCGTCCACGGCCTCGGCCAAGGCATCGCCCCGCCCGGCCGCGGTCATGTGTGCGGTGGTCCAGCAGGCCGTGTGAAACGGCGCGTCCGAGGATTCGGCGCCGGCGGCGGCGGCAACCTCCAGGGCGCCGAAGCCGATCCCGACCACGGGACGTCCGACCTTCTGGAAGATCTTGATCAAATCCAGCTCCTCGCTGACCCAGGGACAGTGCTCGGTGTCAGTGATCGGCCACGCGCCGGCCAGGAGAAACAGCGCATCGTATTGCACCGCGCTGCCGGGAACCGCCTGGCCTACGAACGGGCGAAAATAGCTGAATCCGATGTTGCGCTTCTCGAGCTGCTTTTCGATCAACCCGAGGAATTCGGAGTAGGTATGCTGGACTACACAGAAGTGCTGCATGGGCGTGCCGCTCCCGGTCAGGTCAGCGCGCCGTCGCGGTGCGCCTTGCAGTAGTCCCGTGCAAAGGCGAGCAACTCGTCCATGACCCGCAGGCGGAATTTTTGCTTCTGATGCACGAACGAGAACGGACGCTCCAAGGGTGGGTCCAGGTTGACCGCCGCCAAGGTACCGAGTTTGAGCTCCTTGAGAACCGTGGCCCGCGACAGTACCGAGATTCCCATGCCCACCTCCACCGCGCGCTTGACCGCCTCGGGGCTGCCCAGTTCCATACAAACCTTGAGATCGTTGCCGCTCAATTGTACCGAGCCCAAATACTCTTCGATCACTTCCCGGGTACCCGATCCCTCCTCGCGGCATATATAGGGGTATTCGAGCAGCTCCTCGCTGCGCACCGATTCGCGGTCTGCCAGCGGATGGTTCGTCGGCACGATAACCACCAACTGATCCATGCGGCAGACCTCGACCACCAGATTCTTGTTGGAGACCGGCGCCTCCACCACCCCGAGGTCGATGGCGTTGTTCTCCACCATGGATACGATCCCCTCAGTATTGGAGACCTTGAGGTGGATATTGACGTCTGGATACTCGGACTTAAACCCTCCGAGCAGCGAGGGCAGCATGTACTCGGCGATGGTGGTGCTGGCGCCGATCAGAAGCACGCCGCTCACCTCGCCGGTCATCTCGCGCACCGCGTTTTCCATCTCGCCGTAGAGTTGAAAGATACGGTCGGCGTGCTCGTAGACCCGTAGCCCCGTTTCCGTAAGGCTGATCCGGTTGTGAGTACGGTCGAACAGCCGGGTATTGAAATGTTCTTCGAGTTGGCGCACCTGGAAAGTCACCGCCGGCTGGGTCATATGCAAGGCCTCAGCCGCCTTGGTGAAACTCAGCAGGCGCGCGACGGTATGAAAGACTTGCAGTCTGCGATCGGCCATAGGGTCCACCGATACCTCACCGGAGCACAGCGCGCCGGGGCGGCACGGTCATCGGATGAACATTTAACCCGCATCATTCATGCGGGTGAGCTAAAGGAACGACGCCTACCCGGACAGGTATACCATCGTAGCAGTAATCCCCTGCGCGGCAAAGCCGGCACGCGCGCAATCCCACGGATTTCCCGTGCTTTCCGGGCGCCACGGCCGCCTATCGGTCCACGCTCCCGTGGTCTATCCTATCCACTCCTGACACGGATGACGGCCGGCATGGGACGCGGGACCTGGAAATCGATCGATCTGGAAGGCGCCGGGCTCCAATCCCTCAACGTCCGTCTCGCCCGGCGCCTGAAACGCCGGCGCACCGCCTACCTGCTCTGGATCCTGTTCCCGCTGGGTGCGCACCGCCTGTATCTGGAGGAGCGCTACGGCAGCATCACCTTCATGGCGCTCACCGCACTGAGTCTGATCCTCGCCCTGGCCCTGGGGCCGTGGAATGCGTCCATCGGCGTGCTGCCCGCGGTGGGCCTCGCGCTGTTCGATCTGTTCTGGATCGACCGGCGCATTACGTCCGTGAACAAACGCCTGCGCATGGAACTCTACCTAGGGGCCGGGGCAACACCGCCCGCCGGTTACCAAGGCCGCGTCCCGAAGGAGGCCTACCTCGATGAGTACGTGCGCGGAAAGGAGGCTGAACGGGCCGGCCATCAGCCGGGCGCCCACAGCGCGCCTGACGGCGACCACTCGCGGGCACCCTCGTTTCGCGAACAGGAACGCATGCTGCGGGAGCTGTCCCGGCACCGCGGGACGCGGCGTCGGCGTGAGGAGAACCCCGGCGACTGAGGGGCCCGGGACATTGTGCGGGCGCTCTCCTCAAGCAGCCGCCCCGGCGTGTGGCCCGTCGGCGGGCACGATCTTGCGGTAGCGCGCCCAGTAATAGAGTACCGGGATTACCAGCAGGGTCAGCAGCGTCGAGACCAGGATGCCGAAGATCAACGAGATAGCCAGACCACGGAAAATCGGGTCGTCCAAGATGAAGGTAGAACCCAGCATCGCGGCCAACCCGGTCAGGATGATGGGACGCGCGCGCACCGCGCCGGAACGGATCACTGCGGCCTCGAACTCCATACCCTCACGCACGCGCTCGTTGATGAAGTCCACGAGCAGGATCGAATTGCGCACGATGATCCCGGCGAGGGCAATCATGCCGATCATCGAAGTGGCAGTGAACTGGGCCCCCAGCAGGGCATGGCCGGGCAAGACGCCGATCACCGTCAACGGGATCGGCGCCATGATCACCAGCGGCACCAGATAGGACCCGAACTGCGCCACCACCAGCAGGTAGATGAGAACCAGTCCCACGGAGTAGGCGATCCCCATGTCACGGAAGGTCGCGTAGGTGATCTGCCACTCGCCACCCCATTTGAGGCTGTAGTTATAGGGATTTTCGGGCGCGTGGATCAGATATTGGCGCAGCGGCTGATGATCGGCGACCCGCTCATGCTCCAGCCGCCGATACATCTCGAACATTCCGTAGAGGGGGCTGTCAAGCTTTCCGGCCATGTCCCCCACCACGTACACCACCGGCAACAGATCCTTGTGGTAGATGTAGTGTTGACGCCGCGCGTGCTCGACTCGGACAAACTCTGAGAGCGGAATTAACGCACCGTTGCGGCTGCGCACGTCCAGGTCCAGCGCGGGATAGAGTGCCTGCTTGTCGGCGATCGGCAACTCAAGACGGATCGGGACCGGATACTTAACGCCGCTTCCGTGCAGATAGCCCACGTCCTGCCCCCCCAGGGCGGCCGCCACCGCCGCGGTCACCGCGCGCTGGTCCACCCCCAACAGCGCCGCCTTCTGGCGGTCCACGTGCAGGATGAGCCGGGGTGCGCGCCGCACGACGCTGTCGTCCACGTCCACGATGCCCGGGGTCGTTTCGAAGACGTGCCGCACCTGCTTCGCCACCTTGATCTGCCCGTCATAGTCCAACCCGTAGATCTCCGCCACCAGGGGCGCAAGCACCGGCGGCCCGGGGGGGACCTCGACGATCTTGATGTTGGCGCCGTAGCGGCGCGCAATGGCATCCAGGGGGCCACGTACCGCGACCGCGATGGTGTGGCTCATGCGCTTGCGCTGATGCTTGTCCACCAGATTGACCTGGATATCCCCCACGTCGGCGCCGCGCCGCAGGTAGTATTGGCGCAGCAGCCCGTTGAAATTAATCGGGGCGGCGGTACCGACGTAGACCTCGCAGTCGGTCACTTCCGGCACGGTGCGGATATAGGCCGCAAGCTCCCCGAGCACATGCGCGGTCTGTTCCAAAGCGGTGCCCGCGGGCATGTCCACCACCACCTGGAATTCCGACTTGTTGTCGAAGGGCAGCATCTTGAGCACCACGGCCTTGACCAGCACCAGCGCGACCGAGCTGAGGATCAGCAACATCAGGACCGCCATCAACATCCAGCGCCGGCGCGCGCCCGCCGCACCGCGCAAAAACGGCCCCACAACCTTTTCAAACCAACGCAGCACCCGGTCGTCGCCCGCGTGGACCGCCGACGGGGCATGGGCCAGAAACCGGCGCGCCAGCCACGGGGTCACCACGAATGCCACCGCCAACGAGATCAGCATCCCGATGCTGGCGTTGATCGGGATCGGACTCATGTAGGGTCCCATCAGGCCGGTCACAAAGGCCATGGGCAACAGGGCGGCAATCACGGTAAACGTCGCGAGGATGGTGGGCCCGCCCACTTCGTCCACGGCCTGCGGGATCGCGAGCGCCAGCGACTGGCCACCGAGCTGTTGATGGCGGTGGATGTTTTCCACCACCACGATGGCGTCGTCCACCAGGATCCCGATGGAAAAGATGAGCGCGAACAATGACACGCGGTTCAGGGTGAAACCCCAGGCCCAGGACGCGAACAGCGTCAGCGCGAGCGTCACGATCACCGCGCTGCCTACGATGGCCGCCGCGCGCCAGCCCAAGGTCAACAGCACCAGGACTACCACCACCGTGGTAGCAAAGATCAGCTTGTGGATCAGCGTCTGCGCCTTGTCGTTGGCGGTCACGCCATAGTCCCGGGTCACGGTTGCATGCACGCCCGCGGGGACGAACAGCCCCTGGAGCTGGTGGAACCGCCGGATCACCTGGTCGGCCACCACCACCGCGTTGGCCCCGGGCTGCTTGGCCACCGCCAGGGTCACGGCGGGAAACTCCCCGCGCGCCGGGATCGCCTTGGCCGCGGCACTTGGGCCGGTCGCGAACCACACGTACTGGTGTGGCTGATCGGGTCCCGCGCGGATCGTCGCCACGTCGCGCAGATACACCGGCGCTCCGTGGTGGAGACCCACCACCAGGGAACCCACTTCGCGCGGGCTCACCAGGAACGCTCCGGCCTGGACCGGGATCTCCTGGTTGTCGCGCACCAGGGCACCGGCATCGCGGGACGTGTTGGCAGCCTGCAACGCCGTGCGCAGGTCGTCCATGGCGATTCCGTAGCCGGCCATACGCTGGGGGTCGAGCAAGACCTCCACCACATGGCCGGGGCCTCCCACCGTGTAGATGTCCCGGGTCCCGCGCACCCGCTTGAGTTCCGTCTCCAGGGCATGGGACACCTGTTCGAGTTCGTACCCGCCACGCTGCGCATCCCGGGTCCAGAGGGTGAGGGTGACGATGGGAACGTCATCGATGCCCATGGGCTTGATGACGGGCTGTCCCACGCCGAGGTTGGCGGGCAGCCAGTCGCTGTGGGAGTAGATCTGGTTGTAGAGGCGGACGATGGCGCGGGTGCGCGCCTCTCCCACCCGGAACTCCACGGTAAGCGTAGACATGCCCGGGCGCGACACGGAGTAGACGTGCTTGATCCCGCGGATCTCGGAGAGCACCTGCTCGGCCGGGGTGGTGACCAGGCGCTCCACCTCCGAGGCCGTCGCGCCGGGAAACGGGATAAAGACGTTGGCAAAGGTGACGTTGATCTGGGGATCTTCCTCCCTGGGTGTCACCAGGATTGCGAACACCCCCAACAACAGGCCCGCCAGTGCCAGCAGCGGCGTGATCTGGGCATCCTGAAACTTGCGGGCGATGCGCCCGGCGACCCCCAGCCGCTCGCTCACAGCGCGGCCTGGGCCTTCAGATAGACGCCGGCGGCCACCGGGTCCAGCGCGATCCGCGTCCCGGCGTCGAGCCCCGCAAGCACCTCTACCGACCCATCCGCCAGCCGGTTGCCGAGGCGCACCTGACGCAGCGCCACGCGCCCGTGCTCCACGGTATACACCGCGGTCACCTCGCTGCGGTGCACCACCGCCTGCTCCGGAATCAGCAGCGCCTGTTCCTCACCCAACGGAAACGCGACCTTGACGAACATCCCGGGATAGAGGCCGTTCTGTCCCGGCGGAAGCTGAACCCGGACCCGAAAGGTGTGGGTCACCGGATCGGCATAGGGGAACACCGTGACACCACTACCGTCCAGAGTGACGGGCGGCGGCCCGGAGATCATCACCCGTGCGCGGCCCAGCGCACGCACCTGGGCGGCCAGCGTCTGCGGCACATCCACCCGCACCCGCAGGTTCTCAAGAGACAGGCCCGTCATCAGGGGCGTGCCGGGTCGCACGCTCTCCCCGACCTCCACCTCCCGCTGCACCACGATCCCGCTGTAGGGCGCCCGGACCACGGTGTACGCCAACTGTTCCTGGGCCTGTTCCACCCCGGAGCGCGCCGCCTGCGACCGCGCGCGGGCCGCGGCGCGCCGGGCAGTGGCCCGATCCATCGCGGCCCGCGCTACCAGCTTCTGCGCGAATACCCCGGCCACGCGCCGGTAGTCGGCTTCGGCCTGTTTGGCACGCGCCGTGGCCTCTTCCAACGCCGCCCTGGCGCGATCCAGCCGCGCCTGCTGCTCAGCGCTGCTCAGCCGCATCAGCACCGCCCCCTTGGGCACGAAATCGTTGACGTCGAAATCGATCTCCTGGATCCGGCCGGCGGTCTGGGCGGAGACCGTAGAACGCTGTGCCGCCTCCACCACGCCCTCCAGCACCCGCTCCCTCGGGATGGCGCGGGACACCGCTTGACCAATGGGAAACGGGAACGCGGGAATAGACGCTGCGGATGCGGCGCCGGTAATCGTCACCAGGAACAGGAGCAATGGGATCAGCGCACGGTTCATAAGCAGGCACCCCAGACCCGTCGCTAGAATAACAGAAAGCCCCGCGCTCACGCCCGCCATACGGGGCGCAAACTCAGTACCGGGATACGGCGATGCAACCGCGCCGGGCCGAGTGCACACCCGGCCCGGCCATGTCACATCTTGAAGTGGGACACCAAGTCCTGCAGTTCCGCGGCAAGGCGTGCGAGTTGTTGGCTGGCGGTAGCGGTCTGGCGCGCCCCATCGGCGGTCTCGGTGCTGATCTGGCTGATGGTGACCACGTTGCGGTTGATCTCCTCGGTCACCGCGCTCTGTTCCTCCGCGGCACTGGCAATCTGGGTGTTCATGTCATTGATGGTGCGCACGGCGCTGGCAATAGAGGCCAGGGACTCGGCCGCCTTCTCCACCTGATCGACCCCGGACTTGGCCAGCCCACCGGCCTGATCCATGACCTGCACGGCGTTGCCGGCACCGGCCTGCAGCCGCTCGATCATCTCTTGGATCTCTTGAGTGGACTTCTGGGTACGGCTCGCCAGGGTACGCACCTCGTCCGCCACCACGGCGAAGCCCCGGCCCTGTTCTCCGGCACGCGCCGCCTCGATGGCCGCGTTCAGCGCCAGCAGATTGGTCTGCTCCGCGATCCCGCGGATGACGTCCAGTACCACGCCTATGCTGCCGCTCTCGCTCTCCAACTGATGGATCACGCCGGAGGCTTCACCCACCGCGGTGGCCAGGGCGTCGATGGCGCCGATCGCTTCGGTGGCCACCAGTTTGCCGCTGTTGGTCTCGCTGTCCGCCTGCTGCGCGGCCTGGGCGGCCTGGGCGGCGTTGCGCGCTACCTCCTGGGCGGTGGCGGACATCTCGTTGATGGCAGTGGCCACTTGGTCGGTCTCGTGCTGCTGGCGTTTGACGCCCTCTCCCGCGTGTTCCACGATCACCGACATCTGCTCAGTGGCGGAGGCCAGCTGCGCCGTGGAGTTCAGGATCTGCCCGATCACATTGCGCAGGTTCTCGCCCATGCGGTTGAAGCTGTCTACGATGTCACCGATCACGTCGTGACTCTGGATCGCGCAGCGCCGGCGTACGTCGCCCCCACTGATGGCGTTGGCAGCGTCGGACAACTCCCGCAGCTTGCGCACCAACACTACATGGACCAACCCATAGTTTACGAACGCAAGCAGGACTCCCATCGCGGCGCACGCGCCGACAAACCAGAGGCGCATCCCCGGGCGCCATTCCACGAAGAAGTGCGTCACCACCGAGAAGATCAGTCCACTGCTGATGCCAAATGCCAGGAAGAAAACAAACAGCCTGCGCAAAATGCTCTTCTTCATGGGAATGCCACCCGTGTTTCCTGGAGGTTGGATTGCAGAAACAGCCTACGAGGCTGCCGGTTCCGGTAAAGGTAGCGACCGGTCAGAGCGTAAACTTTAGCCTGTATTTCCCGCCATTTGGCGAGCACCGGGCGTGACGCGACGGCAGTGGCGGGCGGGACACCGGAACGACAACGGTTCCGATGCGGGAGACCAGGCCGGTCACTCCGCCCGCTGGTACATGGACAGATATGCCTTGCGTTCCACAGGGGCAATCTTCGCCACCGCCAGGGCGTCGTCCAGATGCGCCGGATCACTGATCCCCACCAGGGTGGTGCCCAGGCCCGGCGTCGAGCGATTGAATTGCAGGGCGCGCTGGGCGGGATTGGCGAGACCCGCCAGGGAACGGGACACCACGTCCAGGGACTCGCGCGCCAAGTGTCCCTTCAACATCGTGTGGCTGGCCATGACATACACGTTCAGCTGGTGACAAGCCTGAAGAGTGGCAGCCACGTTGCCCGCACCGGTGGCACAGTTGAAGCGGGTGAAGCCTTCCAGCATCACTTGGTTGAACGGCAGTTGCACCAGCTTGAAGTGGTGGCGGGCGCGTTCCTGCCCAGTCGCCTCCCGGGCCGCCCGTTCCGCCAGGCCGAGCAGCGCCGGGATAGATTGGAACCGCGCGTCGTCGGTCTCCACCCGGAACCCGTCATAGGTGGAAATGCCGTAGTAACGGATGCGCCGTTCCTGCACCGCCCGCTCCAGCTGGGTGAACACCCCCACTAGCTTGCGGTTGAGATGTTCCTTGCCGATCTCGGGGATGTGCACCTCAGGCTGGTCCACCAGAAACGCGTCCAGGGTCTCGACTCCCATCTCGACCCGGGATCGCTCGATCTGGTAGTCGATATAGGCGGGACTCAACAGATGCGCGCCCTTTGCCAAGTCTTCCCGGCTGCCGAGCCCGGCCGCCGTGATGTGTTGCTCGAACCACGCCTCGGGGTCTGCGGGGCGACCGCCATCGTAGGTCAAGAAACCGCCCTTGGAGATCAGAAACACCGCCTCCCGAGATACCCCGGCGGCCATGGCCTCCCGTAGTCCGGCCCCGACGGCGGGGAGGGCGCGCCCGTACCGGTAGTGGGCCGCGCAGTCGATCACGTTGAGTCCTTGGCACAGGGCGCGGCTAACTATCTCCGCGACGCGCTGATCGGTATCGGGGGTAGCGGCACCCGGGAAGGTGCCGACGCCAATGGAACTCAGGCGGATCCGTTGGCGGGTGAAGTCGCTGAAGTGACCGTCGGCAGTCTGCCCTGCCACGCCCTGGGCGTAGGCCTGGGTGGCGGGTGGCGTGGCGAATCCGGCAATGAGCGCCGGGCGTCCCGCAGCATCATGCCGGTCCCGGGTCATCGGGGCCGCCGATCGGGGACCGGCGCGTGCGCCGTGGGTTCAGCGACGCCGGCGGTCATGGAACAGGGGATGTTCGGCCAGCAGCGTGTCCAGAGCCGCAACCACCTCGCGGCGCACCGGTCCGTTGCGCGGGGCATCCACCCGGTGGGTGAACAGCGTGTCGTAATATTCCGCATCCTCGTCCAGGTCCCAGTCCACCTCACGCAACAGCGCGGCACCGGCGGCGGGCAAGGCCTCGGGCAGCCGGCGCCCGGACAGCACCGCCCATACCCCGGTCCAGCAGCGCGCCAGCGCCAGCGGATGGTAACCGCCCCCGCCCAGTGCCAGCAGTCGCGGCGTGCCGTCCGGATGGGCGGGGGCATCCAGCACCAGGGTTTCCACCAGCTCCAGAAACAGCGCGGTGGAAATCCGGAATTTTCCCAACGGGTCCGGGAACAGGATATCGGTACCCGCCTGCAGCGTCACGGCGTCGGGCCGGAACGATTCGAGCGCCGCCCTCCACAGGGTCTCGAAGGCGCGCCGGTACTCGCTGTCGTTGGTCGACCGCGGCAACGGCAGGTTGACCGCGCGGCCACCGCCCCAGTCCCGGATCCCGCCGCCGGTGAACGGATAGGCGTAGGCGGTATCCATGTGCAGGGACAGGGTGGCCACCCCCGCATCCCCGTGGAAGGCGGCCTCCACGCCATCGCCGTGATGCGCGTCGATATCCACGTACAACACTCGCATCCCTTCGCGGCGCAGCCGCTGGATCGCCAGCACCGGGTCGTTGAAGAAACAGAAGCCGCGTGCCTGATCGGCGCGTGCGTGGTGCATGCCGCCGGCGGGATTGAACGCGATACGCCCGGCGATGAGCTGCTCGGCACCCTGGACGCTACCGCCGGCAGCAGTGGCGGGGGTGTGGAAAAAGCCCGGAAAATAGGGATTCTCGTAGTTGCCGATGTTGTGCCGCTGGCGATAGGCGTTCGGGACCTTGCCGAGTGCCTCGCAACGCCGCATGGCAGCGATGTAGTCCGGGGTATGGAACCCCAGCAGTTCGGCCTCGGTGGCGCAGCGCGATTCCAGATATTCCGCCGCGCGCAGGGCATCATAGCTGCGAATCAGGTCCAGGGTGAGGGACACGCGCGGGATCGCGAGCGGGTGGTGATCCCCGTAGCTGGCGCCGCGGTAACGCCGCGCGCCGATGAATACCGCGCGCCGGGTGGGCGCCGCGGCCGGCGGGGCGCCGGGATCCATGGCGGCGGGTGTCATCCCTCGACCGGTTCCGGGCATGGCGTTAGCGCCGCAGCCGCAGATAGATCTCCGGCAACCGCGCCGGCAGATCGTCCACATGGTCCAGCACCAGATAGTGCTGGGGGCCGAAGATCGCCGGCAGGTACTCGCGCCCGGCGGGATCCAGGGTCACGCAGAACGGATGCACGCCCGCGTCCATCGCCTCCTTCATGGCCATGCGCGTGTCCTGGTGCAAGTAGCGCAGGTCGCCCCCGTCATCGTAGTCCGCGGGGCGTCCATCGGAGAGGATCAGCAACAAGCGCCGATCGGCCGGCGCACTGCGCAATTCGGTGACCGCGTGGCGGATCGCCGCGCCCATCCGACTCGCCAGCCGGCCCCACAGGTCGGCAATGGCGGCGCGGGTATCGGCGTCGAGCCGCCGGCCGAAGTCCTTGATGCGGTAATACTCCACGCCGTCATGATACTTGGAGGCGAAGCCGCGGATCGCGTAGGGATCCCCAACCTCTTCCAGGGCGTCGGCGAACACCAGCAACGCGGCGCGCAGGCGGTCCACCACCTTGCCGCGGCCGCCTTGCACCTGGGCCATGATGGACGTGGACAGATCCGCCAGCAGCAGCACCGCCGTGTCGCGCTGGCGCGGGGCCCGGCGCCGGTATACATCGGGGCGGGGCGACCAGCCGGCGCGCTTCTCGCTCACGTAGCCCACGGTCGCCTCCAGGTCCAATTCGTCCCCGTCGCGCTGACGGCGCAGGGGCGCGAGCCGGCGCGGGCGCTGGCGCTGCAGGGCACGGCGCAGGCGGCGGCGCAGGCGGGTGGAATCCGCCCACAGGCGTGCGGCACGCTCCGGATCCCGCCCCTCCAGGGACTTCTCCTGGACCCAGGCCCAGTCCTCCCGGTAGGCCCGTGCCTGGTAGTCCCACTCCGGGTACGCCACCCCCAGGCGATCTGTGGTCCGTGCCACCCCCGGCCCCGTGGACCGCGCCGGTGCGGGTATGCCGAATCCCGCGCCGCCGCTGCCCCCCAACGCCCGCTGGGCGGCAACCTGCCGGTCCAGCTCCGCCCGGGCCACGGGCGGCTTCTCCCGTGCCTCCCGGCACCGTTTCCGGGGTGCTGCCGCCGCGCCCGGTTCCGACACCTCCGGCCGCGCGCCGGACGCGGGCGCGGCCCGTGCGTCGCGCGGGTCACCGGGATCGGGCGCGTTGGGCCCGCGCCCCGGGAGATAGGCCGCCGCCCGCGCCGCGGCCTGGAGCGGCGGAAAGCCGGGGTCGGTGGTGAGTTCGGCGGCGATCCGCAACGCGTCCAGCGGGCGGGCACCGGGCTCGACCAGCGGACCGAGCCGGGGATCGAGCGGTGCCTGACCCGACGCGCCGCGCACGGCGGCGCGCGTGAAGTCGTGGTAGGGGCCCGCGGCGCCGGCGGGCCGGGGCGCGGCGGTGGCCAGGCGGGCTACGCGGGAGAGATAACCGGGGATGCACCGCGCGAGGCGCGCGTCCACCCGCAGGTCCTCGCAAAGGTCGAATAGCAGGGCGTGGCGGATGCCGGCCGCGTCGCCGGCCGGGAACAGGGCCTCCCAAACGGCGTGGGCCTCCGGCGCGCCCGCGGCGGTGTGGTACCCGATCCCCGCCGCCAGGCTCAGCGCCTGCGCGGCGTCGGGTGCATAGGTCCCGAAGCGCAGATGACCGGCGCCATGCAGCACCGCGAGAATCGCCGTCTCCTGGTCCGGAAACTGGGCGGGAAGCCGCAACCGTTCCCCGTCGGTCGCCACCGCCGCGCGCCCCTTCCCCGGCCGCCAGGGACCTTCCTCCAGGACCAGCGGACCATCGAGCCAGGCGATCAGCAACAGTTGCAACAGGCGACCGCGGCGCCGCGTGGAGAAGCCCGGCATGGCCTCCAGGAGGGTATCAACGCTCTCCGGACTTTCCAGCCGGAAGTAGGCCTCTCCGCGCTGGCGCGTGGCGCGCAACACATCGGCGCCGCGCCGCGCCCAGTGGGCCAGGGCCGTCAGGCCCACCGCCTCGCGGAGGTCCAGGGCCGCACTCAGATAGAGATCCAGCGGTAGCGCCGCCGCCCCGTCCCGGGGTTGCGCGGGCGCCAGCAGGGCCTCCACCCCGTCCGGTCCGCGGCCCCCCGCGAGGGCCAGAAACGGGCTCGAAAAATAACGCCCGGCGGCGACCGGATCCCGCGCCAGCCACGGGCGCCCGGCCTCAAACCAGCGCGTCTCCCCGTCGCGGCCCCAGGCGGCACAGACCTGCGCCACCTGGGAAAGGAAACCCTCCACCGCGCTCCCGGCATCCCGATGGACGGCCAGCGCAGACACCTGGGCCAACCACGGATCAAGGCTGCCGAGTGCGCGGATCAGGCCGGGGCCGGCGTGCAGGAACGCCTTGCCCGCGGCCCGGTCCCGCAGGAACAACTCGCGCCCGGTCTCCAGCCAGCGCAGCGCCGCTTCCGGGCCGAGCGCTTGCACTTCCGGGAGTCCCGCGTGGGCCGCGCGGTGGGCCACGAAACTGATGGTCTCGAGATCCGCCAACACCTGGGCGATGGCGGCCTGCACCCCGGTCGGCGGGGCCGCCGTCATGGGCGCGCCGGACGCGGACCGGGACCCGCCGCGCTATGCGGAAGGCGCGGTAGACCCATCGGCCCGGTCCGCAGGGAACTGGGCGGCGAAGATCTCCTCCAGTGCCGCCGCCAGTTCCGGGTCATCGGTCAAGGGGTGGACCATGGCGGCGCGGCATGCATCCAAGGGCGGCAGGCCGGCCTGGATGAGTTGCGCCGCGTACACCAGGGAGCGCGTGGAAGTGGCCTCCTCCAGGCCGTGATCCTTGAGCCGCCGGGCGCTGCGCCCGGCCGCCACCAGGGACTGGACCAGGCCCGGGTCCAGATCGCCGACCTCCCGCGCCACGATCTCACGCTCCAGTTCCTCCGCGGGATAGTCGAACCGGATGCCCACGAAACGCTGTTTGGTCGAGGGCTTGAGGTCTTTGAGCACGGTCTGATAACCGGGGTTGTAGGAAATCACCAGCATGAAGTCCGCATGCGCTTCGATCATCTGGCTCTTCTTCTCGAGGGGCAACTGGCGCCGATGATCCGTGAGCGGGTGAATGACCACGGTGGTGTCGGTGCGCGCTTCCACCACCTCATCCAGGTAGCAGATGGCGCCTTCCTTCACCGCGCGGGTCAGGGGGCCGTCCTGCCAGACCGTGGCATCTCCTTCCAACAGAAAGCGCCCCACCAGGTCCGAACTGGTCAGATCCTCGTGGCAGGCGACGGTGACCAGCGGCCGTCCCAGGCGATGGGCCATGTGTTCCAGGAAACGGGTCTTGCCACACCCAGTGGGGCCCTTGAGCATGACGGGAAGGCGCTGCGCGTAGGCGGCAGAGAACAAGGCCACCTCGTTCGCCTGGGGCAGATAGAACGGGGCGTCTCCGGCCTGCGGCGCGCGCACCGCGTCCTGTTCCACACCCCGGATCCGGTCCAGCAATCGTTTCACGGCGGTAAGGTCCTGGTTGGGCTTCCCACCGGCCCGGTCAGGGAAACCGGGCGAGCGTCCACCGACGCGCCGATTCCCGCGCGTCGAGGAACGGTGGCGTAGCTAAATGGTACCGGACGTGACTATATCATGCCCCGCTAATATAATCGGCGAACCACGCAATAATGGCCGCACAGGAACCAGACCATGCAACCGCTGGTAAAGCAGATCAAATTGAACAACGTCCAGTATCACCTGAACCGGGACCCGGAGTTCTACCGTCGAACCCCCGACCAGGAGTTCCGGGTACAGGCCTTCCTGGATGGAAGCGGTACCGTGGATGTGCAGTTCGAAGCGGAAGACCGGACCCTGTGCGAGACCCGGATCCCATTGCCGGGGATGTTCGACTGCCGTTTCCGGTTCGACACGCCAGGCACCCGTATCGGCACCCTGACCATCACCCAGGGCGACGAGACCCGGCGGCGCGAGATCCGGCTGGACGTGAACGAACACCACTGGATCGGGTAACCCAGCGTCGTGGGCAACCGCGGGGGTCAGGCCTCAGGAGAGCGTCTGTCGCCCCCGCAGGTACAGCTCGTCGGCCTTGGCCTCGTCCACCGTCAGTCGGATAACCTTGCGACAGGCGTCCAGGCAACTGCGTAGACCCTCGTCGGTATCGGGGGCCGCGCGCAACTTTTTGATGACCTTGTCGCCATCGGCACCCAGAATCTCCGTGGCCACCTGAATCAAGCGGTCCTTCTTCGCCGCCGCGCCCGGCGTGGCGGCCCCGCTCGCAGCCGAATCCCCAGGGTCGGCGCGTGCCGCCGGAGACTGAATCGGCGCGGATACCACCGCGCCGGCGCCCCCCCCCACCGGCTCCACGTACCCGGCGTGGAGCAGTTCCTCCAGGACGTCGGCGAGATCCGCCATCCCGGCACTCTTCGACTGAAGGTCTGCAACCGTCGATTTGCCGTCCACGAGGATCAGGACCCGGCGCTGCTTAAACGCCAAGCCTGCGCTACGACGCTCGATTTCGTCCTTGCCCTTAGTCGTCTTGACGAAGGTGGTTTTGATATCCATGGTATCGCGTCGGGCTCCGAATGTGGTCCGCTTACTCGGTCAGTTCCTGGATGATCGTGTAGATCAACTTTACCGTGATGGTGACGTAGATGGCACCACCGAGGAATACGAATGAGACGATCATGCGCAGGATCTGGTCCGGGATCCGGTTGAAAAACGGCAGGGCCATATAGCCGACGGTGAACATCGCCACCAGCAGAATGACGATATTCCACTTGCTTCCGACCACGCCGCCGGGGATCTGGCTCTTCAAGGAGACCACCATCCACATGCAGTACAACATGGTAGCAATCGCGATCGTGATGACGACCGTAACGGGATCGAATTCCATTGCCCTTCTCCTTTAGGTAAGACAATGCACTTGCAGATCAAGCCACTAATAGATCGGCCAGGACGGAATAATCTTTAAAGGGCGGGGGAAATCAGGGCGGGAGGGCGGGAACCGAGGCCACCGGGGGGCTACGGCGGGCCGGGAAACCGTCTCCAGGGGCGTCAGGCGGAATCCCCGCCCCAACGGTATTGCTCCAGGAACCGTGGCAACATGGCCAGGATCTCATCCCGGTCGAAGAACCGGTCGGCCCGGGACAACCGCATTTCATCCCGGACGTCCTCGTCGCCGCCGAAACAGAACACTGGGGTATTGATCTGGTGCCGGAGACGCAGTTCCCGGATCACATCCAGGGGATCGAAGGCATCCACCTCGTCCAAGTCCAACAGAAGAAAGCGGTAGAGCAACACCGCGTTCCAGTCGCCCACCGCCTCCAGATCCGTAATCAGCACCATCTCCCAGCCGGCGGGCACGACCGCCTGGAAGGCCGTCAATAATTCGTCGTCCTGGGTCATGACCAGGAAACGGCGCCGCAAGCGGTCGTCCACCGTGGGTCCCGTCATCCGTGCTCCTGGTCCAGGGTTCGCACCGCCATCTCCTCGATCCGTTCGGCCAGCGGCTCCACTGCGCCCACACCCCGCAGCGAGCCCCAGGCCACCGCCCCGCGCCCTGGGGCCCAGGCGCCGCGCAATTCCTGCCCGGACGCCTCTTCTGCCACGCCTTCGGACCATACCCGAAGCCGAACGATGAGACCGTCCCGCAACACCAGCCGGACCCGGCCGAGGGTCCCGAAGTCCCGCTCCAGCAGGTAAACCCCATGGCGGATCTTGATCCCGTCCACGACCCGCCGGCGACCGCCAGCGCCGTGGGGCTCCGCCAGCTCCATGCGGGCCTCCGGGAGCGCAGCCCGTTCCACCGCAGTGAGCGCTCCGGGCGTCAGCCGCCAACCCAAGTGCTTGGTGACGTGGCCACGGAACCGCGCCTCCAGCTCGCCGGCGTCCGGTAGCGGGGCGTGGGTGGCCCAGTCAGTCATGCCCGCATCCAATTCGTCCCGCAGCCAGCCTCGGAAGCCATCGTTCGGAACCCGGATCAGCGCCGCGAACGCCGCACGCGGGAAGCGCAGCAGGAAACTCGCCCCAAACACTTCGGCACCCTGGAGGGTAGCGGCGCCGCTACCCAGGATCTTACGCCCCGCTACCCACACGTCTCCGACGCCGGCACGCTCAGCGGGTATACCGAAGGATCGCAGGGTCGCCGTCGCAGGGGCCAGGCACTGGTCGAAGAACCGCCCCCGCTGGCCGGCGCCCCGGAGGCGCGGCACAACGAACACGAAACACCACTGATCCGGATCCACCAGGACGGCACCCCCACCCAGGGGGCGGCGTTCCACCGCCACCTCCCGGGCGCGGCACGCCGCCAGGTCCAACTCCAGCGCGGGATCCTGGCTGGCACCCAGCGACACGTGGGCCCGATCGCAGCGTGCCCACAGCACCACCGGGCGGACGTGAGTGGGAGACTGGTCCCCGAGCGCCTGACAGCAGGCGTAGAGTTCCGGTGGCGTGACCCCGTCCAGGCGAATCCAGCGGGCATCCATGGCGCGCTGGCGTCACTCCTCCCCGGGCGGCGAGCCGTCCGGGGTATCCTGCGCGAAGAAATGCCCGAAGTAGAAGTCCCGCTGACGAAGCTCCTGGTAAAGCGCGGCCCGCTCGCGCACGCCCTGTTCGATGACCTTGGCCAACGCGGCCGCCTGGTCGCCATCGACGATGTGCATGTGTCCCATCAGATCCTCATCGGGCTCCAGAAAGTGGGCCGCCAGTTCGTCCGGGTATGCCACATAGGCCAGATAGGCCTTGCACTCCGCGTCCTCACTATCCAGGGGCTGCAGGGTCAATTTGCCCAACCAGGCGAGACGCGCCACTTGGTTGAACTGCCAGATGTCGAACTTCTTGCCCTTCTTGTACTTGTTCAGTTCGTTCCGGATTTCACCCAGGTTGGTAACCTTGAGAGACTTCATGGGCGTGGTTCCACCGTGAAAACGAGGAGGAGACCCATTGTCGTCCATACCCGGGGAGAAGAAAACCACCATTGCGGCGGGAGATTGACAGGCATCACCTGGCCCCATACCGGCCTGATATACTAGTAGTAACCATGATAAGCCTGTAACGGTCCGGGCGGGGGGATTCCGTTTGCGCCCGGCCCCGCTAACCGGCGGATACGCCGCCTGCCCATGGAGGATGCCCGATGCCCATCCGCAGCACCCGTATCGTCTCCTGTCTGGTCGCCCTGGGGTGCCTCTCCGCCGGCCCGGTCCAGGCCTCGGGCTTCGCCATTACTGAACAGAGCGGCAGCGGCATGGGCAACGCCTTCGCCGGCGCCGCGGCCAGCGCCCAGGACGCCAGCACCATCTTCTTCAATCCCGCCGGCATGACCTTCCTGCCGGACCACCAGGTGGTATTCGGAACCCACGTGATCTCCCCGAGCGCGGAATTCAGCGGCACCGCCGCCAACAGCCCCGCGTTCGGCGGGCTTCCGATTACTGGCGGCAACGGTGGTGACGCAGCGCTGATCGGGGTCGTGCCCAACCTATATCTGGAGAGCGCGCTGGCAGACCACCGGTGGCGGGTCGGGTTGGGGATCAACGCACCGTTTGGGCTGCGCACCGATTACCCCGAGAGTTGGAAAGGCCGTTACCAAGCCGTGAAAACGGAGCTGACCACGATCAATATCAACCCGGCCGTCGCGTTTCAAGCCACCGACCGGTTGTCCATTGGGGCCGGGCTCGACGTCATGTATGCGGACGCCACGCTCACTAATGCGGTGGATAACTCGGCCATCTGCCTGGGCCTCCAGGCGCAGGGGAAATTCCCCGCGGGAACCTGCGCTGCGTTCGGTCTGGCCAACCCCGGGAGCCCCGGGACCGACGGCTTCGCGCGGGTGTCGGGAAACAACTGGGCACTCGGTTACAACCTGGGAGTCTTGTACGCCCTCACCCCGGACACGCGACTGGGCCTGCACTACCGCTCCAAGGTCCACCAGACCCTGAGTGGCAACGCCGAATTTTCCGGCATGCCAGGCTTGTTCACGGCCAATGGCTTGTTTGTGAACAGCCCCGCCACGGCGGAGGTAACCCTCCCGGAAACCGTTTCCGCCAGCGTGTTCCACACAATCAATCGCGAGTGGGCGGTAATGGCCGACGCCACCTGGACCCATTGGGCCCGGTTCGACAACCTCGTGGTGCAATACGATACGGGCGCACAGGGTCCAACGGTACAGCCGGAACAGTGGCAAAACACCTGGCGCTACTCCGTGGGGGCGAACTATCGCTACAGCGACGCACTGACCCTGCGCACCGGTATCGCCTACGACCAGACGCCAATCCAAAGCCCGCAACTGCGCACGCCCCGGATCCCCGACGCGACCCGGCGCTGGGTGGCGGTGGGCGCCAGCTATCACTATAGCCCGCGAGTCACCATCGAACTCGCGTACGCGCATCTGTTTGTCAGCAACACCTCGATCAACCATACGGACTCCCTGGGACACACGCTCACTGGCTCCTATAGTTCCGAGGTCAACCTGCTCAGCGGCCAAGTGAACTGGGCGTTCTGACGCACGTTTGCAGCGCCGATGGACCTGGGGAATAAGTCGAATTCACAATAATAAACAACCTATTAATGGCACGCGACCACCCCGGGACCAGGGCCGACTACGGTGCGCCGGCGAGGACCCGATCTCCCGTCTGCCGGCTACTCAGAGGGTGCAGGGAATCCCTTTGCCACGCCCCGGTTCTGTGATACTTTTCCCGCACGGGGACGGTCGCCGACCCTGTCATTACAAAAGCTTAGAAACCATCCCACGACCGGGATGGCGTTATTACTAATGAGCGTGTGCAATGGAGGAGACAACAATGAGAATGGCATCGGTTCATACGAAAGCGCTCTTTATCTCGGCCCTGCTGCTGATCTTCGGGGCGAGTCAAGCGTCGGCTGCAGAACGGTTGAAACCCTTCGAACTGGCCTATACCGCCAACGGCGACATGGCGCAGGTGGTGACGCAGGTCAAACAGAAACTCACCGCCAACGGCTTTGATATCGTGGGCAGCTACGCGCCGTACACTGACGCGAAGTTCTCCAACGGAGAGGTCGTGTCGGCGGAGGTCATTGGCGTAACCAACGACGCCCTCAAGAAGGCCGCGGCCGAGACCAAGTTCGGTGGCTACGCCATCGTGCAACGGGTCACTGTGACCAAGGTGACCAACAACGGGACCACCCAAGTCCAGGTGGCGTACACCAATCCGACCTACATGGCCAACGCATACCGTTTGAAGAGCGACTTGGCGGACGTGAGCGCTCAGTTGGGCAAGGCCCTAGGCGCGCAGAAGGCGTACGGCTCGCAGAACGGCCTCACCGCTTCCGACCTGCGGGACTATCATTACAAGTTCCTGATGCCGTACTTCACCGACCCCGATACGCTCGCCAAATACGGCAGCTACCAAGAGGCCGTCAACGCAGTAAACGCCGGCTTGGCCGCACACAAGGGCGGGGTCAGCAAGGTCTACGAAGTAGCGGTACCCGGGAAAGATGAAACGCTGTTCGGCGTCGCGCTCTCCGGCCCCAGCGACAACGCATGCAGCGGCGATCAGTACATCATGGCCAAGATCGACTTCCACAACACCAAATCCACCGGGCATCTGCCCTACGGCATCCTGGTAGCCGGCGATCACGTATACGCCTTGGGAGCGAAATTCCGTATCGCGATCAACTTCCCGGACCTCAGCATGATGGGCGACAACAGCTTCATGAGCATCATGTGCGCGCCGGGTTCCATCGAAAAGGCGTTGGAGGACGCGGCCAAGGGCGCCTGACCCCCACCCCGTTCAACCCGCAATACCGAAACCCCGGCCTAGGCCGGGGTTTCTTCTTTTGTGGTCCGGCGCGCCAAACACCCGTTGCACCGCCGCTCAATCACCCCAGACACGGAAACATCCCATTCGTATCAGGCCCCGCTCGTACCAGCTGTCCCCGCACGGATCCGAAGCCGCCACGGTCACTGTGCCCCCTAGCGGCGGCGGGCCCCAGGGGGAATCGGACACTGGCTGCCCCCCCGGACGCCCCGACTCACAGGCCTCGCCACCACAGGGACAGCGCGGGCACATAGGTCAGCACCGCAAGCCACACGATCATGATCGCCAGGAATGGCAAGGTGGAACGAAACAGCGTGAATACCGGCTTGTCGAAGCGCTGGCTGGCGATGAACAGGTTCAGGCCAACCGGTGGCGTGGAATAACCGATCTCCAGGTTGGCGAGAAAAATGATCCCCAGGTGCACCGGATCTACGCCGAAGCGCAGGGCCAACGGCAGGATCAGCGGCACCACCACCATGATGGCGGAAAAGACGTCCATAATGGCGCCTACCACCAGCAGCATGAGATTGAGCAGCAACAGGAACTGCAGTGGGCTGTGGACCACGTGCTCGACGTAAGACAAGACCTTGGCCGGGATCTGGGCATTAACCAGGAGATTGGTCAGGCCCATCGCCACGCTCAGGATGATGAGAATGCTGCCCACGAGCACCGCGGCCTCGCGGAAGGTGGTCAGCAGGTGCCGGTCGAACTTCAGGGTCCTGTGGACCACGATCTCCACGAAGAGCACATAAGCCGCCGCGCACGAGGCGGCTTCGGTGACCGTTACATACCCCCTAAAAATCCCGACCAGGATCCCGATCGGCAGCATCAGGTCCCAGATCCCCTCGCGCGCTGCCATCCGCAGCTCGCGAACCGAGAATTCCTGCCGGGGCACTTGTGCCCGGCGCCCGGTCACCATGCTGTAGCCGCCGAGCAGCACCATCAACAGCAGCCCCGGAACGACACCCGCCTTGAACAGGTCATCGATCCCGACCTTCGCGACGATCCCGTACAGGAGCAGCGGCAGGCTGGGCATGAACAGGAGTCCAAGAGATCCGGATGAAGTCACTAATCCAAGGGAAAATCGTTCGGGGTAACGGCCCGTGGTGAGGATCGGGTACAACAACCCCCCCAGGGCGAGGATGGTCACGCCGGAGGCGCCCGAAAACGCCGTAAAGAAGGCGCAAGAGCTCAGCGCCACGATCGCCAGGCCCCCGGGCATCCAACCCAGGACCGCGTTGAACACGCGCACCAAGCGCTGCGGTGCCCCACCCGCCGCAAGCACCGATCCCACCAGAGTGAATAACGGGATGGCCACCAGGTTCGCGGAGGCAGCCAAGCTGTGCATCTCGACGATCAGCACCGCCGGATCCACCCCGGAGCGCCAACTCGCCACCAATCCCAAGGCGCCCAGGACTACGAACAGCGGTAGGCCAAGAAGGGCAGCGGCGATGAGAAGCAGGGTTATTGCGACGTTCATGGATCGGAGTCGAGGCCGCGCGCCTCGATCCATGCCCGCAGCAGGAAATGGAAGCTCAGAAGGGCGAGGCTGACGGGGAGGACCACCGACAGCGCCGCCGTCCAGCGGTCTCCCGGCATCGCGTAATGCCATTCCTCCCGCCAGTACCGCACCGCCGCCCAGCCCAGCGCCCCGCACACAACAGCGGAGACCCCGTGGAAAAATATCTGGAGGTGATGCCGCCAAGATAAGGGCATCAGAGTACTCAGCACGTCGAGCCGGATATGGCGCTGTTCACGCACCGCCAGGATCGCACCGAAGAACGCAACCACGAGCACCAAGTAACGGAGCAGAATGTCCGTCCCGGGGAGCCCGGTATTGAATAGGTTCCGCGCGAGTATCTGCGCAAAGGACAGGATGACCATCGCTGCAAGACAGCCAACCGCTACCGTGGCCTCGACGCGCGCCAGCATGCGCTCCAGCTTTAGCATCGGCAAGTTCACCTCTACGTTCCGGGGCGACGGTGCCAAGCCGGATCGGGAAGCGCCACAGACGCGTCAGGCATCCACGGCGCCGGTCACCGGGCCGGCGATGTGACGGCCGATGATATTCCGAACCCGCCGTTCGGATCCTGCCCGGTTGTTTTATGCCGCGCCCGGTAACGGCTGAGATCCGCCTGCACCTGATCCACCAACGCCACCGGGAGGAGGCCGCGTTTTTCAAGCAACTGCACCACCCGGTCCCGCAATGTGTAAAACTGCTGATGGTTCACCTGCTTCCAGGGCAAAACAAACTTCAGCCCATACTTACGCAATACCTGCAGGCTCTTTCGGTTGTCCGTACGGCTGACCTTGATCAACTCACGGCCCGCGATGCCTCCCGTCTGCAACAGCAGCGCCTGAAGATCGGCAGGCAGGCGGTCGAAGAACTGCCGCTGGACCACCAACGCGCCAATGGCGTCCGCCATGGGGAAGTCGGTCACATATTGGGTCTTGGTAAACCATTGCATCGCAATCGCGCCCAACGCCGGAGCATAGACGGTGTTGATCAGTCCCGTGGACAGGCTCGTATAGACCTCGGTGATGGACAATGGGATCGGCGATAGCCCCGACGCGGAAAAGAACGCTTGTGCCAACGGGTCGCCCTGCCAAAGCCAGATACGCAAATTCTTCATGTCGTCGAAAGACCGGATCGGGTACTTCGAAAACAGTCGCACTGGACCCACTTCGGCCCAGCCGACCAGTTCGAAACCGTTACGCCGGAACCCCGCACGGAACTCCGGCATCAGCCGGGCGCGCACATAGTCGATCTCGTCGTAGCTACGAAACAGGAACGGGATCTCCATGACCCGGGCGGGAAAATAAATCTCCCCGATGCCATGGCCAGTAAACGCCGCGCCCTGAATCTGCCCGAACCGCATCTTGAGCAGGACGTCTGACTCGTCGCCGGCAACCCCGCCCGGATAGAGCTTGACGATCAGGCGTCCGTCGCTCTTGGCGCGCACCGTATCCGCCCAGGTCGACAGCACGTTCATCCAGCTTGAGCCCCGGGGCGCCAGGGTGGCGAACTTGAGCACGTACGGTTCCTGGGCAACCGCGCTGCTCCAGATCGACAAACCAACAATCAGCCATGCCAGCCGGGACATCAGAAATATTCCTTTTCGTGTGCCAGGAGGAAACGGGCCTTGGCCTGAGCGATGAGGTTCAAGAGCGCAATCTTCGGGTACCGGTCCGGCGAGCGCGCCAGCACGCCGCGCAGGCGCTGCTCAAAGGCCTGCTGGTCTAGGGTTTGCCGCGCCAAGTACTGAGCATATAGGACATCCGTCAGATAGAAACTTCCGCCGGAGATCTTGTTGGCCCGCGCGAAATACTCCCGAGCCTTTGCGTAGTCCCCGCCCAGCATCGGCGGTCGACTGCTATAATAGACGCCGAAGAACAGGTCCGCACCGCCATAAAAAAATCCCTCGTCGAGCTCCCGCACCCTGCGCATCAGGACCACGACGCGGCCCAACTCCGCAACCCGCGCCGGACGATCCCGGTTCATATCGATCCACTTCGCCCAACACGAGGCGGTCCAGAACAGCGCCGGCACCGCGGAGGGGCCCAAGCGCGCAACGGCGGCCGCGACCGTTTGCTGCTGCGCCCGTTGCGGATCCAGGCCGAGCCCTTCCCCGCGCAGGGCCGTGAGCGCGTAGCGGAAACAGCGATGGTAGAGCCCGGATGCTCGCCGCGGATTCTGATCCTCCACGAAGCCGAAGGCATAGCCATAGAAACCCTGCGCGGTATAGAGCAGCAGCTTCCGGTTCCTGGGGTCTTCATGGAGTAGCGCCTCCATGAGTTTGAGCTGCGCAGGCATGGCGTCCCGGGCAAGTTGCAGATCGGTTTCCTGGTACATGGAGGCTAGACCTCCCGCCAGGATCGGCTCGGCGCCACGCGCCACGATCTGACCCATGGAACAACCGGTGAGCAGCAGTGGGAACAGTAGGGAGCCCGAGAGCCAAGCGAGGACCGAGCGGATCGGCGGGCAGTTCGTCATTCAGATGCGCACGCACATAGTCTTATTCGTAGGTCAACCGCCGGCGGATGCCTGTTTGCGCGTTTACACTCGACCGGGGCGACGATCAGGAACGCCATCCTACCCCGGCGCGTAGCCCCAGACAACTCCGTGCAAGCCTAGGCGACGCGAGAGCGCCTGAACTCCGTTGCGTACGCAATCTCCGGGAACTACTGCCCAGCCCGGCCCCGGGAAACCGCAACGTCGCAGGGCCGACGGAGATGCATTTTGCGATAGGCTCTAGTCGGTGTCCGGGCCCAGGGTGCCCACCGCTATTCCCTGCATCTGGCGCCGTACGATCTCCACGTCATGGCCATCCAACGCGAACGGGAAGGAGCGGATATCACTGGGGCTGGAGTCACCGTAAGGGCGGTTGCAAGCGGAGACTTCCTCGTCGGACTTACCGGGACAACCAGAGGTCTGGAACGGCTTGCCGGAGGCGATAAGGGAGTCCAGTTCCGCGCTATCAAGGCCAAAATCCACGACTTGACCCGCTTCGTTGAAACGCATATCGCCGATCCGGCCACCGGCATAGTCGATGATGAATCGGGCCAATTGAACCCTGCGCCACTGGTCCCTGGGAACCGGATCCCAGTCCTCCATCATGGAGCCCTGCTCCGGGAAAAATCCGAACATGTGGTTGTGTCCGCCCATATCCCGGATCCGCTGGACCACCTGGAGGATTTCCTCTTCGGTCTCGCCCATACCCCCAATTAGATGGATCCCGAACTTCTCGGGTCCGAAGATCTCCGCGGCCCACTCGATAGCCTGCCAGTACTTCTTCCAGGTGTGTGGACTGTCCACCGTCTTGCCGCGGGTCCGCTCGAAGATCGCGGGCGTCGCAGCATCCAATGCCACGGTGAAGATATCGGCGCCTTCCTGATGTAGGGTCTTGAGATCCTCATACTTCATCGTGGTCGGGTTGGAAAGTATGGACACTGGGATCCGCGGCACCTCGCGCACCCAGCGCTTGAGCAGGACCAAGGTATCGTAATCTGAATTCGGGTGGGTAATCATTGAAATGCACATGCGTTCAAACTGGCCCCGGTCGTCGTCACGACGGACACGCTCGATGATCTCATCGTAACGCGCTGTGGGCCAATCTACGCGTATAAAATTACGGTCTGCGTAATCGCGGGATTCCTCCCGATGGCGCGCCAAGCCGCAATAGCTGCAATTCGCCCGGCAGCCCTCCGGATAGGTCACCAGCAGATTGAGGCAATGGGTACAGGCAGTCCGATGCATAGTGCCTGGGACCAAGCCAATGGTAATAGCCGCCGCCGTAGAGAGCTGCACATACTCCGGCGAGCGCATCTCCGGCGTCTTGACGTGGTAGTTGGGCCGGTAAAATTGCAGCGGTGCAACTACCGTATCAGCGCTGGCGCTCATATCGATCCTCCTGATTGAGTGTCGGGCCACTGGCTATCATGTGACACCGGCAACCTGCTCCGCAAAATACTCGTCAAACGCGATCCATCCGCGGCGCAGCACATGGTCATCGTGGGCCGCCGGCGTATGCCAGTGCCGGTTTAGGAACGCACGCCGCTCCAAAGCCCGGCAGATGGTGCCTTCGTACTGATCCCGGACGTCTTCTTCGAAATCGGCAAGGGCGCCGAAGGAGTCCGCGCCCAGGCATGCTGCGGCGGCTTCCCCGGCGCGCTCTCCGGAGACTACCGCGGCGGCGATTCCCGCGCCTGAAATGGGGTGAGTGAGCCCCGCGGCATCGCCGACGAACACCACCCTACCCTCCACCAGACGCCGGCGCAAGCCGCCCACCGGGATCGCGCCGCCGGTGCGTTGGAGTACCATCGGGCCGACGATTCCGGTGTCGACCAACTGCCGGTGGAGTCGATCCAACGGTGTCTTGAGATCCGCGTCTGCCAACGCCCGATCGGCGCCGAGTCCCAGGTTCGCCACCGCGCCTTTCGGGAACAACCAGCCGTAGCCCCCGGGGTATGCGTCCGAAAGCCAGATATCGGTGTCGGCGTACGGGCCTCGGAGGGGGACGGTGTACTGGCGCGTATGCACCACCTCCAAGGCCGGTAGACCGAGATTGCGGCCCACCGTGGAGTGGGGGCCGTCGGCCGCGACCAGCAGCCGGTACCGGACCTCGACCTCCAACCCATTACGCTGCAACCGCGCCAAGCGTTGCGTGGGGTCAAGTCCGACGAGCCGGGTTGCTTCCCAAAGTACCGCTCCTGCCTCCCGGGCACGCTGCGCGATAGACTGGTCAAAGCGGGCGCGGTCAATCATGATGCCCGGGAACGCCGTTGCCAGCCGGGCCCCGGACGGAAGGGCGCTCTTCATGCCTGTGATGGACTGAACCCGCACACCCGCGGCGGACGCATACCGGGCCATGGGCGCCGGAATGAATTCCGCGCACTGTACCGGTACACCGATCCGCCGATTACGTTCCACGCCCAGCACACGCAATCCGCGGGCAGCGGCACACCGGGCGGCGCTGCCGCCCGCGGGGCCCAGACCCACCACCAGTACGTCCACCGTTTCCATAGGCCGCCGCAACCTCGCATCATCACGACCCAGCGGCCGTCCTCGCTACTAACCGGCAGGCGTGGTCTCGGCCACGGGTTCCGTGTCCAGCGCACTGGTGATCACCGCTGTAAAATCCTCCGGATCCAGGCTCAGCATCTCCACTGGATGCCGGGCAAAGAATGCGCTCACCCGTTCCGGCAACTGCGCCACAGGAATGTCCCGCAGTGCCGCTTCCAGATCCGGTACCATCCGCCGTGGACTGACGAAGAAATCGCCGGTCAACCATACCTCTTTGATCCGTCCGCGACCGACATCGATGCGTACCGAAGCGCGCAGCAGTCCGCCCCGACACCGGTAGATTCCTTCCCGAATCGGAAGCTCGGAGACCGGCCGATCGTGCTGATAGACCCACTCCGGCGTGTCGATCTCCGCTAGCGCCTCAAGGTATTTCTCCTGCTCGCAAGCGCTGAGCTCCGCCGCCGGCTCGAAGGATATCCCAAACTCCTCGGCGAATGCATCGACCATGCAGCGCTGCACCTCATCCAGTGGCGGCGCGTTTCCGAGCAGTTCCTTCAGGTTCGCCACGCGCTCACGCGCGGAGCGTACCGCCTTGTCCGAAAGCTTCTCCGCCGGGATGCGTAATACCCGCAACATCCGTTCCACATCGAAATCAATGAGCAGGGTCCCCTGATACAGCAGAGAGTCCCCGTCGAAGGCTCCGCCGGTACCAGATACCTTGCGTCCACCCACTTCGATATCGTTGCGCGGCCGAAAACGCGCGTCCACGCCCAGCCGGCTGATACCCCGTGCGGCCGCCTCGCAGATCCGGCCCGCGATCGACTGCATGTCCGCCGAACCCACCGCCCGCTTGTCCAGATACAGCTCCCAACCTATCTGCGTCTCATCGAAATAGATGGCCCCCCCGCCCGTGATCCGGCGCTGGACGGCGATACCGTTCTGGCGACAATAGTCTTCGCGCAACTCCTGCCGGACACTCTGATGGAAGCCGACCAGAGCGGCGGGGGTAAAACGCAAAAAGCGCAGTGTATGAGGGCTGTGCCGGGCCTGATGGGATTCGAGCAAGGCGCGATTGAGACTGATGTTTTCCGCGGGACTGCGCAGCCCGGTGTCGATCACCCGCCAGACCGCGGCGGAACGGGCGTTCATGGGCGGCAGGACCCGCCTGCGTCCGTGGCCCTGGCAACCACCGGGATGCCACCAAGACCCGATGCCGCTCGGCGTCGGGTCCGCTCCTGAGCCAGGATCGTCTCCAGATCCACTTCCAGCCCCGGGTTGGACTCATCCAGGGCCATCACCTCGTCGCCCACGACGATGGAACAGCACGCCGGGGTGACCCGAACGCGGCGCTCGAGACGCGCCGCCAGCTCCACGCTGCCATCCGACGGATGCGCGATCCCGTCGAGACCTGCCAACACCGCATAAGTATCGATCTGGACCTTGGTGACTCCCGGCGGACGCGCACAACCCAACAGCAGAGAAAGCTCGGGCAAGGTGCGGCGGGCATCCAGGAAGAAACGGCCGACGTCATGCCCATCCGGGGTCACAAAAGGTCGTTTCACGGGGGCGTAGAAGGGCATGACCACCACGAGTACGAGCGCATCCGGCAAGTGGCGTTTGACCATCTCGAGGGCGTTCCATTCACCCAGGAGTTTCCCGTAATGGAGCCCGATCACGATGTGTGGCACCACCTTCATCCGGCTGGCCACGAGTGTCTCCAGGGTGCGCTCGAAGTCGTCCACCGAACGGCGCAGATGATAGACGTTGGTAATGGTCTCCTGCGCGCCGATCACGTCCATCATAGCGGCATCGATGCCAGACTGCTCCATGCACAGGGCGATGTCCTCGTCCACCAGCGCGGTATGAAGCGCGATCTTGAAACCCGGGAATTCGTCCTTTATCCTGCGGATCGTCGGATAATAGTCTCCGTATTCCACTTCGTTGCGATGATTGGAACCACCCGTGAGGAGCATGCCTCGCGCACCGTCCGCGATCAGTTCGTTGACGGTCCGCCACAAGGCATCGGGCGTGCGCGCAGGTATCATCGGATCAAGGATCTTCGCCTTGCAGTGGTCGCACTGCAGCTTGCAGTCCCCGCCGGTAATGGAGATGGCAGGCCAAGCGCTCTTACCGCAACCCGAGAGTTCGGTGGTCTGGAAGCTCTTGAACGTCGGCGTATAGAAATGGACGGTTCCGCCGCGATGGGCGTTCGATCCATGAAAATCCTGCATGTGCTGGATCAATTCATGATCCAGCGGCAGATCTTCCAAGGCCTCCACGCGCCGCACCGTCTCGTGCCAGTCGGTCATGTCCACGGCCTCTCGTCAGAGCGCACCGCAGGTGCGCCCGGCTGCCCATGAGGTCCTGCTGTCCGGCGCGGCGGTCAGCAGCCGCCGAACCCCTCGGACTCCATCTTGGCTTCAAACGCCGCCAAGGCGTCGGCGCCAGTCTTCAGGTCGCCCGATTCGCCCGCCCAGTCGCTCGGCTTGATTTTCACGAGCCAACCGCCGCCGTACGGATCTTCGTTGATCAGGCCGGGCTTTGCGGCAACCGCGTCGTTGGTGGCCACCACCTCGCCCGTCACCGGCATCTTCGCAGGTCCCACCCATTTCCCGGATTCAACGGTGGCACAGGACTTGTCCTTTTTCACCTCTTTCCCCACCTTCTTGGGGGTATAGGAAACGATCTGCCCCGCCAGGGACGCAGCGTAGGCGGTCAACCCAATGGTCACCATTCCGTCGCCTTCAAGACGACCCCACACATTGTTTTCGACGTTGTAGTACAGGTCTTCTGGAAAGTTACACCCACGCACGGTACCCATCTTCGCCTCCTAAAAGGATTGCAGTCCGGAAAAAGCAGCCCCAGCCGGAGCAGCGCGACACAAAGTTCGTCTTAAAAGGAAAACACCTTGTCACACGACAGAATCAGGTCCGCGAGGGTACTCGCCTTGGAAATGTAGTCCACTTCGTCGATCAAGTCGAGATTTTCGTCGATTTTATACCCCGGCAGCGCGGGTTGGCAAACATGGAGCTTGACCCCGGCCCGCTTGGCATCACGCACGAAATCGATGATCCGCTTGCCCCCCTCCATCGCCGCCAACTGCTCACCGACACCTTTCTCCATCAGTCGGACCCCCTCCATGGTGAAGAAGACATGAACCTCCGCGTCCATGGCGGCCAGAAGGGAGCCCAGGTAAAACGGCGTGGCGCAACGTTGCGGGGAACTCGGGCCGCTAGTCATGATGATGACCACGACCTTGTCGCCGTCGTCCGCGATATACTGGTTGTTTTCCATGGTCATGACTCGGTCTGAATCCCGCCTAAGGACCGGTATGCCACGGCGGGCGACACCGGGTGCCGGTTAGCGACAGTGGATGTCCTCCCGGCGCGCCCGTGCGCAGTAACCTTCCCGGGCGGAATCCCCAGTGAGGAAAGACGCGAGCGCCGCATCGGTTCCGTAGGCGGGCATCACGCGCGCGACCCAGGCATTGTAGGGATCCTGATTAAGCAACGCGGGATTGTCGAGGGCCATCTGATTACCCGCCACAATCACGCAATCGAAGAGATTAGGGATCGGACCCGCCCATTTGCCACTCTCCACAGTTGCAACCGGTTTTCCGGTGGGGCGTTTGGTCCCGGGGCGCCGCACCCGCAGATGCAGAATCTTCCCCGCGATGGCCTGGGACAGGTCCGTCATACCGATCGTCAGCGTCCCATCCGACTCGCGGCGCACCCAAATCTGGAACTCGCCGTCATAGTAGAGCTCGGGGTGAAACTCGCAGCCGTTACAGTCCATGGCGCTATTGTGCGCCACGCCGTGGAAATCGCGGCCGGGGATTGAAGCGACGCCCGGACTGCGGACCGCGTTTCATCCGATAATTCCCTTCTCCTTCAGGAAATCGATGGAGTCACTGACGTTCTCGTGGATGCCGAGTTTTCTTGGCGAGAGCCCCATGGCAAGGCCCAGCAACTGCGTGAAATACAGCACCTTCACCTGCGTCTTGATGCCGAACTCCTTCTCCGCCCGCACCTGGTGCATCTCCAGACCCGAGTGGCAGGTTGGGCACTCAGTGGCAATGACCTCGGCGCCGGAATCCTCGGCGGACTGCAGGAGGTTGAGTACCAGCTGTGTCGAGGTATCGGCGTCAGACAAGGTGTGGGCGCCCCCACAACATGCGGTCTTCAACGGGTAGTCCACGTTCACCGCGCCGGACGCGGCGAGCAGATCGTCCATGAAGTGCGGCTGATAGCTGGATTCCGACCCCGGTCCCTGATCCTTTTCCGGAAAGATCTGGCGCGGGCGCGTGTACATGCAACCGTAATAATTCGCGATCTTGATGCCGTTCAGGCTCTTGGTGAGCCGCTGCTTGATCCCCTCGGGGCCGAGTTCCTCCATCAGCCACTCGAGCAGGTGCAGGGTGCGGACATCGCCCTTGTACACCGGGTCATCGGCCTTCTGGGCCAGCTCCTGTACGGTCTGCATGGCCTTGTCGGACGTTGCAAGTTCGAACTCCGCCTTTTTGAGGTTGTGGTAACACCCGTTGCAAGGCGCCATCACGGCGTCCAATCCCATCTGCTCACTGGCGATGGCCAGGTTCCGGGCCGACAGGTAGGTCTGCAACATCGGATGGACGTTCTTGACCTCCATCGCGCCACAGCAACTGTAGTCCCGGAGGTTGACCATCTCCAGGCCCAGGGCCTTGACCAGCGCCCGCGTGGAACGGTCATACGGCCCCCCTGAACCTTCCAGGGCGCAACCGGGGTAATATGCGACCTTAGCCATTTTATGCCGCCTCCTTGATCTGCTGTCTGCGTTGGCGAGCGGCCACCTTCTCCCCTTCGACGTAGTCGCGCAGAACCTTGCCGGTCCGCCCCCAAGACTTGGTTCTGGGGGTAAACACGAAATTCAGGCCCATGCGGATCAGGTGTGCGAACGGGAGATGTTTGATCATGCGAGTCGTAAAGGCTGTCAGCCACGGCTGGAGCAGCGGCTGCTTGGTCTTTTTGAAGAAATTCATGATGACGTGTGCGTCTTCGATACGCCCGGTCTTTTCAACCTGCGCCCAGAACTCATCGTCGAAGACATGCGAGGGGCTGGTTTCAGTATGTCCCTCATCTTCTAGCCAATGGGCCAGCGCCTTCATGACGCCCTCTGGCCGCACATCCTTCGGACAGATGCTCGTGCATTTGTTGCAGGAGACACATTGCCAGATGATGTCCTTGTCCTTGATCAGCTCTTCCTTGAGCCCGAGGCGCGTCAGGTAGATCCAATACCGAGGGTTGAAATCCGTATTTAGCGCGTAGACGGTGCACGAATTGGTGCACGAGCCGCACTGCCAGCAGCGGTGCACGTTCTCTCCGCCGCCGTAGCTTTGTATGATTTTCTCGAAGTCATCATCGTAGTCGGCTATATACCGGGGCTTGATCATGGTGTTCCAATGCCCCGAAACGTCCACCCCATCGACCACGAGCGACTCGTGCTCCATGATCCGGTCGGACTCGATCAGCGACTTCTCGTGAATTGCCATGTTCTTCTCCGTCGAAGGATCCGTCACCCGCCACCACACCGGCCGCGGGCCACGGTCAATGCACCGTGGGCACCCTGATCCTGGATTGCCCGCGACGACGGTGCGGATCAATCCCCAGCATCTTGGTCACGAATTCCATGGGATCGTTCCGCGCCCCGAGTTCCGCGGCGAATACGCCGACACCCTTCGCCATCTGCTGTACGTAGTCCGCGTAGGCCTTGGCCAGCAACAGATCCACGAGGTACGGCACATCCCGATAAAAGCCTTCCTCCGCCAGAAATTCCGCGAGCTGGAGCCGTGCGCCCTCAAAGGTCTCGGGCCGCGCGTCCAGCGGGATATCGCGCATCGTATCATTGCCGCGTATGAACTCCCGCAACCCGCCGGACATAGTGCTCAAGTCCCAAACCCACCGGGCCATCAGCGGGTATCGCTCCGGGTCGCGGAAATGCAACATCTCGGCACCCAGATCCCACGCGGCGCGGCGCGCCTTCCCGCTGTCGGCCGGCAGCGCGTCCACAAAGGCCTGCATGCGCTCCACCAGCGGCCCTGCGCCATAGAGCAGATCTCGGATCGCCGACAGCAGGCGATCATGCTCGAAACCGACCAGCGCCGGCGGCAAGCGGCGCCGCGCCGTGAAGACCGTCTCCAGCAGGGCCGCGAACGCCGCATCATCCAGGGCGTCCAGCGCCGTCTCTGCCAACACACGCTCGAACAATTCGTGTTTGCGGCTCAGCGACTCGACAAACGGGGCCAAGCCCGGATCCCGATCATCCGTGGATTCGGCACTCTGCGCCTGCGCCGCGATCTCCTCCTGAAGCTGCGCCAGCTTCCGGGAACAGATCTTGCGGTCCAACTCGACGGCCATCTTGGCCGGCTGAATCAGATCCCGGACAGCGTTACCGGCTTCAGCCGGCTTTCTTCCGAACCAGAGCATGGAGGTCGGCTACCGAGCGCATCGCGGCAGCATGTCCTTGGGAAATGGAGTCATCGATGGTCTCCGGACCGTAGCAGGAGCCCGCAGCATAGATGCCGCGACGGGTGGTCCCGCAGGTGTTGGTATAGAACTCGGCGCGCTCGACAAACCCGTGTTTCTCGAGACCGATGCCGAATACCTTGGAGATCTCGCCGTTGTCTTCGTTCGGATCCATGCCGATTGCATGCACCACCAGATCGAAGGGGATTACGATAGGCCGTTTGACCAGGGTATCCTCGCCCTTGACCAGCAGGCGGCCATCCCCGGAGGCGGTCACCTCGGCGATACGCGCCTTAACGTACTTCGTCTTGAATTCCTCCTGGGACTTCCAATAGAACTTGTCCTCGTAGAGGCCGTAGGTGCGGATGTCCATGTAGTAGATGAACACATCCGTGGTCGGAGACAGTTCTTTGATCTCCATCGCCAAATTTGCGGACACGGTACAGCAGATCTTCGAACACCACTCGCGACCGATCTGACGGTCGCGGGAGCCCACGCACAACAGGATCGCCACCCGTTCCGGCACGCGCCCGTCCGAGGGGCAGAAGATCTTGCCGCCACCGACCATCTGTTCCATCTGCGTGGTAGTCACCACGTCCTCGTAGGTCCCGAAACCCCATTCCGGCTTGTTGATGCTGTCGAAATGAGTGAATCCCGTGGTCAGGATCACGGACCCCGCGTTGACCTGCTCGCCGTTGCTGAGCGTCGCCGTGAAGTTGCCTGCCTCGCCTTCCAACCTGGATACCTTGGCCCCTTTGAACACGGTGACGCCCGGGTCCTGCTCGACCCGGGTAACCATGCGGCCGATGGCGTCCTTGGCCCATTCGCCGGACGGCACCAGCTTCGCGTAGCCCGACAGGATGGGCGCGCCACCGAGCACGTCCTCCTTCTCAACCACCACCGCCTGATGACCCGCGGCGGCCACGCTGGCCGCCGCGGACAGACCCGCGGGGCCGGCACCTACGACGAGTACGGTTCCGGTATCCGAGCCTTGCATTATTTCGCGCCTCCGTACGCCAGTTCGGGGTTGTACAGATAGTCGATGTTGCCCTGCTCGACTTCCTTGAGATACTCCTGAAAGCGCGCCTTGGCGGAATCCCAGCTGATGCCCATCTTCTCCACCAGATCTTCGCAAGGCGAGGCGTGCCACTGCAGCTGCACGATCTTGAACGGATCGGCGCCACAAGCCAGGGCTGCGAACTGGATATCCGCCATGATCGGGACGGAGTAGTTCTGCTCGTGGGACTTCCCGATCCACTGGTTCTTGTCCATGGTGGTCACGCAACCCGTGTCATTGGCCAACAAGACGTCCGCGTTCGCCTCTTGCCTGGCGACCTTGATCTTGCGGTCCATGGTGAAGGAACGGGTGAACTCACGCTCGGAGATGATGTGCCGGAACCCGAAGCCACAGCAGTCGTACCAGGTGGAATAGTCGATCACCTGGGCGCCGAGTGCCTGAGAAAGGGAAGTGATAATCGCGGTGCGATTGCCCCCCAGCACGTCAGGGTCGTAGACCGCGTCTTCATGCACCATCTTGTAGTAGTGACACGCCACGTGGGTCGTGGTCCGGATGTTGGAGACATCGATTTTCTGCAACTCGGACGCGATGCGGTTGCGCATCACATGCACCCACTCGGAGTAATGCACGATCTCCTCCGGGATGACCAGCTTCCCATCGACCAGGCGGCCAAGTTTACCGAGGATCTTTTTGACCTTCTCGCGCAGTTCCGCGGATTCGATCAGGTATTTACGGATTTCCTTGTAGTTTCCGAACGAAGTGCCGCAATGGACCAGCGGAAAGAAGTGGCCGGCCTCGAAGCCGTGCTGCTTGCCGGAAACATAGGCCTGATGGAAGTTGCGCAGAAACACAGCGGCCAGGGATTCCACATTGCCGATGCCAGAACCGTGGTAGTTCCAGGCGGTGCAGGAAGTCTGGTCGGTCTCGTCCAAATAATCCTTGCCGGGCACCATCCCCAGGTTGTTCATGACCCAAAGCAACGAGGTTGGATATCCGGGGATATTGCCGCACTGCCCACAGGACTTGTGATGCCAGAGCTGATTGGTCGGGATCTTCTTCTCCCAGCCGAACAGCGTCTTGACGGTGGCCGGCTTATGCACATCGGTGATGCGATGGACGATGATTTCACCCTCGCGCTCCAACTCCCACATGTGCTCGCGAATGTCATCCATCCGGTCGCCGAGATCCACCGTGCGGCGATCGACGTGCTTGCGGACCCAGTCGGTGGCCTTTACCGCCTCCTCACGAGACAGGTCCGCCTGCTGGAAGAAGGAGCCGTGACCCGCGATGCCCTGACCATCGGTGTTGTGAAAGCCGGGTTTCATGGCCCCGGGACCCGCACCGTCTGCGGTCATGTTGTGATTGCCAGGCGTGTTATCGGTGGGTTTCATCATGCACCTCCTGAAGGAATTTCGCGGGATCCGCCGCGCGCGCTCGGCCATTCGGAAATAATCCCAGTGGCCGCGGGCTGCCGACCCGCTATCGCACTCATATACCCGTATACCCGTTTGCGCGGTTCCGACCGCTCAAACCCTGTCGTTGCCGGTCACCCGGCACGCCGTTAGTCGTCACCCTGCTCCTCAAGCCAGTCCTCGTAGTCTTCCTTCTTCTCGTCGATGAAGTCCTCGATGACGTCGAAGAGGTTCTCGTCCATCATCTCCAGGGACTTCAGGACACCGGTCATTTCCCAGATGGTGTACATCTCCACGGAGGTCTTGAGCGAAACCTCCCACGCGGTGTCCACGGTCTGCAGGGTTTTCACCGGGATCGCCTTGCGTAAGATCTTGAGGTCACCTTCGACCTTCTGGATGTTCGGACCCCAGTCCGGAAAGTGGTCGGGCTGGATCATGTCCGGCGAGAGCTGGTTACCCGTGGTGATGAGCTTGAGCATGACCCGGCCGAACGGACGCAGTACGTCCTTGGCCGACTGCATGCCATGCTTGATCGCCACTTCGCGCATGATCGCCACCAGCCCGCCCGGGGAATTCTTGAACGGACAGCGCGCGGCGCAGGTCATACACTGAGCGCATGCCCAGATCTTCTCCTGCATGACGTCATAGACCTGCTCGACATTCTCGGTCCACAGCAGCTGCACGATCTCGCGCGGGCTGTAGTCATAGAAATGCGCCGAGGGACATGTCGCCGTGCAGATACCGCAGTTCAGACAGCCGTTCAACTCATGGTCATAACGAAAGTCGCTGCGGATATCGTCGAAGATCTGCTGCATTTCCGCGTAGCTTGCCATGGACTGACCTCGCCTTTGCGCCACGGCCCGCAGGGGTCGCCCCACGGCTAAGGGGAGCGATTCGCGAGCCTGTCGGGCCAATACCCGAGTTTAGTTGTCAACTATTATGCCGTAGTGATCCTATTCGCACAAGGCCACGCCAGCCGGGACAGGCCAGCACATGCCCCACCAGGCGCGGGGGCGATTCACGATTTCTTGATCAGGAACCGGTACTGGCCACCGTCTTCCCGGGATTCCAGCAACTCGTTCCCGGTCTGCTGGGCGAAGGCCTCAAAATCCTTGAGGGTGCCGGGATCCGTGGCGCGGATGTGCAGGACTTGCCCACTTTGCATCCCTGACAATGCCTTCTTCGCCCGCAGGATCGGCAGTGGACACTGTAGGCCCGTCGCATCCAGCTCCTGATCAAAACCGGCCATGGCTCGTCTCCGTTGGAGGTGAAACCTTGTTCAGGAGTCACGGGTTACCAGACCCCCTTCAACCTGCAACTTTATAGGCGAAGCAACCCGAGAACGCAATATCGCGCCTGGGACTGAAGTGTCGTGTGCTGCCATCATCTCTCCGGTACCGCCCGCGCCCCTTGCCAGCGCCAATGCATTAGTATATTAAATATTGCTAAATATTGGCAAGGGAACCCCGCCTAGGCCGCGCGCCCTTGTTGCTCAGTCTTGCCCAAATGTGCTATTCACCCATGCATCGGTCCGACACGTTTCGGGCGCCCGACCGCCTTACCTTAGAAATACCTTAAAGGAGGTGTGGTTTGGAAAAAAAAGACTTTGCCGTGGATACCCGCTATGCATTGACCGTGCGCGACCCGGAGACCGGCAGGCTTCGGCCCGCGAATTTCTACATATACCGGCTCTATGCGGAGTTCATGGTGGCGCGAATGACGGATCGGGACGGATCCCTGCACAAAATCCCCTACGCTAATGTGGTCAAAATCGTTCGGACCACACCGGTCCCCAAATCCCAGCGCTTTGCGGTTCCGGCCGCCTTGCTGGACGAGCGGGCCTGGAAGGACCGCTCGTCCCTGACGCTGTATTCGTCCTCGCCCGCTTCCGGCAAATAAGCCGCCCTCGGACAACCGGCCCGTTGCGTCGTCAGCGCGCGCGGGGCAGTGCTGAACAACCGCAAGCCGGCGGCATCTTAGACGATATACCCGCTATATGTCGGCCGGACGCCAAAGCACGCCCGGCCGCTCCGATCCGGAGCGCGGGCGGGTGCCCGCCCGCGATGCCGATGAGGGTCAAAGATCATGAGGTCATCCGTGCCGGCGTGCCGGCTCCTGACCGGCCTCCTCGCCATGCTCTGGACACTGACCGCGGTGGCCGGCACCGACCTGCCCGACATGGGAGACCCCTCCGCCACTGCCATCACCCCCCACCAGGAGCGTGAACTAGGCCAGGAGTTCATGCGCCAGGCACGCCAGCAGCTGCCTATCATGGACGACCCGCTGCTCAACGAATACCTCAACTCCCTGGGCGCCCGGTTGGTGTCCAACAGCGACGACGCCGGACAACCGTTTACGTTCTTCCTGATCGACGACCCGGTTATCAATGCCTTCGCCGTGCCCGGCGGATTCATCGGCGTCGACAGCGGGTTGTTGCTCACGACGCAGTCGGAGAGCGAACTCGCCTCGGTACTGTCCCACGAGATCGCCCACATCACCCAACATCACATGGCGCGGGGGCTGGCGGACGCGCGGCGGCTCAGTATCCCGACCGCCGCCGCCCTGCTGGCAGCGATCCTGCTCGCCACCCAGAATCCGGAGATGGGCACCGCCGCCATCGCGGCCTCCCAGGCCGGCGCAATCCAGCACCAGATCAACTTCACCCGGGCCGATGAAGAGGAGGCGGATCGCATCGGCATCGGAATCCTGGCGCGCTCCGGATTCGACCCGTCCGCAATGGGGGACTTCTTCCGGCGTCTGGCCCAAGCAACCCGCTATCAGGGCCCGCAGCTCCCGCCGTTTCTCCTCGATCACCCGGTCACCGTGGACCGGATCGCGGACGCCCGTGCGCGCGCCGCCCAGTATCCGCCCCACCGCTACCGCAATCGCCTGGTGTACTACCTGGCGCGGGCCCGTCTGGAGGCCCTGGTCTCCCAGGACCCCTGGGAGACCGCACGGCGCTTTCGGCGCCGTATCGCGGCGGGTCAGTATGAGATGGCCGAAGCGGCGCACTACGGACATGCGATCGCCCTGCAACGGGCCGGGCACTACGACGCCGCGGTCCGGGAATTAGACGCCCTGTTGCGTGAGGATCCGGACCGGGTCGAATTGCTCATGGCCAAGGGCAAGACACAACTCGCCGGCGACCACACCCAAGCGGCTCTGAAGACCTACGCCTACGCCGCCCGGCTATACCCCGACTACTACCCCCTCACCATCGAGTACGGCAATGCCCTGCTTCAGGGAGGGCAGGCCCGCCAGGCCCGCGACCTGCTGCTGGCCTATTTGCGCAACGGACAGCCGGACCCGATGCTCTACAGCCTCCTGGCGCGGGCCGCGAACCAGGGCGGGTTCATCAGCGAATCCCACGAATTTCAGGCCCAGTTCTATTACCTGAACGGCCAGGTGCAACCCGCCATCCAACAGCTCGGCCAAGCCCTGGAGGCGGCCACCGGTCCGTTCCAGATCCAGCGTATTCAGGCCCGTCTCGTGCAGCTGAAGCAGGAGGCAAAAGACAAAAAGCGGTGAGCCCACTGGCCGTGGCGAAAAAAAGGGGCACCAGAGGCGCCCCGAAGAAGGAGGAGTCGTACGAAGTTTCACAAACACGCCCCGCCAAATGGGGGGGCACAATGGGCATCCATGCCCTCCTGGGCTCCGGCCGCCGCCGATCCGAAGATCGCCGGCGGCTGGATCGTACCTCCCGCCGATAAACTCGGCGGGAGTGGCGCCGGACCGCCGGTCCCTCAGAAAATGAGGGTGACCTGCAGGTCCAGGCGGTTATCGAACGAATGGGCTATCGCCTCGGCGTTGCTCAACTGCGCCGGTCCCGGGCCGGTCGTGGGGAAGGCGCCCGGATTCTGCACCGACAGCGTGTTGATGGCGTAGTTGAAGGTCACCCGCGTCTTGGGATTGATGAAGTACTGGAGCCCGAACGTCCAGGTGCGGAACATGCGCTCGTTGATCGGATCGTTGAAGAGCCGATCGTACTGATCGTAACGACCCTCGAGCTGAATATTACGCGTGACGAACACCGCACCCTCGCCGTAGAAGCCCCGGCCTCCGTTGTTGAAGCCCGGGAACATCGTCGCCGGTTGCTTCACCCCGTTGAGGCTGGTGAACGGCGAGCCGGCGTAGATCATGCCCTTGCCGAACATGTATTCGGCACTCGCACGAATCGCCCCGGGCCGCATGAAGCCGGTGCGAACCATCCCGCCGAAGCCCTCGCGGGTGCGGTGGTAGGACTGCCCGTTGAAGTCGCGGTCTCCGTTCTGGTACCAGACCCAGCCACTCACGTCACTGCGATGTGGCCCCTTGCTGTCCCCAAAAACGTAGGAGACCTGCAGGCGCCCATTGACATCCTTGTTGTTGTTGCTGTCCTGCCGGTCGATCTGGGCACCGTTGCTGACCATCACGCCGTAGGTGTATTCCCAGGGCCCGAAGCGGAACGCGTTGAATGCCATCAGGCCGGTGTCGCGGAACGCGCCGAGGCCGTTGACGTTCGAATAGACGCCGTCGGTCGCCACCGGGGCACCGTTACCCCCCGGGCCACAGGCTCCTGGCCCGCCCACCGCACTATTCCAACAGGTTCCTGTAACCGTGTCTGCGCTCACGAACCGCTCCAATAAGAGCTGGTTGGTGACGTTGGTGAAGTTCACGTAGGGCAGATTGGGAATGCCCATCAGCCCCTCTTCCGCGTCGCCCGGGATCTTGAACAACCCCAAGCGGAAGCGCACGAATTTGTCCAGCTGATTGAAGGTCACGGAGGCGTCGGTGATCACCGGATGGTAACCCCGGGTTGCGGACAACGCGTTGTCGCCGAATTCCGCGAGGAAGAAGTAGTCGATGTCGTTGCTCAGCGGAGTCGCCGAGCCACGCACCCCGATCCGCGCGCGGCGGATATAGAAAGTATTGCTGGAAGTCTGGTCAGGCCCGATGTTGTTGAAGTTCGGGCGCGTCCCGTTCAGCCCCGCCACGGCGCCCTTGAGACCGGACAACTCGCGCCCTCCAGTCCAACCGTAACCGGGCTGGACAAACCCCCAGAACTGCGCGCGCGCCGTAACCCCCGGCGGCTGCGTGCCCTGCAACATAAGCCAGTTGCTCGCGTGGGCTGGCAGGCTCAGCGACGTGGCCCCGGCCAGGGCCAGCGCAACCGTGATGCGACGCATCTTCCGTTTCATGTTTTTCGCCTCCTCAACTTCGTATCGTGTTTATGCGGACCGGGTCCTTAAAGACCCCCAATTGTGATCACTTTACTCAGAAAACCCGCGGCCCCTATCACGGCTTGATGATGGTGTAGCCCTCGTGCGCCAGCTCGTAGAGCCGTACCACCCCCGCCGAGACATGCACCGCATGGGGATTGAGCTTGGGCGCATACCCCAGGGTCTTGGTGAATTTCGCATAGGTGTTGTCACACGCGCTGAAGCGCACGCCATCCGCCGCGAGCCCGGCGATCCGGCCCTTGTTGACGTTGTTGGCCAGCAGCAAGCGCAGCCCTGGCCCAAAGGCGACGATCTCGATGGCCACCTGATCCGCACCGTAGTGTTTGACCAGGTTGTGGGCCACATTGAGTACCAGGGTCTGCGCCGGGCCACCACCATTGCTCAACTGCAGCGCGATCTTGGCCCGCGCGAAGGGCTTGGCATCCGCCATCCCGACCGGCGAGCCCAGCACCATCGCCAGGGCCGCCGCCCACATTACCGCAAGAAAATAAGGTTTACGCATCGCTTCCTCCACTTGGTTCGGCTGAACGCCGTGATTACCCGGTCGATCGCTACCCATTTTTTACGTTGCACCCACCCTGCCAAGGACGGTGGGAACCCCCGCCCCGCCCCCGACCGCCCGGATTCGGGATTCCTTCAAGTCAACTGTCCTCGGAGCTGAAAAGACGGGTCGACAACAGAATTTATTTCATTCCGCACGAAAAAATACCGAACATTCAATATATTAATATTTTAGCATTTTCTAATTTTACGAAAGGTGTCAGGTTGGCACGAAATTCGCTAGGATCGGCAGTAACAGACGCGGAATAAGCCCGCAAGGCGGCGCGTCTTTCAGGGAGAGGAAGGAGGCTACAAACCATAATGAACCTGCTCACGCTGCTCTGCCATTCGCGGGAATTCCGCTCCCAGTTGGAATCGAGCCGGGACCGGCTGTACCGCTTGGCCTATGCCTGGAGCCACGATCCCCACCTCTCCGACGACCTGGTCCAGGAGACCCTGGCCAAGGCCTTGAAAAACAGCGGCCAATTACGCGACCCCAAGGCCATGAACACGTGGCTGTTCAGCATCCTCGCAAACTGCTGGCGGGATCATTTCCGGCGTTCCCGCGCCACGGTGGACGTGGACGACATCGTGTACTTCCACGATGTCACCCCGGAGCACGAACACGGCCAGCACGAGGTGGTCACCCGGGTGCGCCAAGCAGTCGCGGAACTGCCCCTGGCACAGCGCCAGGTCCTGACGCTGGTGGACCTGGAAGGATTTTCCTATATCGAGGTGGCGCAAATCCTCGAGATTCCCATCGGGACGGTCATGAGCCGACTGTCCCGGGCCCGGCGGGCCCTCAAACAGTATCTGCTGGACTTGGCGCCTTCGGAAACAGAACAAGCCCCGCGCGCCAAGCTAAGGAGCGTGCCATGAGTTCAACGATCGACTTGGATGCCCAAGCCCTATCGGACGACACCCTCAACGCGTTCATGGACGATCAACTCGATCCTGAAGAGCGCGGCGAGGTATTCGACGCAATGAACCGGCACCGGTCCGTGACCGAACGGATCTGCGAGTTGAGCCGGCTGCGTGCGATGGTCCAACACGCCTATCGGGATCCGGCAAAGCCGAAGCACTTGCAGGCCGCGACACGCAGATCGCACCCTCTGGTGCGGGGCGTTGCGGCAGGCTTTCTTGTGGTACTGGGTGGGCTATTGGGCTGGGCGCTGCATACGACGCCGCATGCGGTTTCCGGCGACCAGGCGTTCCTCGGGCGGCTGGCGAACGGTAACGGCGCGTTCATGGCGTCCCGCGTGGGACAAAAGTCCCTTGCCGGGACCGGCATGCACAGGATCCTGCTCCACATCGCGTCATCGGATCCGCGCCGCATGCAACTGGCCCTCAACGATGTCCAGGAACTGATGAACCTGTATCCGCGCAACCGGCTCCAGGTGGAAGTGGTCACCAACGCCGGTGGCGTCAACCTGCTGCGCGCGGACATGTCGCCTTTCAAGGCGCAGGTGGAGGAACTCATGCGAAAATATCCTAATCTTTCCTTCCTCGCCTGCCGCAATACCATTGATCGCCTGACCCGTATGCGCGGGGCTCCCGTGCATCTCATTCCCGATACGCGGGTCGGACCCACCGCGGTGCAGGAGATCGTGTCCCGCCTCCAGGAAGGCTGGATCTACATCAAGGTATAGGTAACTGGCTTTTCCGCGCCCGGGTACCGCCCACGCCGGTGCCGGGCGGGCGGATAGCTGTGTTCGCAACCGCATGGAGACAAAAAACGCATGACCATCATGGGTATGACACAACGGGCGGGCAACACCCCATGGATCGCAGTGGCGGGTTTCGCAGCCGTGCTGGCCAGTGGACTCGTACTCGGGCTCGCCCCGCCGACGGCCTACGGCGCCGGGACCCGGGAAAGTGCCATGATCGCCGCGGGCAAGAAGCTCGCCTTCGACCGTCAGAAGGGTAACTGCCTGGCCTGTCACGTCATCGCGGGCGGCGAGTATCCGGGCAACATCGGACCACCACTGGTCAATATGAAGCAGCGCTATCCGGACATCGCAAAATTGCGTGCGCAGATCTGGGATGCGACCGTCAACCACCCAACCACCGTCATGCCCCCCTTCGGCCGTAACAAGATCCTAACCGGCAAAGAAATCGACGAGGTTGCGGCCTTCATTCAGTCTTTGTAAAGGGGATTTCGAATCAACACCTTTAAACTTGGAGGTAACACGAACGTGAATAGCATGAAACGCAGAGTCTTCCTGAGGGGTGTGTTGACGGCGGGCGCCGCCGCATGCGCCGGTACCATGGTCCCGCGCATGGTCCTGGCGGCGGCTTGGCCCGCTTCGGCCTTCGACGCCGACACCGTGGGCGTGGCGATGAAGTCCCTGTTCGGTGGCGCGACGCCTGCCACGAGCAGCAACGTCACCATCGAGGCGCCGACCATCGCCGACAACGGCGCGTCGGTCCCCGTAAAGGTCTCCACGACGCTCACCGGTGTGCAATCCATCAGCGTATTGGCGTCCAAGAATCCCCATCCTCTCAGCGCCACGTACACGTTCAGTGAAAACGTGGAGCCGGACATCGCCATGCGCCTCAAGATGGGAAAGACCGCCGACGTGATTGCCGTGGTCAAGGCGAACGGCAAGCTATACAGCCACAAGAAGCAGGTCAAGGTCACCATCGGGGGCTGCGGCGGCTGATCGTCATCAGCCACGGCCCGACATCGAAACGCGAACATACTGAACATACTATAGAGGAATCCAGAGATGGGAACGATTATGGTTAGAACGAATAGCGAAGGGGACAAGACGGTCGTCCGCATGCTGATCCGTCACCCCATGGATACGGGTCTGGTAAAGAACAAGGCAACCGGGAAAATAATCCCGGCGCATTTCATCAAGACGGTGACCTGTGATATCAACGGCAAGACGGTGCTGACCGCCGACTGGAGCATCGCCATTGCGAAGAACCCGTACCTCTCATTCAATATCAAGGGAGTGAAACCGCAGGATACCCTGAAGATCAGCTGGGTCGACAACAAGGGCGAGAGCGACACGCTGCAGAACACGATCCAGAATTTCGGACCGAAGGATTAGCAACTGGGGGCCTATGATGCAGCAGGTGACAACATCCGTATCCGGCGGCTTTGTGACACGGCTGGCACTGGTCGCCGTCTTGGCAGTGTTGGGAGCGGTGCCGGCACTGGCCCAGGCCGGTCCGGAACATGACCGCAAGGCGTTGGTGGAATTCTTTCAGCAACGGTTCCCCGGCCTGAAGCTCTCCGACTACGACAACGGCACCTATGCCATCGACCCGACCCTCCGGGAGAACTGGGAGCAGATCAAGGTCTTTCCACCATATTTGCCGTACATCCAGCAAGGAAAGCAGCTGTTCAACACGCCTTTCAAGAACGGGAAAACCTATGCCCAGTGCCTGCCTAACCGGGGTATCGGGATCGCGAACCACTACCCACGCTGGGACCGCGCGCGTGGCGAGGTGGTTACCCTCGCCCTGGTGCTGAACTGGTGCCGGGAGGCCAACGGAGAGAAGCCCCTGGCCTACGGCAAAGGGGACCTCGCCTACATCCTCACGTACCTGGAAGAGACGAGCAAGGGTAAGAAGGTGCACATCACTGTGCCGAGCGATGACCCCCGGGCCCTGGCGGCCTACGAGCGCGGCAAGGAATTCTACTATGCGCGCCGCGGCCAGCTGAACTTCAGTTGCGCGGGCTGCCATGTGGAGAACGCTGGGAGAAGGTTGCGCACCAATGTCCTGAGTCCCGCGCTGGGTCAGGCCACTCATTGGCCGACCTACCGCACTAAGTGGGGCGACATGGGCACGCTGCAACGGCGATTCGTCGGATGCAACAAGCAGGTTCGGGCCAAGCCGTTTCCCTTGCAAAGCCGGGAATACCGCGATCTGGAATACTTTCTGACTTACTTGAGCAACGGCCTGCCGATCGCAGGCCCTGGTGCCAGACCGTAGGCCCTGCCTAGTCGAACCCGGCCCGCTGCGGCGGGCCGGGTCCCTGCCTGGCCTAGTTGCATTGCCTACGGCCACTATAGATAGGGAAGAATTCCACCCAGTCAGGCGTCTACTTCGGCTGAATTCACGCCGCGGGGCCCAAGCACCCGCGGTTCAAAACCCAACACCGGGAGACCCACCATGCATCTGTCACGCCGAGAGTTTCTGCGGCTGCTGGCCATCGCGAGCGCCGCGGGCATACCTCTGAGTGGTTGCGGAAGTCCCGGCCGACCAGGTGGACTGCTCTCCAAGGATCCCACGGATCCCTACGAACTCCGTCCGTTCGGAAACGTGTCAGTGCTGCACTTCACCGACTGTCACGCCCAGTTGCTACCGGTGTATTTCCGTGAACCCAACGTCAATCTCGGTGTGGGTACCATGAAGAACCACCCCCCACACCTGGTCGGCGAGTGGTTCCTCAAATACTACGGGGTACCGTCCGGGTCCCGTAACGCCCATGCCTACACCTATCTGGATTTCGTAGCGGCAGCCCACAAGTACGGCGCCCTGGGCGGGTTTGCCCATCTGGCAACCCTCGTCAAGCGTTTGCGCGCCCAACGCCCCGGGGCGCTGTTGTTGGACGGCGGTGACACGTGGCAAGGGTCCGCCACCTCGCTATGGACCCGCGGGCAGGACATGGTGGGCGCACAGCTCCAACTCGGCGTGGATGTTACGACCGGCCACTGGGAATTCACCTACGGCGCCGACCGGGTCAAGGAGATCGTGGACAAGCAGCTGAAGGGTAAGATCCACTTCTTGGCCCAAAACATCGTAGACAACCAGTGGGGCGATGCGGTGTTCGAGCCCTACATCATCCGGGAAATGAATGGCGTGCCGGTAGCGATCATCGGCCAGGCTTTCCCCTTCACGCCAATCGCCAACCCGCGCTACATGATCCCGGACTGGCGTTTTGGCATCCGCGAAGACCGGATGCAAAAGATGGTCAACCAAGCGCGTGGGAAAGGGGCACAAGCGGTCATTCTGCTGTCCCACAACGGCATGGACGTGGACCTCAAACTGGCGAGCCGGATCCGCGGCATCGACGCCATCATGGGCGGGCACACCCACGATGCGGTGCCACGGGCGGTGGAGGTCGGAAACGCGGGTGGGAAAACCCTGGTGATCAACGCCGGTTCCAACGGGAAATTCCTGGGCGTGCTCGATCTGGATGTGCGCAATGGCCGGGTGCAGGGGTACCAGTTCAAGCTCCTACCGGTGTTTTCCAACCTGTTGCCCGCGGACCCCGCGATGAGTGCCTACATCGAGAAGGTACGCGCCCCCTACGAGGCCAAGCTGAACGAGCCCCTGGCCACGACCCACGATCTCCTCTACCGGCGCGGCAACTTCAACGGAACCTTCGACCAGGTCATCTGTGACGCGCTGCGGACCGTAAAATCGACGCAGATCGCGTTCTCCCCAGGCTTCCGTTGGGGAATTTCGGTCCTGCCAGGGGAGACCGTCACCATGGAACAGCTGTTGTCACAGACGGCGATCACCTATCCAGTGGTGACACGCAATCTTTTCACTGGCACTCAGATCAAGGGGATCCTTGAGGACATCGCCGACAATCTCTTCAACCGGGATCCATATTACCAACAGGGCGGCGACATGATCCGGGTCGGAGGCATGCACTATACGATGGACCCCACGGCCGACATCGGGCACCGGATTTCCGACATGGAACTGGACGGGAAACCCATCGATGCCCATCGCAAATACAGCGTCGCCGGGTGGGCCAACGTCACCCGGCCGCTGGAGGGTCAGGCGATCTGGGAAGTGGTAAGCGAGTACATGAAGGACCAGAAAGTCATCGACGTGAAGGGAGTGGATCAACCCAAGCTGAAAAACATCACCGGCAACCACGGATACGCGACGTAAACCCAAGGCAACCGCAGTGACCGGAAACTGGTGGGCCGTGCAGGGTTCGAACCTGCGACACACGGATTAAAAGTCCGGTGCTCTACCAGCTGAGCTAACGGCCCGCTAACGAAGAGGGTGCCATGATACGGTTCCAGGAGGCAATGGCAAGCGCCCGGACGTTTGGGACGCACACCGTCCACCGGGGGGCGGCCGGGCCTAGGGAAGACCTACCTCCGGACCGGGCGTCCGACCCTGGCGATGGGCTGGAGTGCGGCCGCGGGCGGTGCTGGCGTCCAGTGTAGTGTTTCTCACCGACCTTCCGCCGGGGGCAATGCCGGTTCCTGGGCCCCGGACACCGCCGCGGTGCCTGGCGCCGTTCACCGCTTCATCAGGGTGAGTACGTCCTCCCAAAGGTCTTCACGGTTCATCCGGTATACGGCCCACCACACGGGCACCCGGTACATCAGGACCGCGCCCAGCAGGATGCCGGCCAAGGTGATCATGGATCCCACGGCCAGTGTAGAAACGCCGGTGATCCCCTGGCCGATGGTGCAGCCCATACCTGTCACGCCTCCGAAGCCCATGAATACACCGGCCAGCAGGGCGTTGCGAAGATCTGCCACACTCCTGAACCCTTCCCAGCGGAAGGTCCGGGAGTACTGGGACCACAGAAACGAACCGAACACCACCCCCAGCGCACTCACGATGCCGAAGCTGATCTTCATGGACGCGTCGGTATAGAGCATCAGCCATTCCAGGGTACGGGCGACCGGCGCCACAAACGTGTAGGAACCCGGGTGCCCAGCGCCGCCGGTCAGGTAATGCGTCTCCAGGCCATCATTATAGAAGGCCAAGTGGCCGGTCACGTACCAGGCCGCCACCACCAGCAGGCCCACGCCGACACCCCCGAGCATATTCCTGGAATCCCGAACGAAATTCCGGTCCCGGAAGACAAAGAAGAGGAAGCCCCCCGCAACGATCACGGTGAACAACGCCTGCAGCTGATAGTGGTCAAAACCGAGGGTCCCGGCAAACAGGGAGGCTAGATCCTGGCCTCCGATTCCATACTGAGTGAGGTCAATGGACACCGGGTCCAGGTAGCTCACACGCCATTGTCCGAACAAACCCCGCAGCGTCATGTACCCGGAGATGCCCATGACCAGGAGGATCACCAGGGCCCGCAGGCTACCGCCTCCCACGCGTACCAGGCTGCGGTGGGCGCAACCCATCGCGTAGACCATCCCGATCCCGAACAGCAGGCCTCCTACCAGGTTAGACAACCAGTGCAGTTGGGCCACCGGGTAGATCGAGCGTGCCAAGTCCACAGTGCCGGAAAGGTCCAGGAGGTTGGCGCCGATCACCGCGATAGCGATGGCCAGAAAATAGGCGCGCATGCGCCCCCAACGCTTGAGCTTCAGGGCGTCGTAGACCGCACCGAGGGCGCAGAAATCAGTGCGTGCTGCCACGGCCCCAAACACCGTGGCCAGCACGAAGCCGATCCAGATGACCCGGTGCGCCAGGGCCAGGGCTTGTGGATCCATGGACCACCTGTATAGCTGCGGTCGTGTGTATGGAACCGTCCATGGACCAGCGCCGTGGCCACTTGCGTGGGGTCCCCAACCGGGCGCAACGGACACAACATCCCGTCAACGCGATGTATCGGCCGGGCTGGTAATTTCCTGAATGCAGACCTCGGTGCGCCAGCACCGGGATCAAATGCCCGCATGAATGGGAGGAGGCCTACCGGTTGAGGTAAACGGCGGGGGTAAAACCGCCCCATGGTCCAACGGACCGTGGGGCGCGGTCAGGTTCGAGGCCGCTGCCGGCGGATCACCGGCAGCGAAGCGGATGGGGCCTCAAATCGCTTCCAGCCGGCGCAAACTACGGGGCAGCAGGCGCAGGTCCACCAGCGAACTCAGCAGCGCCGCCAGGAAGCTGGCCTCCTGCTCGTAGACCAAACGGTAGTACTCGACCTTCATGGTCAGCGCGCTGCCAAAAATAATCGACAGGAAAGCCAGGATCGACCCCAGCGCGAGGGTGGATACGCCGGTAACGCCCTGGCCAATGGTGCACCCCATGCCGAGCACGCCACCGATCCCCATCAGCGCCCCGCCGATCATGTGACGGACAAAGTCAGTTACCGAGTGGAACCACTCCAGGCGGAACTTCCGGGTGACCACTGAATAGACCAGCGATCCGGCCACCACCCCCGCCAGGGCGATCACACCGAAAGTGACCAGTCGAGTATTCCCCGGATGCATCAGATAGGCCAGAGTTTCGCCGGTGGGATTCACAAAGGTGAAAGATTGTGCACCTACGCCCTTGGGCGGCATGTCCATGAACGCCACGGCGTCCTGCCAAGCGCGGCCCATAGGCCCGGCGGTGACATACCATGCAGCCACCACCCCCAAGCCCACGACCGCACCGCTGAGGATGTTGTCGAAGCGGCTGCGAAAATCCGCCCAGCGCAATATCACCACCAGCAGCACGAGGGCCACCAGTGCCCCAATCCAAGTCTCCAGCGCGCCCCCGTGCCCTACCCTCAATACGCCCCCCACGATCTGCCCGAGATCCTGGTTCGGGATTCCCCGTGCCGCCAGATCCACGGTGGTAGCGCTCACCCAGCCGTAGAAAAGCTTTTCATAGAACACGGTCTGGGTCATCAGATAGGAAAAGATGCCGATCATCACGAGCACCATCACGGATTTCACGTTGCCGGCCCCGGCGCGCACCATGGTGCGGAAGCTGCACCCGCTGCCCAGGGTCATCCCGATGCCGAACAAGAAGCCGCCAACTATGTAGCGCAGGACTGCGAAGTTCGCGGTGCGGTAAGGCGGCAGGGTGGAATTGAACTTGGCGACCCCGACGCCTTCCAGGATCAGCACCCCGACAATCGCGAGCACGATGGCGAACAGCCACGCGCCCAGACGCCCCCGGTCGTTCATGTTGACCCAGTCGGAAACCGCGCCCATGGTGCAGAAATTGGTCTTGTAGGCCACCGCACCCATCACCGCGGCGATCAGAAAAACGGCGAGCAATACCTGATGTGTAATGGAAAGGTGGTCCATGGTGTCTCCTGGCGGCAACCTGGGGTGAATTGTGGAACCCGACGCACCTTAAGGACGCTATTGGGGGGGCGATTATTTCCCGCCCGTTCCCGCACATCCGTCCACGGACTCAAGGTCGGCCCGGTCGTGCCCCAGCCTATCCAACGATACCCGGGCCCGTGGGGGTCAGGATCCACGCCGTGCGGGAGCCGGAATCCACCGAACCCCCGGTGGAATCCGCCGGTTCCAGCGGCTAGGCCCCGCTTCAGCGGCTCTGGTATGGGGTGGGGTCCGGCACTCCGGCGGCCCGAAAGCCTGTGGCCCGGAATCGGCAGGCGTCGCAGACACCACAGGCACGGCCCTGGGTATCAGCAGAATAGCAGGAGACCGTGAGCCCGTAGTCCACCCCAAGGCGCAACCCCGCACGGATGATCTCTGCCTTGGACCACTGAATCAGGGGCGCACGGACCCGAAACTGGCCGCCTTCGACACCGGCACGAGTGGCGAGCCGGGCCAGGGCCTCGAAGGCCGCGATGTACTCCGGTCGACAGTCCGGATAGCCGGAATAGTCCACCGCGTTGACCCCGATGAACAGGTCCAAGCCCCCCAGGACCTCCGCCCACCCCAGGGCAAGGGCCAGAAAAATCGTATTGCGGGCCGGAACGTAAGTGACCGGGATCCCTTCTCCGGGGGATTCGGGAACTGGGATCCCGGGATCCGTCAGCGCCGACCCCCCGATCGCTCCCAGATCGATCCGGATGACCTTGTGGCTGGTGGCCCCCAGGGAGTGAGCCACCCGCTGCGCCGCCTCCAGTTCCGCCACCTGACGCTGGCCATAATCCAGGCTCAGGGCATGGCACGAGTAGCCCTGCTCGCGGGCGAGGGCCAAGGTCGTGGCGGAATCCAGACCCCCTGACAGCAGCACCACCGCCGGACGCCCGCCCCCTGACGATGAATCCCCACGCGCAACGGTCATGGCCACTCCGACATGGTGGTGTAGTGTTTCACGCGTGGCGGCCAGGTGGCCGGTTACCGGCCCGGCACGTCTCCCCAGAGGTATTTATGGAGTTGGATCTGGAGACGGACCGGCAGCCGGTCCGCCAGGATCCAGTCTGCCAGCAGGCCCGGGGCCAATGCGCCGTGGCTGGGAGAAAACAGCACCTCGCAACGCCCCGCGAGGCGATGATACTCCACCTGCCCCCGTGCCCATTCGTAGTCCCCCCGGTCGCAGAGCACGAACTTCACGTGGTCCTGCTCTGTGAGGAGCGTCAGATTGGCATAGCGGTTACGGTGACATTCGCCGGAGCCCGGGGTCTTGAGATCCAATACCTTGACGACGCGCGGATCCAGGGACGTCACCGGCAACGCCCCACTGGTCTCCAGAGAGACTTCGTAACCCGCATCGCACAAACCCTCCAGCAGCGGCCGGCAGGCGCGTTGCGCCAGGGGTTCCCCCCCGGTCACCGTCACGTAACGCGGGCGGTAGCCGGCCACCTCCTGGAGTACCCCCTCCAGCGCCATCCAACGTCCGCCACGGAAGGCATAGGCGGTGTCACAGTAGTGGCAACGCAGGGGGCAACCTGTCAAGCGGACAAACACAGTGGGCCAACCCACGGTGCGTGTTTCCCCCTGGAGGGAGAAGAAGATTTCAGTGATGCGCAGGCCCGGCGCGGTGCGCGCCGCACCCCGTTCGAGGACCTCAGCCGCCATGGCGAACTCCTACACTACCGGTTTCAGCCCCGCCCCGGTAGTGGCGTCGCTCAATGCCCCTCCTGGCGCATTCGTTCCAGCCGCTGTCCGGCGAGACGCGCCGCGGTGCTATCCGGGTAGCGGCTCCGTATCCCGGTCAATACTTCCCGCGCTTCCTTCCACTGCTTGAGGTCGTACTGGATGTAGCCGACCTTGAGCAGCGCATCGGGAACCTTGGGGCTCTTGGGATACCGCTGCGCCACCTTGCGGAACGCCTGTAATGCGGGATCGTAACGACCCCGGACGTAGTTCGCCTCCCCCAACCAGTACTCGGCGTTGTCGGCGTAACTGCTATCCGGATGGGCGGCCAGAAACGCGCGGAACGCCTGGTCCGCCTCCGGGTATTTCCCCTCCCGCAGCAGCGCGAGGGCGTTCTCATACTGGGACTGCATCTGTAGTGTCGCCACACCATCGGAGCCGGCGCTGACAGCGCTCGTCGCCTGGGGGGCCGCCGCCGCGGTGCCGGGCACAGAGGTCGTGCCCGACGCAGTACCTGTGGCGCCCGTAGCACCCACAGCACCAGTGGCACCAGTGGCACCAGTGGCACCCACGGCACCCACGGCACCGGCAGCTCCCGCAGCTCCCGCAGCACCGACGGCGGCGCCGGACGCCGTGCCCGGGCCCGGTACCAGGGTCGACCCCGGCGCCACCACTCCGGCCTTCACCTCGAGCTGCCGCAGGCGCCGGTCGATGTCCAAGTAGAGGTCCCGCTGGCGCCGTTGCAGATCATCCAACTGGTGGCCCAGTTCCTCCTGACGTCCGTTGATCTGCTGCACCTGTTGCTGCAGCGTCTGGACCTGGCTCAATAGATCGACCAAGCCCGGGCCGTTGACGATCCGCTCCAAACGTTGTACCCGCTGTCCCAGGGACAGTTGATTCTGGGACTGGGCGGTGGCCACGGAGCCGAACCCCGTGACCACCGCGATGCCCAGCGCCGCTGTGACTATCCCCAAGCGTCGCGGGATCCGTCCGGGCATGAGATCACTGCCCCGAATAAACGATGTCCACCCGGCGGTTCAATCGCCAGCAGGACTCGTCATGGGCGGTGCATACCGGGCGTTCCTCTCCATAGCTGATGGTGTGGACCTGGTTGGCCGCGACCCCTTGCACCAGCAGCATCTGCTTCACCGCTTCAGCGCGGCGCTCGCCCAGACCAATATTATATTCGCGGCTGCCCCGCTCGTCGGTGTTACCCTCCAGGGTCACCGTGAGCTTCGGGTGGGCCGACAGGTAAGCCGCATGGGCCGCGATGATATCCCGGTATTCTGGCTTTACAGTGCTCTTGTCGAAAGCGAAATATATGGTGCGCTTGGCCATCAGTCCGGCCTGCCCCGCCAGACCCTGACCCTGCACACCGCCGGAGCCGCCCGCGGGATACGCCTCCGCGCCACTTGCAGCGCCGCCCGCACCACCCGCCGCACCCGCTCCTTCCTGGCCTCCAGAACCACCCGTGCTCGCGCAGGCGGTCAGAAACACGGCGGCCACTACCCCCATCAGCAGCGTCGTCATCGTCTTGCGCATTACCCTTCTCCTAAGTTTGGATGCTCAAAAACAGAATCGAAATACACATGCCTCGGTCGGGATCGGGCCCCCTCCGCCTCCCACCGGTACTAACGGGCAGCATACGGAGCCCATGCCGGCTCCTGAACGTCGCCCTCCTGGGACACCAACCGCTGACCTGCATGGCCGTCGACGGTAACCGTCGCCAAGACCCGCCGATTATGATACTCCGTCGAGTACAGAATCATACGCCCGTTGGGGGCGAAACTAGGGGACTCATCCATGCTCCCATCGCTCACCACCTGGAGCACACCCGTCTTCAGATCGAGCACCGCGATCCGGTACTTGCCCTGCTCGCGGTGCACCATAGCGATGCGTGTGCCATCCGGCGAGAAAGATGCACGCGCGTTGTAGTTGCCCTCAAAGGTAACCCGGCGGGCCTCGCCCCCCTGCGCCGGAATCCGGTAGATCTGCGGGGAACCGCCGCGATCCGAGGTAAACACCAGCTCGCGTCCGTCGGGTGACCAGGCAGCCTCGGTATCGATCGCGGGATTGTGCGTGACGCGCCGCACCCGGCCGGAGGCCAGGTCCAACACGTAGATGTCGGGGTTGCCGTTGCGGGACAGGGTGACCGCAAGCTGGCGCCCGTCCGGGGACCAGGCGGGCGCCCCATTGATCCCCGAGAAGGACGTAAGCACCCGCCGCGCGCCGGTGGCCAAATCCTGGCTGAAGATCTGCGGCCGCCCGCTCTCGAACGATACATACGCAAGGTGGGTCCCGTCCGGCGACCAGGCGGGGGACATCAGCGGTTGGGACGAACGCAGTATGGTCCGCGCATTGTAGCCGTCGGAGTCCGCCACCTGCAGTGCGTATTGCCGGGACTTGAGGGGCCCGGATACGGTGACATAGGCGATCCGGGTGTCGAAGGCACCACGCTCGCCGGTCAACTGTTGGTAGATCAGGTCGCTGATATGGTGAGCGGTATCGCGCAACTTGGCGGCGCTTACCGTGAAACGCTGCCCCAGCAGTTGGGACTGGGGCTGGGACTGATACACGTCGTAGAGATAGAACTCCACCTGGAACTGACCGTTGGCGAGCGCCTGCACCTGCCCGATCACAAGGTTGTTCACCCCGAGCACCCGCCAGCTTTGCAGGTTGACCTGGGATGGCGTAGTGGGGTGGGCGATCAGATTCGCGCTGGCCAAAGGCTCGAAGCGGCCGCTGCGGGCCAGATCCGCGCTGACGATCGCGCTGATGTCCTGAGGCGGTGCGGGTGCCGTGCCGCTCCAGGCAAACGGGACCACAGCGATGGGAACCGCCCCTTGGGCCCCGCGGGTGATCTGGATCGTAAGCCCACCCCAGGCCGGAAGCGCACACATCAGCAGCAGCGCCGCCGAAAGGACACGAGACAGTGAGGTCAAGGCGCGGCTCCCTGCTGTTCCGGGCTGAATACAAAAGTCAGATCCCGAAATTGGTTGAAGAGTGTGGAATCGGGCGGCAAGGGCAGCGGCGACGCCTTGCGTACCGCGGTCTCCACGGAGCGGTCGAACACCGGGTCGCCGCTACTCTGCGCGATCCGCACGCCCACCACGTCGCCACTCGGGATCAACTGAACCTCCACGGTACAGGACAAACCCGACGCGGAGCCCGGGGGGCGTAGCCAGTTACGTTCCACCTGATTCTGGATGATCTGCACATAGTGGTCGACCGTGCTCTGCACCTGGCGCGCCTGTGCCGCTTGGACTTGGTGCTGTTCCGCGGCTACTTGGGCTTGCAACGCCTTCTCGGCTGCCTGCTGACGCTTACGGGCCTCAGCGGCGGCACGCTGTTTCTCCGCTTCCTGTTTCTTGCGCTGAGCTTGGAGCTGCGCCAAGCGTTGCTGCTCCTGTTCCTTCTTTTTCTGCAACTCGAGGGCCTGCTGCTTGAGCTTCGCCAGCCGCTGCGCCTCGGCCTGCTGCTGAATCTTGAGCTTGGCGGCGTCCGCCTTGCGTTGCCGTTCCTCGACCGCACGCTGGTGCTTCAAGGCCTCGACCCGCCGGGCTTCCGCGTCGCGCTGCTTCTTAAGCGCGCGCGCCTCGGCCTCCAGCCGCTGACGTTGGGCGGCCTTTGCCTTGTCGGCCTTCTGCAGGCGTTCGACTTCCCGGTTGACCGTAGCGGAATCCACCGCGACGGCCTGGATCACTTTCGGCCCCACGGTACCCGCCGGCTGAATCCGGGCGACGTGCTGCAGACTGACGACCAGCAGCCCGAGCAGGAGTCCGTGGATCAACACGGCACCCACCAGCGAACCAGGATCTTTGCGCAGCGCCTGCCACATGCTCAGCGCGCGGGGGGCGGCTCGGTCACCAGCCCGACACTGGGGACCCCCGCGTCCTGTAGAAGGGCCATGGCGGTAACCACCTTGCCGTAGTCCACGTGCGCGTCGGCACGCATCATCACCTTCGTGCCGGGACGGAACTTGAGGACCGCAGCGACCCGGTTGACCAGGGTCTCCACCGTGACCGGCTTATCCGGATAATCGCCGACGTTCAGAAAGTACTGCCCCTGTGCGTCCACCGTCACCACCAGGGGTTCCTTCGCGTCGGGGGGCAAGGCCTGTGCGGCCGCCTGGGGCAGGTCGACCTTCACCCCTTGGGTGAGCAGCGGTGCGGTGATCATGAAGATCACCAGCAGCACCAGCATCACGTCGATATACGGCACGACGTTGATGTCGGACATCAACCTTCTACGCCGCCTGTGGGATTGGGTCATCGGCAATCGGGCCCTTCGGGCAACGGGTTTCCCTACGCCTGTTCCGCCGCCTGGGTAATGCCCGGGGCGCGGGCCGGCACCTCGGGGCGCGGGCTCAGTGCATGGCGCTGGAGTATGGTGGAGAACTCTTCCATGAAGTTGTCGTAGCGGTTGACCAGCCGATCCAACGCGGTGGAATAACGGTTGTAGGCGATCACCGCAGGGATGGCGGCGAACAGGCCCATGGCGGTCGCCACCAGGGCCTCGGAGATGCCAGGGGCCACATGGGCAATGGTGGCCTGCTGAACCCCGCCCAGGGCCTGGAAGGAGTTCATAATACCCCAGACCGTGCCGAACAACCCGACATAGGGACTGGTGGAACCCACGGTCGCGAGGAACGGGAGGTGCGTTTCCAGTTCATCCACCTCGCGGGACAGGACTACGCGCATGGCGCGCTGGGCGCCCTCCACTACTGCGCGCGATTCCGCCCCCGCCTGTTTGCGCAGCCGGACAAATTCCTTGAAACCGGCCTCAAATATGCGCTCCATACCGGTAAGTTCGTGGCTGCGGCGCCCGAGTTGCTGGTAGATCGCGCCCAGGTCGCTGCCGGACCAGAATCGATCTTCGAACGCGTCCGCGGCCACCCGAGCGCGTTTCAGGATCTTGCGTTTCTGCAGGATCACGGTCCAGGAAAACATCGAGGCCAACAGCAGCGCCAGGAGTACCGCCTTCACCAACAGGCTTGCACCCATTACCAGATGGAAGATGGAAAGATCGCTAGTCACTGGGAATCTCCGCAACCAAACGACGCGGTAGCGCGCGGGGAATGAAGGAATCAGCGTTCAGACATGCGATCTTGACGGTGCCACGGCACAACAGGCGTTGCGCCGCACCCTGCAGCACACTCTGTGCCAGCAGGATACTGGCGGGCTTGCACCGTAGCGGCTGCACCGTCACGCCGAGACGCTCGTTGAAACGAGCCGGCTTGTGAAATTCCACTTGGATGGAGCGCACCGCGAAGATGATTCCTTCCTGCTCTCTGAGCCTATCCTGCTCGAACCCAAGGCTGCGTAGCCACTCCGTGCGCGCCCGCTCCAGAAACTTCAGATAGTTGGCGTAGTATACGACACCACCAGCGTCGGTATCTTCGTAGTAGACCCGCACCGGCCAGACGAACATGCTCGCGGAACTGGACAGTTCAGTGTCACGCACGGCTAGGAGTGAGTCGACAGGACGGCCATAAAACACCGCTTACTGTACGGCTCCAGGGCACTGCCGGCAAGGGATTCCTGTGCTATCACGGGCTGGACCGCACGGAGATGACCACGTCTCACCCGCCTGGGGCTGTGCACCGCAGGATCCGCGTCCCGGGACGCGCCTGACCGGGGTGGCGCCCGAGCCCGGTCGCGTCACGAAACCGCCACTAAGGATTGTTGGCTGGCGAGGAGCCGGGCTGAGCTTGAGGGCTGGTGGGCGCCGGCGTGGCGCCGGAACCCGGCTGCTGCGGGGGAAGACTCGGCAGCGTTGCGGGCACCTGAGTCCGTGCCGCGGGTGCATCGCTGGAGGGCGCGCCGCCAGCGGAACCTTCTTCCGGCGCGGTCGACCCACTGCCGCCGTGGTCCCCACATCCGGATAGGACCAAGGGGAGAACGGATATCATCGCTACGGCTACTGCCCGTTTAATTGCCATTTCATAACGCTCCTCAGTTGCGGAGACATGCCCTGGACCATCCCACCCGCGGCGGCTGCCGCGCGCCGCGGGCGGGACCTGTACGTCCCTGTCGATCCGGATTCCATTCCGAGTGGCCCGGATTTATTCCTGTCCTTCGCCGTCCCCGTCGCCTGTGCTCACCGGCCCAGATTGATCGGGCTCCTGCTCGGCTCCGTGCCCAGCTTCGGGAGCTGTCTGCTCTTGGGGTGCCACCTGATCTTGGGGATCCTGAGCCTGGGACGGCTGCTCCAGGGTGGAATCCGCGTAAGTTCCCGATGCTGGCACCGGCTGAACAGCCAGCGCCGAACCGGCACCCAACACCATCGGCAATACAACCCACATTCCCCATTTCATCGTGGCTTACTCCTGAGGACGCTACGGAAGAACCGCTCAGCGACCCCGGTCTCCCGGGGGCCATGCGCGGCATAGGGCCGCGTCACGGAAGGGTCAAAGCAAGGTTTGTACCAGGAGAAATAACCTAAGCATAATCAGTGAAGTACCTACATAATCGGGGGCCCATCCGGCCCGTAATCGTCGCTTCAACCCGACAGGTAAGCGAGCTTTAAGGTTTAGTCCATTGAAAACCATGATGTTTATCCGTCGCCTATGGGCGACAAAATCGGGGCGATCAACGGGCGGGTTTGAACTCCGCAGGATCCAGCCGGTGGCGATGCAGGAGCCGATAGAACTCGGTGCGGTTACGACGGGCCAGCCGTGCCGCCTGGCTCACGTTCCCGCTGGTGATCTTAAGCAACCGTGCGAGGTATTCGCGTTCGAACTGGTTACGGGCATCCACAAACGAGGGCAGTTCGGTGGGATCCTCCCGCAAGGCCTTCTGGACCAAGGGCGCCGAGATCACCGGGGTCGCGGACAGGGCGACGCACTGTTCCACCACATTCAACAACTGACGGACGTTGCCCGGCCAGGGGGCCGCCACCAGGGTTTCGATCGCCTCCGGTGAGAAACTGTGGGCCTTTTTCTTGTATTTCTCGGAAAGCGTCTTGAGAAAATGTGCGGCGAGCAGCGGGATATCCTCGCGCCGCGCGGCGAGAGGGGGGATCTCCAGGGAGACGACGTTCAATCGGTAATAGAGATCCTCGCGGAAGTTGCACTCAGCCATCTCCTTGCGCAGATCCCGGTGCGTCGCGGAAATCACCCGCACATCCACCGGAATCGTCTCGGTGGATCCTACCGGGCGCACCTGTCGCTCCTGCAACACCCGCAGCAGCTTAGCCTGCAAGGCCAAGGGCATGTCGCCGATTTCGTCCAGCAGCAGGGTGCCCCGATGTGCGGCTTTGAACAAGCCTTGGTGATCGCGGGTCGCGCCGGTGAAGGCACCCTTGGCGTGCCCAAAGAGTTCGGATTCGAGCAAGGTATCCGGGATCGCACTGCAGTTGACGGCTACGAACGGCATTGAACGGCGCGGGCTCGCGCCGTGGATCGCACGCGCCAACAACTCTTTTCCAGTCCCGCTATCACCGTAGATGCACACACTGGCGTCGCTGTCCGCGACCATGCGGGCCTGCGTCAGCAGATCCTCCACCAGCGGGCTGCGGGTTATGATGGCTCGGCGCCAGGCGTTATCCGCTGCGCCTTCCACGCCCATTCCGCCGTAGCCGGACAACTCGAGCGCCTTGGGGCCGCTACCGCCTCGGGAATCGACCCGTGGGCCGTCAGGATAATAACGGGCAGCGCGGGGTTCTTGCCGTGGACCGCGTCGAACAGTGCGAGCCCGTCCATCCCGTCCATCCTCAGATCGGTGATGACCACCTGCGGCCGAGCCACCTCGAGGGACGCCAGGGCCTGCTCCGCGCTCTCCGCGATCGTCACCTGATAACCCACCGACTGCAGCCGGATCGACAACAGGCGCAGAAGATCGGCATCGTCGTCCACCACCAGTATCCTGGCGCCCTCAGTAGTCATTTCAACTCCGGAACCGACGGTTTGCCACGGTCATTGATACTCTTTTCGATACTCTTGATTTCATCTATCTTCCGCTGAAGAAGGTCGCTGCGCTGTTGTTCCGCGCTGAGGTTCGCCGCCTCCGCCTGGTGCCGCTTGATCATACGCCGCAGGAAAGCGGCGAAGTTCCGCATCGCCGCCGGTTCCCCCGCAGGCGCATCCAGGTACCCGTTCAGTAAGCCGATCGCACGATCATCATCATGGAACGGGGCATCGGGCAAGGTCAACAGGACCACCAGACGAAGCCGGCTCGATCCATCCGGCGTGCGGACAAAGCGTTCCTTGGCGCTGTGAAATTCCACATCGAGTTGCTGAGGGGACATCTGCTGCAATTCCTCGACATAGGCCAGCAGCTCCGCCACCGAGTCGGCGCCTCGGTCGCTGGTGCCCGGGATCGCGGCCCACGCGGAACCGGTCCCGTGACCGTACAGACCACCGATCGCGCTGCAACCACCGATCAGTGGGCCGCACACCGCCGCCAGAAGTAACAGCCCAACGACACTGTGCCTCATGCTGCATCCTGTTTCTGACATATGGGAATCGTCACGCGAAAGTGCGCGCCCCCCGCGGGGCACTCCACCAAGTGGATCGCTCCACCATGGGCCATGACGCACTCCCGCGCGATCGCCAGGCCCAGCCCGGTACCCTTGATACGCCCATCATGGGCAGCGCGCCCCTGGTAGAACGCATCGAATACCCGCGTCCAGTCTCCCGGCTCGACCCCGGGCCCACCGTCGATGACATCCAGAACCGCCGCGTCTCCGGAGCAGGTCAAGCCTATATGAATCACACCTTCGGCGGGTGAGTACTTGACCGCGTTCGACACTACATTGTCAACGATGGTTCGCAGCTTGTCTTCATCGCCCTGCACCTGAACCGTGTCGAGCTCCGTCACTAAACGGATGGCCTTTGCGAGCATGGCCGGCTTGTGGTTATTGGCCACCTGACCGATGATCCGGGGCAGGTCCACAGGCCGCAGGCTCAAGGCTGGCTGGCGCAGGTGCACAAGACCAAAGGTGAGCAGGCTCTCAATCAAGCGCTGCAGGGATAGGCTGTTGTCACGCAGTATCCCTATGATGTCCCGCTGTGCACCGTTGAGCTCCCCGACCACCTCGTCATTCAGCAGCTCCGCGCTCTCACGGATCGCGGTCAGCGGCGTCTTGAGTTCGTGGGACACGTTGCGGACAAATCGGTTTTTCTCTCCTTCCAGCTCCACCAAGCGCTCGCGCAGCCAATCCAGACGTTGGCCCAGGTAGCGAAGATCCTGCGGACCTCCAACCTCCACGGCCACTCCGAACTCCCCGTCTCCCAGCCGCCGGATCGCTTGATCGATCTGGCGGATCGGCTTTGAGATCAGGATTGCAAATACCACCGCAAAGATCACCGCCGCAGGAACGAAAGCCACGGCGGCCCACAGAAACAAACCCCTAGCCTGCGTCGCCTCACGTTGCAGAATATCGACCTCATGGTCGATCAACCGGCTGCTTTCCAGCAGAATGGTCCGCGCGAGATCCGCCAGCGCGGTGAATTCGCCGGCCACCTGGCTCTCACTGCCCTGGTTCCGGAATGCGTGGGTCTGGATACCGGAAAAGAGGCGACTCTCCCGGACCATCAGGGCGGAGAGTTGCGCCTTCTGGGGGTCGCCCAACGGTAGCTGGGCCAGGCTCCGGGCGGTCTCCTGAAACTTCTTGTGGCGTTCGGCATAGCCCTTGAAAAGTGTCGGGTCGTCCAACACCATGGACTGGCGCGCACTGCGTTCCATCTCTGGGATCTGCTCCACCAGCGCACGGCTGTACTGAGTGATCCGTACCGCTTGGTAGATCGCGTGTTGACTTTGGTCCGCAAGCTTCTCCACGTCGATAGCCGCCAAGACCAAGGCGATAATCAGCGGGAGGGTGATGAACACGAAGCCGATCAGGATCAGCTTCAGAAACGATTTTGGAGGATAGACCAACACCACATCCGCTCCCTGCGCTTGGACTTGCCACCAACCCGATGCTGCCCCAGCCGGTCCGGCTCACGCGGGGGCGTGCCTGCGTTCAGTCCTGTGCTTCGTCCGTAGCGTCCGCGAACAAGTCCATCGCGTCCGGGCGGGCCGCGAGCACCTGCGCCGGGGGCGTGATCCCGAAGTGCAGGTAGGCGCTGCGGGTAGCGACCCGCCCGCGCGAAGTGCGCATCATGTAGCCCTGCTGAATCAGGAACGGTTCGACCACATCCTCGATGGTGTCCCGCTCCTCGCCGATGGCGGCCGCCAGGTTGTCGACTCCGACCGGACCGCCATCGAATTTGTCGATCACGGTACGCAGCAGCTTACGATCCATCACGTCGAACCCGTTGATATCCACCTTCAGCATCTCCATCGCCTGGGCGGCCACCGCGGCGCTGATGCGCCCATCGGCCTTGACCTGGGCGTAGTCACGGACCCGGCGCAACAGCCGGTTGGCGATCCGCGGCGTACCTCGGGCGCGGCGCGCGATCTCCGCCGCGCCGTCGGCCGCGATCTCAACCCCGAGAATAGTCCCGGAACGCGCTATGATCGCCGTGAGTTCCTCGGTGCTGTAGAACTCCAGCCGCTGCACGATACCAAAGCGATCCCGCAGCGGGGAGGTCAACAACCCGGCCCGGGTGGTCGCCCCGACCAGGGTGAACGGCGGCAGATCAAGCTTGATGGATCGCGCCGCCGGCCCTTCGCCGATGAGGATGTCCAACTGGTAATCCTCCATCGCCGGATAGAGGATCTCCTCCACCACCGGGCTCAGGCGGTGGATCTCATCCACGAACAGCACATCCCGGGGCTCCAGGTTGGTCAGCAGCGCCGCCAAATCGCCGGGCCGCTCCAGAACCGGTCCGGAGGTATGCCGCAGACCTGCCCCCAGTTCGTTGGCGATCACATGGGCAAGGGTGGTCTTGCCGAGACCGGGCGGACCGAAGATCAGCACATGATCCAGGGCCTCGCCGCGCTCCCGTGCGGCGCGGATGAAGATCTCCATCTGTTCACGCACCGGGGCCTGCCCCATGTATTCACCGAGGGTCCGGGGCCGCACGCTGCGCTCCACCGCCTCCTCATCCCCGGTGGTGCGGGGATTTACCAATCGGTCGGATTCGATCATCGGCCTCACCCGTATCCCGCGCTGCGCCTATGATACCCTGGACGGACAAAAATCACGGGGCCCGCCGGGGTGGACTCTACACTACGGACTGTCGACCGGACAAAACCGCGGCGACGGATCGGGCCCGGTCAGTTTATGCCTCGGAAACGCGACCCGTTTACGTGACTTGGTTCTCGTTTTACCCTATTGCATAAGGTCGCCCCGGCCGCTATCTGCGCCGTACCGGGCATGTCCCAACTATCGAAGGAACCCCCGTCGAATGAAGCTGTTGCGGTTGTGTCTTCTGCTCGTGGCCATAGCGGGCCCGGTACAGCTCCGGGCTCAGGGTCAGCCGTGGTTGCTGGTGGACACCCATTCCGCCACCCTATCCGTGATCCAGGATGGACGGGTCAGGGTCCGTTTCGGCGATATCGCCATCGGGCGCGGCGGCGTAACCCGGCTGCGTGTGCGGGACGACGATGCCACCCCCCTGGGCACCTTCCATATCGCCTGGATCAACAACCACAGCCCGTTCCATCGGTTCTTCGGCCTCGATTATCCCAATCCGACCTACGCATGGCGCGCCTTCGACCACAACTTGATCGGCCCGGACACCCTGCGCCGGATCCTGCGCGGTGTGCGCGACCAGGACCACCCCCCCCAGGATACCCCGCTGGGTGGCGACCTGGGCATCCACGGACTCGGCGACGCCAATCCCTGGATCCATCGGCATCTCAATTGGACCCGCGGGTGCATTGCCCTGACCAACCGCCAGATCGACACGCTGTCCCCTTGGGTCCACATCGGGACAACGGTGGTAGTGCGCTGAGCCACCCGGGGAATCGCCACCGAAACACCTTGAGAACCGGGCCTCGAAATCCGGTATACTGCGCCCCGTTGTATCCGTACTACCCCCCCACCCCCCCAGAAGGAGATACCGTCATGCGTAATTTGTTGGGGACTCCAGCCAAACTCGCTGCCCTGGCGCTGGTCATAGGGCTTGCCGGCGGCTGTGCCACTACCGATCAGCTGAACGCGGTGAAGGGTACAGCCCAGGATGCCCAGAGCACGGCCCAGGCCGCCAAGAGCTCGGCGGACCAAGCCAATCAGAAGGCCGACGAGGCGCTGCAGCAGTCGGAAGCGAACAAGAAGGCGATTGCAGACACCAACGAGAAGATCAACCGGATGTTCAAGAAGTCAATGTACAAGTAACCGCCCGCGTCGCGTTCCGCGACGATCAGGCATCCAGTGTTCTATCGCCCCGCACCCGCGGGGCGATCTTTTTCCAGCGCCACGGGTACGGCGGTCGCGGACGATGTATCACCCGCCGCGAGCGGGAGCGCCGCGGCCCGCGTCTCCGCGATGCCCGGATCGTGTATCCCCACTGGCACCGGGATCCCCTCGGGTTCCAGGATCAGGTGTTGCATCCGCGCCCAGTCCACCGCGTAACCCGGGTGCCCGCGGGTGGCATCGACCACCAACCGCACCGCCGGCGTGAGGTCTCGAACCGCCGCCTTGCCCTGTGGTGTCACGGGCGGGTGCGCCTCGAGATACAGCCGCCCCCCTTGCCACCCGACCTTGTAGAGCTCGTGGACCAAGCGGACCGGAGTACCCACCGGCACACCGTTGAACAGCGACTGGATGTCCTCCGGATAGAGCCGCACACAACCGTGGCTCACCTGCATCCCAACCCCATAGGGATGATCGGTACCATGGATCAGATAGCCGGGCACCCCCAGTTGCAGGGCGAACTGGCCCAGCGGATTGTCCGGCCCGGGAGGAACATACCTCGGCAGAGGGGTGCCGTTCTCGGCATGCTCTTTGCGAATGGAGGCGGGCGGATACCAAGCCGGGTGGCGGATCTTATCCACCACCCGCGTCAACCCCACGGGGGTCTGCCATCCGTCCCGCCCGATACCCACCGGATAGGTGATGACCACCGCCGAACCACCGCGGCGCACCGGCGGATAGTAATAGAGGCGCATCTCCGGGACATTGAGGACGATCCCCCGACGTGGACCCGGCGGCAAAACATAGCGCGTCGGCAACAGCACCCGCGTCCCGGCCCCCGGCAGCCATGGGTCAACACCGGGGTTCGCCAAACGCAATTCGTCGTAACCAAGGTCGAAGCGGCGCGCAATGTCCAGCAGGGTATCTTCGTGCCGGGCCGCAACCCACTGCAACCGGCCGATCACTGAATCACCCGGCGGCGGCAACGGATAGGTAGCCGCCTGGCTCGGCCCCGCCAGCCAGATCCAGCCCCACACGAGCAGGGCGCAACGGCTCCCGCCTTTACTCATCGACCAACGGCTCCGCGATGTCCCGGCACACCGAATCTCCCCGGCTCATTTGGCCGCCGCCTGCAAGGCGCGACGGATGATCTCTTCGCTGGCCAGATCGGCCGTGTTCAACTCGCGTACCATGCGGCTCGCCTCCTGGGGCTTGTAGCCCAGGGTCACCAGGGCGCTCACCGCCTCCGCCGCTGGCGCGGCAACTCCCGCGCCAGTGGCGGATCGTGCCTCCTCGCCCGCGGCGCTCAGCGGGACATGCCAAGTCGCGAGCCGGTCCTTCATTTCCATGATCAACCGCTCCGCGGTCTTCCGGCCGACCCCCGGAAGGCGCGTCAGTCCCGCGGCATCCTGGTCATGGACACAGCGCACGAACTCCTCGCTGCTCACACCGGAGAGAATCGTGAGGGCCAGTCGCGCCCCCACGCCGTTGACCCGGATCAGGCCACGGAACAGCAGCCGATCCGATTCGCGCGCGAAACCGAACAGAGTATGGCTATCATCGCGGATCACCAAGTGGGTGTGGAGTGTGACCTCGTCCCCCACCGGCGGCAGTACGTAGAAGGTGGACATGGGCGCCTCCACCTCGTAACCCACGCCACCGACGTCAACCACCAAGTGTGGCGCCTGCTTGTACGTCAGCAGGCCCCGCAGGCGTCCGATCATCGCCGCCGCCCGCGGCGGCGCACGCGGCCCGCCAATGGCAGCCGCAACAGGGTGGCGCCAGTGTGACTATGGCACAGAGCCACCGCGAGGGCATCGGCGGCATCGCTCTGGGGACTGGCGTCGAGACCCAGCAATTGGCGCACCATATGCTGGACCTGGACCTTCGCGGCGGCGCCGGTACCCACCACCGCCTGCTTGATCTCCCGGGCACTGTACTCCGTGACCGGTACCGAGCCGAGTGCCGCGGCGCACAAGGCTACGCCCCGTGCATGTCCAAGCTTGAGCGCGGAATCCACGTTGCGGTGCAGGAACACCCGCTCGATCGCCACCTGCTCGGGTCGGTAGCCGTCCACGATCTGACGCACCTCTTCGAAAATCAGCCGCAGCCGGGACGCCAGATCCGTCCCCTGGACCCGGATACAGCCGCTGGCCACGTAGCACGCGCGGGTCCCGACCACATCGATGACACCGTAACCGGTGATCCGCGAACCAGGGTCGATCCCGAGGATCCGCACCACGCTAGCGTAGTGGTTCACGGTGGGGGACCCCCCGGGGCCCCCAGCCGGCAAACCCGCCGCGGCGGGGAGCGACACGCCAGCTCCGACCCGGGGCGCAAACTCCCCCCTGCGCCGGGTTCATGGTCTACCCACCGGTTCACAGCTCCGCAAGGACATCCTCCGCGAGGTCTGCATTGGAATATACCTGCTGAGTATCGTCCAGATCCTCCAGCATCTCCAACAGACGCACCAGCAGCCGGCCTTCATCACCACCCAGGGGCGTGGACACCGAGGCGCGCATGGTGATCTCGGCGTACTCCGGCTCCAGCCCCGCGTCGAGCATGGCCTGTTTCAGCGCGATGAAACCATCCGGGGTACTCAGCACTTCGATGGAACCGTCTTCTTGGCTGACCACATCCTCGGCGCCCATTTCCAGGGCGAGCTCCATGATCCGGTCCTCATCGCTGCCCGCCGGGTAGGTGAGCAAGCCGCAGTGTACAAACAGATAGGCCACCGAGCCTTCGGTACCGAGGTTACCGCCGCACTTGGAAAATGCGTGGCGCACCTCGGCCACGGTGCGGTTGCGATTGTCGGTCATGCAGTCCACGATAACCGCCGCCCCGCCCGGCCCGTAGCCCTCGTAGCGGACCTCTTCGTAAGCCTCGCCCTCCAGCGCCCCGGCGCCGCGTTTAATAGCACGCTCGACCTTGTCCTTGGGCATATTGGCAACCAGCGCCTTGTCCACTGCAAGGCGCAGGCGTGGATTCATGCCCGAATCGGCGCCCCCGGTACGGGCCGCTACCGTGATCTCCCGAATCAGCTTGGTGAACAACTTGCCGCGCCGTGCATCCTGGGCATTCTTGCGGTACTGGATATTGGCCCATTTGCTGTGTCCCGCCATGCGCTGCCTCGCGTCGCCTGCGCCTCACGGCGCCCGGTGCGGTAGTTTATCATGGCCCTTTTGGTGCCGACGATGACGGCGACACCGCCGATCCGTCATCGCCCGCGGCGGCCTCCTGGACCAGATCGCCACGCAGGAAACCGCACACCTGACGGGCGACACGCCGGGAGAGCACCAAGCCCATATGGGTGGTCGGGACGATCACCCGTCGCGGGCAATCCGGCGCGCGGGTCTCCGCCACGGTTACGGTGCCGTCGTTGGGCACCGGAAGCCCGCCGAACAGGCACCCGATCCCCATACTCCGGCGGCCGGCGATCACCATCACGTCCAGTCCCGGGGCTGCACGCGGACGGTCGCCAAGCAAACCGCGTTCGACACTGCGCCCCAGCAACCAACGGCCGGGGCGGTGGCGCAACAGGCGCCGCACCAGGGTACTGCCCGCCAAAGGGGTGCCCAGCAACAGAATCCGGCCCAATCGCGGCTCGGGAATGTCCTGCAGCAGATGCAGCACCACCAAACCACCCAGGCTATGGGCCACCAGATGTATGCGTGAAGCCCGCAGCCGCGCGAGAAACCCGGCCAGATCCGCGGCGTTGTCCACCGGGCTGCGGCCGCGCGAGGGGTACGAAAAAATCGCTGTTCGGAACCCGCAGCCGCGCACGCGCCGCGCCAAGCACCCCATCACCCAACCCGACATGAACAAGCCGTGGATCAGGACCACCAGAGGGGCGTCGTCGCCCGCGGAACCCGCGCCACCGTTTACGGCGAGATCTCCAACATGCGCTCCAGCGCGAGGCGCGCCGGCTCCGCGGTAGCAGGGGGAACCTGGATGCGGTTTACCACCCGATCTTCCGCCAGGTTTTCCAGGATCCACGCCAGGTGCTGGGGATCGATACGAAACATGGTGGAACACATACACACCGTTGGCGACATGAAGTGCGCCGATTTCCCCTGGTGGCGAAACTGTTCATTGAGGCGATCCACCAGATTGAGCTCGGTGCCCACCAGCCACCGGGTGCCAGGCGCCGAATCGGCGATGGTCTTGATGATGAATTCCGTGGAACCAACGTAGTCGGACTTCTGGCATACCTCGAACGAGCATTCCGGATGGGAGATCACCTTGGCATCCGGATAGCGCGTCTTGAACTGATCCACGTGCGCCGGCTGGAACATCTGGTGCACGGAGCAGAAGCCCTTCCACAGGATCACGGTCGCGTCCCGGATCTGCGCTTCGGTCAGCCCCCCCATGGGCCGATCGAAATCCCACACCACCATCCGCTCCAGGGAAATCCCCATCCGATATCCGGTATTGCGGCCCAAGTGCTGGTCGGGGAAAAACAGGACCTTGGCACGGCGTTCCAGACTCCACTCCATGACCTGGCGCGCGTTGGTGGACGTGCACACGATCCCACCATGGCGGCCACAGAACGCCTTCAGGTCCGCGGCGGAATTGATGTAGGTGACCGGGGTGCAATGGACGTCGGGGTCCAGCACCGTCGCCAGTTCACGCCATGCGCGCTCCACCTTCGCGAGGCTGGCCATGTCCGCCATGGAACATCCCGCCGCCAGGTCCGGAAGCACCGCCACCTGATCGGGCCGGGACAGGATGTCGGCCACCTCCGCCATGAAGTGCACGCCGCAGAAGACGATATAGCGGGCACGCGAGGCGGCGGCGAGCCGCGAGAGCTTGAGGGAATCGCCGGTATAGTCAGCGTGGCGATAAACCTCCTCGCGCTGATAATGGTGGCCGAGGATCACCAGGCGTTCGCCGAGGGCCGCCTTGGCGGTGCGAATACGCGCCTCGCACGCCGCATCGTCCAGCAGCGCATAGGTTTGCAGGGTGGACGGGTCGGCGGCCATGGACGTTACCTGCTCTTGGGTATGGGGTAGCGGCGGGGTTTCGATCCGCCGCCAGCGTCATCCGCGGCGACATAGCGCCGGATCGCGGCGCGATCAGTCCACGAGGCGGCCAACGCCACCGCCGCGGGCCATGCGACCCAACGCAGGGCCACATGCTCCGTCGGGGCCAGGCGGATATCCGCTGGCACGGCCAGCTCGGCGGTAAAAACGTGCTCCAGATTATATCGTACCCCAGGCCGGTAGCGCGCCTGCCATTCCGGGAGTAAGGGAAAACGGTTCTGTTCGCCCCGGTCGCGGAGCACCACCGCGCCCCCCGCCACCAAGCCCGTTTCCTCGCGCAGTTCCCGGCACGCCGCCGCCTGAGGAGTCTCGCCCCAGCCCAGGCTGCCGGTCACCGATTGCCAGTATCCCAGCGGGACCCGGCGTTCCAGCATGAGCACTGCGCGCTCCCGGGTGTGGACCACGACCAACACCGACTCGGGCCGCTTGTAGCGCTCGCTGTCCACAGTGCAGCGAGCGGCGGCTCAGGCCTGCTGGGTCACCGGACCGCGCATGCGCAATCCCAACTCGTGAAGCTGGGACTCGGGCACCGCGGACGGCGCCTGGGTCAGGGGACAACTCGCAGTCTGCGTCTTGGGGAACGCGATCACCTCGCGGATCGACTCGGCGCCGCTCATCAGCATCACCAAGCGGTCCAGTCCGAAAGCGATGCCCCCGTGCGGCGGACAACCGTAGCGCAACGCATCCAGCAGGAAACCGAATTTGTCGCGCGCCTCCGCGTCGGAGATTCCCAACAGGCGGAATACCGCCGCCTGCATCTCGGCGCTATGGATACGGATCGAACCGCCGCCGACCTCGGTGCCGTTGAGCACCAGATCGTAGGCGCGGGACAGACACGAGCCGGGCTGCGCGGCGAGGTGCTCCGAATCCGGCACCTGGGGCGCGGTAAACGGATGGTGCAACGCCACCCAGCGCCGCGCGCGCTCGTCCCACTCGAACATCGGAAAATCCATCACCCATAGCGGGCGCCAGCCGGCCTCCACGCAACCGCGGTCGTGACCGAGCCGCACCCGCAGCGCACCCAGGGACTCGTTCACCACCGCTGCGCGATCGGCCCCGAAAAACACCAGATCCCCGGTCGCCGCGCCACAGCGCGCCAGGATCTGCTCCACCACCGGATCCGGCAGAAACTTCAGGATCGGCGACTGCAGACCTGCGCGCCCGGCGCCGCGGTCGTTGACCTTGATATACGCCAAGCCCTTGGCCCCGTAGCGCGCCACCAGGGCCGTGTAGTCGTCGATCTCCTTGCGGGTGAGCGCCGCCCCGCCGGGCAGCCGCAGGCCCGCGACGCGCCCATGTGGGTCGTTGGCGGGTCCCGCGAACACCTTGAACTCCACCGCGCGCATCAGGTCGGTGCATTCAACCAGCTCCAGCGGAATACGCAGGTCCGGGCGATCGGTACCGAAGCGGGCCACCGCGTCCTGATAGCTCATGCGCGGGATCGGATCCGGCAACACCACCCCCAACACCGTGCCGAACAGCCGCCGGATCATGTCCTCGATCACCGGCAGGAGGTCCTCCTCGTCCATGAAGGAGGTCTCGATATCCAGCTGGGTAAACTCCGGCTGACGGTCGGCACGCAGATCCTCATCTCGGAAGCAGCGGGCGATCTGGTAGTAGCGATCGAGCCCTCCGATCATGAGCAGTTGCTTGAACAACTGCGGTGACTGGGGCAGCGCGAAGAATGCACCGGGGTGGGTACGGCTCGGTACCAGGTAGTCCCGGGCCCCTTCCGGCGTGGCGCGCGTCAGCACCGGCGTCTCCACGTCCAGAAAGCCGTGCTCGTCCAGAAACCGGCGCAGGGTGCGGGTCACCTCGGCCCGCAGCCGCAGGCGCTGGAGCATCGCGGGGCGGCGGAGGTCCACGTAGCGGAAACGCAGGCGCGCCTCCTCGCTGACCGCCTCGTCGTCCAGCGGAAACGGCGGGGTCTCCGCCACATTCAGGATCTCCAGCTCCTGCCCCAACACTTCCACCTGACCGGTCGCCAATGCCGGGTTCTCGGTACCGGCCGGCCGGTGCCGCACGCGTCCGTGGACCCGCAGCACGTACTCGCTGCGCACCCGTTCTGCGATGGCGAAGCTGTCCTTGCGGTCCGGATCGAACACCACCTGCACCAAACCCTCGCGGTCGCGCAGGTCCACGAAGATCACGCCGCCGTGGTCACGGCGGCGGTGGACCCACCCGCACAGGACCACCTCGCCATCCAACAGCGACTCGTCCAACTGCCCGCAGTAGTGGGTGCGCATGACGCAGAAGCCCTTGAGATTTCGCAAGAAAGACCGGAGATTCCGGAGGTCGCCATGTTACGGCCTTGCCCCGGCCCACGCAACTTTACCAGGCCGGCGCGGGACCCCCACGCACGCCGGTGACGATAGACCGGAACAGCGCTACTCGGTACCGGTCGGGGTGGTCGTTTTCTTTTTGGGGTCGCGCTTGGCGTCACCGGCGGGCTCGCTCTTGGCCTTACCCTCCGATTTGGTGCCGTCGGATTCCACCACGTTCTTCTTGTGACCGCTTTTGAAATCGGTCTCGTACCAGCCGCCACCCTTCAGGCGGAATCCGGCGGCGGAGATCAGTTTCTGCAGGGTGGGCTTTCCACAGGCCGGGCAGTCCAAAAGAGGATCGTCGCTCATCTTCTGGATCGCCTCCAGCTCATGCCCGCAACCGGTACATCGATATTCGTAGATCGGCATCGCTACCTTCCTCGGATCGTGTTGCCCGTCTTTCAAGGCAATATGGGCGCATTGTAGCAAAATCAAGGGCCTCCACCGAGAGCGGCAAGATTCGCCAGCCCCGGCCCAGGCGTGTCATCATGGGCCCGCCGGGAGAACCCCGCGGCTCCTGCGACGCCGGAAGCCTGAAGATGCGCCCACCGTTCTCCCCGGCCCACCTACGGCTGTTCCTGTTCGCCCTGGGCTGCCTGCGCGCTTTCGCGCAAATGGCGCTACTCACTATCCCCTCCGACAAGCTGGGGCTGCCCGCGGGATCGGCGTTTCTGCTGCTGTTCACCGCGGCGATCGGCAGCGCCGTCAGCCTGCGCGTGTTGGTGGCACCCATCACCGCCGCCGTGGTGGCGGTGATGGTAGAACCGGCGCACGGCGCGCCTCCGGCCTACATATGCGGTACCCTGTGAGTATTGTGGGATATTGTTGGGCGCCAGCCTGCTGTGCACCTGCCGGAGATCTGCCGCCCAGCCTCCCATGGCTTCCATCGGCGGCGCGGGTACCTTCGGCGGGATCTTTATTAACGGATTGGTAGCGGTGTTGCTGGCCTGAACCGGGGCGCACAGCGGACCGGCAGAGTGGACACGGGGCAACCGGAGGGACCGAAGGCCATGGGCGGCCCGCGCGCAGTGCTGATCACGGGATGTTCCAGCGGCATCGGCCAATGCGCGGCACGCGGTCTCGCGGCGCGCGGTTATCGCGTGTTCGCCACCGCGCGCCAAGCCGCCGACGTGGCGGCGCTCGCCGCCACGGGGCTGGAGGCCCTGGCGCTGGATCTGGACGACCCCGATTCCATCCAGGCCGCCACCGAGGAGGTGTTGCGGCGCACTGCGGGCGCCGTCTACGGGGTATTCCATAACGGCGGCTATCAGCAGCCGGGCGCGGTGGAGGATCTCAGCCGCGCGGCCTTGCGCGCCCAGTTCGAGACCAACGTCTTCGGCGGGCTCGACGTGATCAACCGCCTGCTCCCGGCCATGCGCGCCCGCGGGGAGGGGCGCGTCGTCATCAACAGTTCGGTACTGGGGCTGGTGGCCTTGCCTTACCGGGGCGCCTACAACGCGACCAAGTTCGCACTGGAAGGCCTTGCCGACACCCTGCGTCTGGAACTGGCAGGGAGCGGTGTCCATGTCAGCCTGATCGAGCCGGGCCCGATCCGCAGCCAGCTGCGGGCCCGTGCCCACGCCGCCTTCACCACCCACATCGATATTCGGCGCAGTGCCCACCGCGATGCCTACCGGCGGCTCGAGGCACGGCTCGCCCGCCGGGGGCCTGCCGCCCCGTTTACCCGCCCGCCGGAGGCGGTACTGGCGAAGCTGATCCAAGCCCTGGAACGCCGGCGGCCGAAACCCCGCTATTACGTCACCTTTCCCACCCATTTGTTCGCGGTGCTGCGCCGGCTGCTATCCCACCGCGCCCTGGACCGCGTACTGCTGCGCATCGCGCGCGGAGAATAGCCGTCCGGGGCCCCGCTATACCCGGGCCATCACCAGGGGCACGTACAGCTCCGCGCGGCTCACGCCACCGTGCACCCCTATCTGGTGGAACACCGCTTCCCCGGGGAGGCGGTCCTTGATCACCCGATCGCCCTTCATCAACAACACATAATCCCCCACGCGCTCCAGCAGTCGGGGCGACGGCGTACCGAGGCCGAACCACCCGCCCTCCACCAGGGCCGCGGCGGGGAACAGTTCGCATTGATCACGCAGTTCCTCCGTCACATAGCGCTCGAAGCGCTGAACGCAGGCGGGGCGCACATAGCAGTAGGCCGCGCGCGGCTCGCCGCACAAGGGCAGGGACAGGCACGCGTGCAAATCGGGATGCCGGTCCAGATGAATCACGGACTCCGGGCGGGTATCCACGAAGCCGTGGTCGGCCACCACCAACACCAGGGTATCGGTACCGCCCAACTGGTCCAGCAAGGCCTGGAATCCGCGGTCCAGGGCATGCAGATGCGTCGCCACCGGCGCGCTGCCCACGCCATGGATGTGGGCCAACGTGTCCAGTTCGGGCCAGTACCCGTACGCGAAACGGCGCCCGCCACCGGCCCGTACGATAGCGGCGATGCGGGTGAAGAAATCCTCCAGATCCCGGTAACCGACCCGGCGCGTGCTACCCGTCATGGCCCGACTGTAGGCGGAATTCACCAAGTGCTCCGGAACCACGACATAGGCGTCCGCCCCCAAACTCGGGAACGCGGGCGGGGCGTCGATCAAGGACCTCGGATCCAGTCCGTTTTCATCGAAACCGCGCCCGCCCCCCAGCGGGGTCGGAACGGCAGCAAGGCGCTGACCGTGCCCAACTCCCGCAGGTGGACGAACCAGCCGGTCACGGCGTGTTGCTGGGGCCCGACCGCGGTGAGCACCGTGGTGACCGCCGCCGCGGTGGTGGGTGGAAACACCGAAGTGATGGGGCCCTGCAGGTGACGACAGAGGGCGCCGCCGGCACCGTTTTGGATCAGGTAATCGTGGCCGAGCCCGTCCAGCAGGAGGAGGACTACGTTCGCAGCTGCCTTCACCTCCTGCGGCGGCAGGCCGGCAAGCGGCGGATAGAGATCCGACGGCCGGCCTCCCAGTCCTGTCATCAAGGAGGCCATGAGGTTGACCAGGCCACCCCCTTCATAGTCCGGTCGCAGCACCGCTCGCCTCCCCGCCGAGTGGTATCAAGGGTACCAACGGCCACAAGCCGCGATGTGGGCTCGTCGCGGCCTCGTTACGCGGCGGAGGCCTTGCGGGCGACCTTGCGGAACACCAGCCGGTCGCCCTCCGCGTCCACCCGGATGAGGTCACCCGGCACGAAGTGCGCGGCGAGGATCTCCTGGGCCAACGGATTCTCCAACTGGTGCTGGATGGCGCGCTTCAGGGGCCGTGCGCCGTACACCGGATCGAAACCCGCGGCGCCGAGCTTGTCCAGGGCCGCATCAGTCAGTTCCAGGTCCATGTCCCGATCGCGCAAGCGCCGCTGCAAATAACCCACCTGGATCGCGGCGATGGCGTGGATCTGCTCCCGGCCCAGGGGATGGAACACCACCACCTCGTCCACGCGGTTGATAAACTCCGGGCGGAAGTGGCCACCGACGATCTCCATGACCGCGGACTTCATGCGTTCGTAGTGCTCCTCGCCGGCCATCTCCTGGATGAGCTGCGAGCCCAGGTTCGAGGTCATGACGATCACCGTGTTGCGGAAATCCACGGTACGGCCCTGGCCGTCGGTGAGCCGCCCATCGTCCAACACCTGCAGCAGCACATTAAACACGTCCGGGTGGGCCTTCTCCACCTCGTCGAGCAGGATCACCGAGTAGGGTTTGCGGCGCACCGCTTCCGTGAGATAGCCGCCCTGCTCGTAGCCTACGTAACCCGGTGGCGCGCCGATCATCCGGGCCACGGAGTGCTTTTCCATGAACTCGGACATATCGATGCGCACCATGGCCTCTTCGGTATCGAACAGAAACCCCGCCAGCGCCTTGGTGAGTTCGGTCTTGCCGACCCCCGTGGGACCCAGGAACAGGAACGAGCCGTTCGGACGGTTGGGATCCGCGAGCCCGGCGCGCGCACGGCGGATGGCATCGGAGACCGCGCGCACCGCCTCGTCCTGGCCCACCACACGCACGCGCAGGGCATCTTCCATGCGCAGCAGCTTGTCCCGTTCGCCCTCCAGCATCTTGGAGACCGGGATGCCGGTCCACTTGGACACCACCTCCGCGATCTCCTCATCGGTGACCTTGTTACGCAACAGCCTGAAGTCCTGCTGCTCGACCTGGGTGGCGGCCGCCAGTTGCTTTTCCAGTTCCGGAATACGCCCGTACTGGATCTCCGACATGCGGCCCAGATCACCGGCACGGCGCGCGGTCTCCAATTCGAGCCGCGAGCGCTCCAGCGCCTCTTTGATATGCGCGGCGCCCTGCATGGCGGCCTTCTCCGACTTCCAGATCTCCTCCAGATCGGAGTAGTCCCGCTCCAGGCGGGTGATCTCAGCCTGGAGGTTTTCCAGACGCTTGCGGGACGCCTCGTCGTTCTCCTTCTTGAGGGCCTCGCGTTCGATCTTGAGCTGAATCAGACGCCGCTCGAGCCGGTCCATCTCCTCCGGCTTGGAATCCATTTCCATGCGGATGCGGCTTGCCGCCTCGTCCACCAGATCGATGGCCTTGTCCGGGAGCTGGCGGTCGGTGATGTAACGGTGGGAAAGGGTCGCCGCGGCCACGATCGCGGGATCCGTGATCTCCACGCCGTGATGCACCTCGTAGCGTTCCTTGAGCCCGCGCAGGATGGCGATGGTGTCTTCCACCGTGGGCTCGTTCACCTGGACCTTCTGGAAACGCCGCTCCAGGGCGGCATCCTTCTCGATGTACTTGCGGTACTCGTCCAGGGTGGTGGCGCCGATGCAGTGCAGCTCGCCCCGGGCCAGGGCCGGTTTGAGCATATTGCCCGCGTCCATCGCCCCTTCCGCCTTGCCGGCGCCGACGATGGTGTGCAACTCATCGATGAACAGGATGATCTGGCCCTCCTGCTTGGCCAGATCGGTCAGCACCGCCTTGAGCCGCTCCTCGAACTCGCCGCGGAACTTCGCGCCCGCGATGAGCGCCGCCATGTCCAGCACCAGGATGCGTTTTTCCTTGAGTCCCTCCGGCACCTCCCCGTTGATCACCCGCTGCGCGAGCCCCTCCACGATGGCGGTCTTGCCCACCCCGGGTTCGCCGATCAGCACCGGGTTGTTCTTGGTGCGCCGTTGCAGCACCTGTATGGTGCGGCGGATCTCGTCGTCGCGCCCGATGACCGGGTCGAGCTTGCCCTGCTCAGCGCGCTCGGTCAGGTCGACGGTGTATTTCTCCAGCGCCTGACGCTGATCCTCGGCGTTGGGGTCGTCGACCTTCTGGCCACCGCGCAGCTCGTCGATGGCCCGTTCGATCCCCGCCTTGGAGGCCCCCGCCTTGCGCAGCAGATCTCCCAAGGCGCCCTTGTCCTCCACCGCCGCCAGCACGAACAGTTCGCTCGACAGATACTGGTCCTTGCGCTGCTGGGCGAGCTTGTCGGTGACGTTGAACATGCGTCCCAACTCATTGGAGATCGACACGTCGCCTGCGGTCCCCTCCACCTGAGGCTGGCGATCCAGCGCCTCCCCGAGCTGGGAACGCAAACGGTTCACATTCACGTCCGCCTTGGTCAGCAGGTGGCGCACGCTGCCGCCCTGCTGGTCCAGGAGGGCGGTCATCACGTGTACCGGCTCGATGAACGGGTGGTCGCGACCCACCGCCAAGCTCTGGGCGTCCGCCAGTGCCATCTGAAACTTGCTGGTCAATTTGTCCATCCGCATGGTGTGCTCTCCCGCGCACGAGATGCCGCGTCATCCCTAGTTATTGGGCGTAACGGGCCAATTTCAAGCCCCGCCGACCGGTGCCGCGCGCGTCGCCCTCAGTGCCCGACGCCCGCCAGGCCCGGGAACAACTGCAACAGGCCGGCGGCCAGGATCTCCACGGCGATGGCCGCCAGCAGCAGCCCGGACACCCGGGTAGCGATGTTGATGCCGGCGACCCCCATGCGACGCGCCACCGGATCGGCCAAGCGCAGCACCACGTAGGTAAGCAACGCGGTAAGCAGGATGACCCCGGACAGGAGGCCCAGTTCCAGGGCTCCGTGGGCGCGCTGGGCGTGCAGGATCACGGTGCTGATGGCGCCCGGCCCGGCCAACAGGGGGATCCCCAGGGGCACCACCGCCACCGCCTCTTTCTGAACCCCCTCCTCCAATTCCTCCGGCGTCTGGCGTACGCCGAAGGCACGGGCATGCAGCATGGCGATGGCCATGAGCAGGATCAGCAGCCCGGCACCGACCCGGAACGCCGCCATGCTGATGCTGAAAAAGGCCAGGATCGGCTCGCCGAAGAAGGCGCTGATCAGCAGCACCACCGCCACGCTCTGAGCGACCACCCGTGCGGTACGGGTGCGCTCCGCGGCACTTTGACTGGCGGTGACGGACATGAATACCGGCACCGCCCCCACCGGGTTCAGGATGGCGATCAGGGCCACCAAGCTGCGGGCGGTATAGGTCCAGTCGACCGAAAATCCGTGCATGCTTCCGGTTCCCCCGCGCGGTTACCGGGCGCCCTTGCGCCGAAACAAGTCGTGGCGCCGACTCACCAGGCGGTCCAGGAACAACAGTCCCTCCAGGTGATCCAGCTCGTGCTGCGCGACGCGCGCCTCGAACCCCCGCAGTTGGTATTCCACCGCCACGCCCTGGAGGTCGCGGGCGCTGAGCCGGATCGACTCGGCCCGAATCACGTTGCCGGTAAAATCAGGCACCGACAAACAGCCCTCGCGCCCCACCGCATACCCCTCCCACGCGGTGATCTCCGGGTTCACCAGCACCAGCCGCCCGTGGCCCGCCACCTTGGGCCGGTCGGACACGTCCACGATCACCACGCGCCGGAGGCAACCCACCTGGGGCGCGGCGATCCCCACCGCACCGGGCCCGGCG